>JACETR010000031.1 GCA_013911165.1 Planctomycetota bacterium | reverse complement strand
ATACAAAACAGTCTGAGTTGATGTCGCGTATCGTCAATCGTGAGTCTGACCGTCTCGATCGAACGGTCAATCGCTTCTTGGAATACTCCTCGCGAAGAAATCGTGACCAATTCGAAATATGCGATGCGGCTACAGGAGTTTTTGAGGTGTTGGAGATGATCCAGCAACGATCCGATTGCGATGAGATTTCTATTCAGGAATCCATCGAAACACCGATTCACATCGGAATCGAGCGGGATGCCTGGAACAGCATCGTCAGCAATCTGGTGATTAATGCTGTTGAAGCATGTCAGGGGCAAGGACGACTGGAATTGTCTCTCACAGCGATGGACGGGATGGCCCATTTCTTCATTACCGATGATGGTCCGGGCATCTCAGAAGATTTGCAAAACAAGGTATTTCATCCCTTTGTCACGACCAAATCCCGTGAAGGGGGTCTTGGGCTCGCAATTGTGCGCAAGGCGGTCGAAGAGTCAGGTGGAAGAATCGAACTGGATTCTCAAGAGAATGAAGGCACGACGATTCGGGTTTCTGTTCCTCTGGTGCAGACCCGTGATTTCGTGAAAGCGAAGGCAGGTTCAGCATGAGTCAAAAGGCTTACGACATCCTTCTCGTTGATGACGAGCAGAGTATGCGCGAATTCCTCGAAATCGTTCTGGTGAATGAGGGGTACTCTGTCTGTTGTGCAGAGTCCGGTGAGGAAGCGCTGAAAATTCTGGCCGATCAGGGAGCCCGTGTTTTTCTACAGGACCTGCGCATGGGGGGGCTCGATGGAATGGAGCTTCTTCAGCAGGCTCGCAAAGTCGCTCCTGAAACTCCTGTATTGGTCATGACGGCTTACTCCACTTCGGATATCGCCATGGAAGCGATGCGTCAGGGAGGATTTGACTTCCTGCGCAAGCCGTTCCAGAACGATGAAGTTAAGGGAGCCGTCAGCCGTGCTTTGGCTTCGACCACAAGAGATGAAAACCGAACCCATAACCTTCGTCAGAGAATGGTGGGTAACACCCCGGTGATGCGAGACCTCTTCGAAATGGTTGAGAGCGTTGCTCCTACCGATTCCACCGTTCTTGTGACAGGAGAGAGTGGATGTGGAAAAGAGTTGATCGCTCGAGCGATTCATGATGGGTCGGCGCGAAACCAGCAACAGTTTATTGCGGTGAACTGCAGTGCATTCACTGAAGGTCTTCTTGAAAGTGAGCTCTTCGGGCATGTCAAAGGTGCTTTCACCGGTGCTGTCGAGGAGCGAAAGGGAGTGTTTCTCAGTGCCAACGGGGGAACACTGTTCCTCGATGAAGTTGCTGATATGAGCCTCTCCACACAAGTCCGAATCCTCAGGGCACTGGAAGATCGCAGGGTAATTCCTGTGGGTGGCGATCGGGAGGTCGAAACGGATGTCCGAATCATTGCCGCTACAAACAAGGATCTCGCAGAAGAAGTCCGGGAAGGTCGTTTTCGTGAAGATCTTTTCTACCGATTGAATGTCATCCCAATGCATCTCCCACCCTTGAGGGAGCGGAAACAGGATCTGCCATTGCTGGCGGGCCATTTCATCCGTCGCCATGCCGAAGCGATGGGCAAGGAGGTCAGTGGCATGACTGAATCCGCTTACGAGGTTCTCAATCAGCATGATTGGCCTGGTAATGTTCGTGAACTGGAGAATGTGATCCAGCGTCAGGTCGCTCTTTGTCAGGGGGACTTGATCGATCAATTTTCCATTTCTTCTTCGAGAACTTCGAGCAGCGGAGTCGTTTCCGTCACTCCTGACGTTCCATTTGGGAGTGATTCCTTCCTGAAGGAAACTCGGGTATCTGGACATGAGTACGGAAAGAAACAGACCTTTGATGAGTCTTTGGGACTGGAAGAACAGATGGCGCGTTTTGAAAGCCGTCTGATTCAGCAGGCATTGAGCAGATGTCAGGGGAACCAGACAAGAGCTGCGCAAATGCTCGGGATCTCCTATCGTCAATTTCGCTACAAAGTGGCCAAGCTTGAGGTACAGGTGAAATCAGTGGAGTTCGCTGAATGAGCGTATCTCTGGTGAGTTTTCCACAGAGGCATGCAGGTTTGATCCTCGGCTCAATCATGGCGTTGGGATTACTGCTCTGCCTCGGTTCCGGGGGGGATCCAAGTACCCATTGGGGTGTCTCCCAAATCTACCCTGAGATCGGTGTTGAGCCCTTTGCGGAAGCAAGGGGACTTCATCTGGGGATTGATTCCGGATTGGATCAAAAGGATCAACAACCATTTCTGACCACCCTCACTTTGTGGATCTATCATTTCTTTGGTCATGGCAGTGAGAGTCACCACCTCTTTTCAGTGATCCCCTACATGCTGTGCATTTTTTCGGTCACTCTTCTAATCGCGAAGAAACGTGGCCGAATCTTTGGTTTGATTGGAGGAGGTTGGCTTGCGTTGCAACCTACCTTCATGGCGTGGTCCAGTGTTCCCACAACGGTTCCACTTGCTTCCCTCATCATTCTTCTTCTGGTTGCGATTGCCGGTCAACCGCAGCGTTGGGCTCCGTGGTTCTCCTTCGTGGTCGGACTGATTTTGAGTTGGGGTCTCAATCCCATGATCACGATGGTGGTACCGATCTGTTGGATTGAAGGCCTTCGGCGGGAAGTTTCAATGCGCTGGCAGCCTCATGGGTGGGCTCTTTTCGTCTTTGCGACATTGGTGCTTGTCGGATTACAAGTAGCTGGCATGGACCCATTGACATTGGCTATGGCCCAAAGTGGCTTGATTCACCTCAACAATATGGAAGCCGGAGTGTCCTTGGCGTCGGTGGATCCGGGCCTGGTTTTGATTTTGACTCTGGCTCTTTTCGTGGGCTTCAGATCTCCACAGCCACAGCTGCGGCCCTTGACCGGACTGATCGTCACTTCGACCCTTCCATGGGTCCTCGCTGGTGAGTTGCCCGTATTTCCATTGGTGGTCTTGCTGCCGGGTATGGTGTGGCTGGTCATCGAGACTTTTTCCGATCGCAGCAGGGTCAAAATTCTGAATATGGATGACAGTGGAAGAGGGATTCGGGAATCGCTGTTGATCTTTCTGATCGGCTGTATCGCTCTGGCAGTCTTGTTGATCAGTCAGGAGAAGGTGTCCGAAGCGGCGATGCTGGCCTCCATAAGCCTGGCGATTTGTGTCGTTGGAGCTCTGCTCGGATTGCGTGCCGGATTTCGAAGCTCAATGGTGGCCTGGGTCGTTGTCCTTTGCATGGTCAGCCTTCTTGTCCCGGTCAATCTCAACAGAGTGGCTCATTCGACCGATCGTTGGGAAGTGGCTCGTAGCAGTCTCGATCGCCTGATCCCTCCTGGTGAAGCGGTCGCTGGACATTGGGCTCACATGCTGGTGATGGGAACCGATCGACCCGCATTCCAGAATCTGGATCAGGCGCAACTCCGATTGGTCGAGGGACTGGAAAATGAACCGAACATGCTGGAACAGTATCAATGGGGAAACCGATCGATTTCCCTTTATCGGGAGGCTGGAAAACCGGGCTGTCTCTTTGAAGAGGCTGTTCAGCAACAGGCTACTGGTGACATGGAGCAGGCTCGCCACAGCCTGTCACTGATTTTACGAAAAACTCCAGAGTGTAGTTCTGCCTGGGAGAGACTCGGTTTGATTCTGCTTCAGGATGGCCACGAAGATATCGCCTCTGAATGTTTCTTCTTTGCTCTGCAGGACGACGTCTGGAGACCGGTTTCACACCAGCAACTGGCTCGTCTCTACAGCAAATACGGTCTATTCAGAGAAGCCCGATACCATCTTGAGATGAGTCGCGGTCCTGACTCAGGGTCGCTTCCCTCCGCAGTAGCCAACGTTTCACTTCAAGGTCCCCGGTAAATCCTCCCAAGGATCCGTTCGCTGCAATAACACGGTGACAGGGAACCCTGAGGGGGTATGGATTGCGACCACACGCATTTCCCACCGCCCGTGATGCACCGTTTTGTCCCAGCCTCCGGGCAAGTGTTGAATAACTCCAGGTTTCGCCATGGGGGCAATGCATCAGTTCTTGCCAGACACGCTCCTGAAAAACAGTCCCTGTTTGCAAGCGCGGGAACCACGTCCAACACACGTCTTCACCGTGGAGGGCTGCACGCAACTCATGGAGAAGGTTCCCAGGATAAGAAGACTCTGAAAGCCGATTTTGCTGGATGGTTTTCTGGGCGTTGGCTCGGGCCGCTTCACCGTCGGGGTTGAGGGATACAGTATGCAGGAATCCGGTTTCATCCCATGCTGCCCCCAAGCCTGCGACCAGGTTTCCCAGATCAACCACTTCGTGTGCCCAGTAAATCACAGTTCCGGTACCCTTTGCAGATTTCCTCCCGAGGGAGGCCCTGCCTGCAGTTTCCTCAATCATGCAGACGGCGCAAGAGACGGGAATGACAGCGCCCCTGCCTTCAGGGGGTTGCCTCCGAACGGGGGCAGTATCAAGATGAAATGAACCTTCTTGAAAGCAGGCGTTTTGAACTTTTCTGAAGCTGTCCGAGATCCGGTCCATGGAATGATCCGCCTTGAGCGGTGTGATCTGGACATCGTCGACAGTGCCCCTGTTCAGCGTTTGCGAAACATTCGTCAGTTGGGATTGACGGATCGGGTCTACCCCGGTGCTTGCCACAACCGATTTGAACATGCACTGGGAACCATGGAGGTGACGACTCGACTGGTTGAAGAGATGAAATCTCGGTTGGGACTGGATGAGTTGTTGCGATCCCTCGGGAGTGCGGTCTCCGAGCAGTCCTACATCAAACTGTTGAGAATCTCCAGAATGGTGGCCCTTCTTCATGATCTCGGGCATCCGCCCTTCTCCCATGTGACCGAAAGACTGTTGCCAAGGGGAATGCACGAGGAGATGTCTCTGGCTCTCCTGGAACATCCCCAGATTCGAAATGGTCTGAAATCACTGGGGGAGGAGATCTGGCAATCGGTGGTTCAGGTGATGGATCCTGCTCTCGAGGATTTGCCCAGTCATTTGCGATTCATTCGCTCTCTGGTCTGTGGGGAATTCGGTTCAGACCGGATGGATTACCTTCTCCGGGATGCACACCACGTAGGTGTAGAGTATGGAGCGTTTGATCTGCCCCGAATCCAGCATACCCTGAGGCCTCTGGAAACAGATCAGGGAGTGCAGCTGGGGATCGAGCATGGTGGACTCCTTGCTGCAGAAGGTTTGCAGTGGGCCCGATTTTCGATGTTCACCCAGGTCTATTTTCATCGAACCCGCAGAATCCTCGATTTGCACCTCGTTGATTTTCTGGTTCGAACTCTGGAGCAGCGACGATACCCGGAAGAGCCCGACGAATATCTGCGCTGGGATGATATTCGGGTGTTACAGATGCTTCGCGAAGCTGATCTGGATCCTTCTCATCCTGCCCATGCCTCTGCCCGCAGAATCATTCGTCGACAGCAGCACCGGCCACTTCCAGAAGTAGTCGAAGGAGAAGATGTGGAGGATGTGGCAGATCGCCTCGCTGCCCGTGTCCGCGAAATCCGTGACCACGAACCCCTGAAAGATCCGGTGGCCGATGTGGTTTCACCTCCTCCTGCTTTGTCGCGGGGAGGAGATTTGCCGATCCTGCTTGAGAATGGTGAAATCCGCCGACTCTCCCAGTTGAGTTCTCTGGTGGGACGATTGCGAGTGAAACCCCATGGGCGTATCTATTGCGCTCAAGTGGCCGTCCAGCAATAGAGCATTCTTTGGGGTTCGGTGATTGCTCAGTCCAGGAGTTCTGACTGCCAATAGGCGTCACTGACAAACTTCTCCCATGAAGACCAGATCGGACGCAGGGGCAGCCTGTGGATCTGGGACCAGCGTGGACGAACCGGTTCGACCTTGAGTCTCATCGAAGCCTCTTCAGGAGTTCGATTGGCTTTGCGTTTATTGCAGGTGACGCATGCGAGGACGCAGTTTTCCCAACTCAATTCCCCTCCTCGACTACGCGGCATGACATGGTCGATGGTCAGCTCACGGGTTCCTGGCTGAATTCCACAATACTGACACGTGTTCTTGTCACGACGATAGAGATTGAGCCTTGAGAAAGAAACTCGGCGGTCACCGACGCCGGAGTATCCGGAGAGAACAACGATTTCCAGAGGTGCGAGGCACAGAGACTCTGATCGAATCGATTGTGTCCTGTTATTGGTCTTCAACTCTGAAAGATCATGCCATGATTGAAGATCATGGGCTTCGTAAGTCTCGGGATCGATAATACGTGCGGCCCCTCGGGCGACGAGACCGATCGCCAGTCTGGCGGGCAGAGTATGGGTCGGGACCCAGGAACGATTCAGAACCAGAGTCGGTGTCTCGAGCAGATTCGACATGAAGTCCTCCCTTGGTTAATCACGATCGTTTCGTGATCACGTCAACAGGAGAGCGGTAGCCCATTTCCAAAGTACGCCTCTACACGCTAGGGATCCAGCACCGACTTTGAAGGAAAGCCGGTGTCCGAAAGAACGGAATCGCACGACGAAACAAAGCGACGATGTAAAAAAGCGACGATGTAAAACTGTGAAGGGGGAAATGTGAAGCGCAGAAAAATAAGACCCCGGCTCTCCTCATTGAGGGGAAGCCATCCCTGTCCTCCCGCCATTTGCGGAGGAGCCGGGGTGATCGCGCATATTAGGTCGCGCGCTGGATAACAAGAACTCGAATATGTCGTCCGGTGTTCCAGCGTCCCAAGTGGGGGACTTAGTACACCTCATCGTTAAATAAACGCATGGGCGTTTTTTGTAATGCAATGATCATGCCAACCGGAGAAATGATCATTTCAAAGGACTTACGTTCTTGAAGTAAAAAAGTGTGGCCAAATCTGGCCTTTTGCAGCGGCCAAAGTGGCCGAAAACAGCCTCAAAGTTGTTGTAAAAGCATGATTGGGTTTGTTTTATGACCAAACTGACTTACCTGTCAAACGTCATCGTTTTCAAGGGTGGAATCCAGCGACATCATCCGCCAAGGTGATTTTGTTCCCAGGGAAGGAAACACGAAAATGACGGAAGAAAATAACGCCCCCCTCCTCGAAAGAAGTTGTAAAGCCTGCAGGGGAGACATGCCTGCACTGATGGGCGTGGAGCTCGACAAGTGGGCTGCCCAGACCCCTGCGTGGGAGGTGATCGACAGCCATCATTTGCAACAGCAGTGGAAGTTTGCCAACTTTCTCGAAGCACTCTCATTTGTAAACAGGATCTCACAGGTTGCAGAGGATCAGGGGCACCACCCGGACATCTCCTTCAGTTGGGGTTGGGTAAAGGTGTGTATCTGGACCCACAAAATTGATGCACTGACCGAATCAGACTTCATTCTTGCGGCCCATATCGATCATTGTGCACTCTCTGGAGAGAACTCATGAGATTCGCTGGAGAGGGACTACCTATCCTTCTGCTGACGATCTTCCTCCTTTTCCCGGGCATGGCCCGGATTCAGGCCTCTGAGCCGATACCTCCAGCGACAGAACTGCAGCAGCGCAGGTCTCAAATCGGTTTGGTAGAGAGCAATGAGATCCTTCTGGTGGCTGCCGGAGGAACCGAGGGCGAAGAGGTCATCCGTGATTATGAGTACCTCACAGGCCTGCGTTCATGGGGGGGAGTCCTGATCCTGAGGAGGGATTCCGGGGCCGTGGTGTCGACCCTGTTTTTGCCCGCAAAGGATCCAGATTTCGAAATGTGGAATGGTCCGCGTGCTTTTCCCGGGGAGGAGTCCCGGAAGCTCACGGGCATTGATACGGTTCTTCCATTTTCGAGCCTGATGGACTGGGTCTTGAAGAACAGGGATCAGGTCAAAACCGTCTACCTGGCCAAGCCCCGCTCTCAAAAAGAGTCGCTGTGGTCGAACATGTTTGCAGCTGAAACACAGTTTCTTTCCGCTTCCCGTCTGATTCATTCGCATCGTCAAATCAAAAGTGATTGGGAAGTGAGTCAACTGAAGCGTGCAATTGATCGAACGCATCAGGGTTTGAAAGCGGGTGCCTTCAACGCGAAGAATTCCTTTTATGAATATGAAGTGGAAGCGGCGATCGAAGGACAGTTTCGTACTCAGGGATCACCTGCTCCCGGGTTTCCCTCCATCGTTGGCAGTGGGCCGCGCAGTTGTATTTTGCATTGGCAAGAGAACAACGGCGAGCTGGATCGTGACGGAGTGTTATTGATGGATGTGGGGGCACGCAGTGGTGCTTACACGGCGGACATTACGCGAACGATTCCTGTCTCCGGAAAGTGGAGTGAACGCCAGTTGCAAATCTATGCCGTGGTTCTCGAAGCGCAGCGTGAGGGCATTGCTGCAGTCAAGCCAGGGGCGACCCAGAGAGAAGTCGACTCTGCGGCCAGAAGAGTGATTCGGAATGCCGGGTTTGGCAATTACTTTCCCCACGGAACATCTCATCATGTGGGCATGAATGTCCATGACGTCGGACCGGGTCGTGCCCTTCAGCCTGGAATGGTGATTACTGTCGAACCGGGGATCTACATTCCTGAAGAGAACATCGGTATTCGAATCGAGGATATGGTCCTGGTGACAGAGGACGGCTGTGAGGTGCTCTCGGCGGCCATTCCGAAGAGTGCGGAAGCGATGGAGGCATGGTGTAAAGGTGCCGAAGTGCTGGGACCGGAGCTGAAAAAACCAGCGCCAAAGAACTCGGATTCAGATTCACCACAACGTCTGCGTTGAAGAGTCAACGGAAGGGCTGAAGCGTTCAGGCAAAAAAAAACGCCGAGAGAGGAATACTCTCTCGGCACATCAGGATCGAGGGGGCCAAGCCCCTCCGGAGTTTGATTTCTGATAGTCTTGGTTTCGGGTTGAGGGAAACCGTCCGCAACGGACACACCATAGCGAAAATGCTCTTCGACTTCCAGAAGAACGGTAAATCGATTTATTAAGGCCATAAAATAGCCGCTTTGACTTTAGCCTTCTGGAGGCTCAGGCCTGAAAATGAGCCATTCCGACTCAGAGTCATGAATTGTAACGGTCTTCAGCACTGATTTGACCGATGTTGGGCTGAGGCAGGTCCCGCCAAGGCTGCCAATTGGGAGGGGAGTCGGAGGGGTGTCAGGAATAGTTACGGCTAGAATTGGCTTGGAAGTTCGTCCACCGAGAAGCAGGGCCCCTCGACGCAGACACGCCGATAACGTAAGGGACCGTCTTCAGGACCGGCGATGACGCACCCAAAACAGGCACCAAATCCACACGGCATGTAGTTTTCCAGGGAGATCCAGAACTTCAGCTTTTTCTCCAGAGCCGTATCGCGGAGAGCGACATTCATGCCGTGGGGGCCGCAGCCGATTCCTGCAATGTCTGCACCTTCTGGCAAGCAACTCAACTCCTGGTCGAGCAGCTCGATCACGTTTCCGTGGTGACCCGCACTGCCGTCGTCAGTGGCGAGCCCAGTATCAACTCCGAGATCGATAAAACCCTGCTGACCGATCAACAGGGACTCACGGCGGGCACCGAGCAGTACCTTTAGCGGCAGGGTTGAGTTTTCACTCTTTCGTTCGCGGCAGTAGAGGTAAAGGGGGGCAACCCCGATACCGCCGCCGACGAGAAACAGTGCTCCCTCAGAATCGATCTCAGGGACCGGCATCGGATTTCCGAGAGGGCCCATCAAGCGGATGGAGTCTCCTGAATCCAGTTGTGAAATCGCCCGCGTTCCAGGACCGACCTTCTGAATCAACAGTCGCACTTCTGTGGCGTTTTCACCCGGTTCAGGTCCGACGTCGTAAACACTGAAGGGGCGTCGGATCAGGGGATCGTCTTCGGGGCCAATGCGGACCTGCACAAACTGTCCGGCACGGGTCGCCCGGGCGATTTCAGGGGCTTCGATATCGAGACGGAACCAGCCTTCACCGAGATCTTCGGTACGCAACACCGGATATTCATCCACATGGCATTTCTCGACAGGCATCTTCATTGAATCTGTTCCCCTTCAAGATCAGGGAGCTCCTGATCTTCTATCTGCTCCTGTTTCGCATCCCCGAGACGACTGGGCAAGTCATCTGTCGAATCCCGTCGATTTCCATGACAAGCCAGGCGATTGATCCGGGCGGCAATCAACCCGGCACCGAAACCGTTGTCGATATTGACGACTGAAATCCCCGGAGAACAGGAGTTGAGCATCCCCAGAAGCGCGGTGACTCCGTTAAACGAGGCTCCGTAGCCGATACTGGTGGGTACGGCGATCACTGGAACGCTGACCAGGCCTGCCACCACAGAGGGCAATGCTCCTTCCATGCCGGCAACGACGACGATGGCACAGCTCTCTTCCAGAGTCTCCCGATGGGCGAGGATCCGATGCAATCCGGCGACACCGACATCGACGATCAGTTGGGCGTCAGCTCCGGCCATTTGGGTGGTCAGCAGCGCTTCCTGTGCGACCGGAAGATCACTGGTGCCGGCGCAGACGATGGCGACCGACCCCTCAGGAGTTGCTTTCGTCCGATCGACAGCAATACAACGACAGCGGGGGTGCCATTCAGCGTCCTCGATCTGCTGGGCGATGGACTCGCCGACCTTTTCATCGACCCGGGTCGCCAGTGCCTTGCCGGATCGCTCGGCGATTTCAGAGACTGCACGGCGAATCTCTTCAGCGGTTTTTCCCTGTCCAAACACGACCTCGGGAAAACCGGTCCGGTCTTCACGTCCGTGATCGAGATCGAGGGGGTCGTAGTTCATCATGGTTGAGCCTGCGCCATCAGTTCCAGATCCGCGACATCACCCCGGGCCAGCTGACGGAGCGCACGGGCACCGATCATGGCTGCGTTGTCGGTGGTGAATCGGGGTGGGGGGAAGACCAGCTTGTAATCGGGCCCGAGACGATCTGCCAAACCCTGACGCAGGGTTTTGTTGGCGGTCACACCGCCTCCAAGCACCACAGTGTGAAGGTCTTCCTGCCGACTGGCCCGGCGAATCTTTTCTGCGAGGACGTCAAAGACCGCGGCCTGAAAAGATGCACACAGATCCTCGGGAGAGGGCGCATCCGGAGCCTTGTCTTCATGGACGGCATTCATGCCACGCCATTTGTAGAGGACAGCGGTCTTGATACCGGAGAAGGAAAAATCGAGGGAGTCTTCTCCGAGGAGGGTTCGCGGCAGTTTGACCGCAGTAGGGTCGCCTTTGAGGGCGGTCTTTTCGACGATGGGGCCCCCCGGGTAACCGAGGCCCATGACAGCAGCAACCTTGTCGAAGGCTTCGCCCAGGGCGTCGTCCCGGGTTCCTCCGAGCCAGCGCGTCTCGCCTTCCCCATCGACCCGGTGCATGTCGGTATGGCCACCAGAGATCACCACACCCAGGTAGGGGTGTTCGATTTCCTCACCGGCGAGAAAGGCTGCTTCCAGATGAGCTTCGAGGTGATGCACGCCGATCAGCGGCAGATTCCAGGCCCAGGCCAGAGCCTTGGCGGTAGTGACACCCACGAGGAGTGCTCCGATCAATCCCGGGCGGTGGGCGACTGCCACAGCGTCGAGGTCCGCCGGAGTCAACTCTGCCTTCGTCAGTGCATCCTCGATGACACAGGTCAACTGCTCGAGATGACTGCGGCTGGCGATCTCGGGAACGACTCCGCCATACGGCTCATGTTCCTTGATCTGTGAGTAAACGATGTCCGAGAGCACTTCAGGACCGGAAGCGACCACCGCAGCTGCGGTTTCATCACAGGTGGTCTCGATGGCAAGGATTTTCATCGCGGGCTCCGTGGGTTCAGTGTGGGGGCTTCCAGCAGTTGCTGATACCTGTCCTGATCTTCCAGAAGTTCGAGAGCGGTCTCAAGGGCTTCGTCGGTCTCTTCACCGGGAAGCATGATCGCTTCAGCCCGGGTGCTGCGGGTCCAGCCCCGCTCCGGCTTGGAGAGTTCAGAGTAGAAACGTTCACTCCAGAAGTCGTAGAGGGCCCGTTTTTTGTCATCCCCGGTACTGACTTCCACATCCGGAACCAATCCATCGGGGAGTCCCCGGTCGTCGTAACTGAGGCGTTGTCCGGTGGGAGGGAAAAAGAAATCGGTGGTCAACTTGAGCAGTGCCGGAGTTTCGCTGTTGTCCAGGTGATAAACACCCTGAACAGTCCACTTGCCGAAGGAGGGCTCGCCGACGAGGACTGCACGTCCGTGATCCCGAAGGGCCGCAGAGACGGTTTCGGAAGCGCTGGCACTGTTCCCGTCGATCAGAATCACCAGAGGCAGATCGAGCCAGTCTCCGGTTTCTTCGGCGACCTGTGTGAATGAGTCGTCAATTTCATCACGCAGATTTCGGGTGCTGACGATTTCTTGACCCTCCTCAAGAAAGAGAGAGCAAAAGCTGACCGCTTCTTCGAGGACTCCACCCGGATTGTTGCGCAGATCGATCACCAGCCCGGCAAGGGGAGGTTGTCCCTCCGCTTTCAATGCGATCCTGAGCTCCTCTGTGGTTCCCGGTTGAAATTGTTGCAGGCGAACGAGACCCCATGAGGATGGGTCCGAAGATTCAATTCGTTCCAGCAGGGTCAGGCTGGGAATCGAGACTTCATCGCGGATGGGAGTGTGAGTGGAAGTCGTGCCTGCGGCTTCGACCACCAGAGTGACGGAGGTTCCTCTTTCTCCCTTGATCGACGATGAAATTTTCGACAGGGGCCAATCTTCACAAGTCTCCCCATCGATGGAGATCAGACGGGCATCCGCAGGAATCCCGCTCTGGTCTGCCGGACCTCCTGCCAGAACATGGGTGATTCGGGGAGCCTCATCCGAGACCTGAAGAATCACTCCAATCCCGAAGAGGGTGCCGTTCATCTCGTTCTGAAACTCTTCTGCCCTGCGTGGAGGGTAGTAGACGCTGTTGCGATCCAGTTCGGAAAGCATCCGGTTCATGCCGTTGGTGAGCAGCTCGTCCTGATCGACTTCTTCAACGTACTTGGCGTCGATGATTTCCAGTATCCGTCCTGTCAGGGCTATTCCCGTCAGAGGTTCCGGAGCCGATCGGGGCCAAATCGCTGCCACAACCAGCAGCCCGCCCAGTAGGAAGGGGAAAAGGGTATTTCTCGGGCCTGAATCCACCAATGGAGCTGCTTTCCCGTATTGAAGTCTCAGAAGAAACACATGATGCCATGCCTTTTTCATCAAAAAAAACAAAACCCTCCTGATTTCCGGTCCTGCAGACGGAATGAGACGGATCTATCCCTCCTGGCCACCCAACGGTAAAGGTGGTCGCCAAACCTGCCCTGAAAGGGGGTCGAGATGTCGAAGTTCAAGAGTGTGATCGCAGTGGCCATGTTGTTCGTGTTGGTGGGCTCCCCGCTGGGGTATGCCGGGGATGATGAAACCCCTTTCAGTTCGATGCTGCCCGAAAGCATGGGGGATGTGATCGAAGACACGGAAGCGGTTCTGGAACGAATGGATGGAGCGGTGTACATCGAGGCGGAGACGGAGGGCCTGCAGCCCGGTCATGCCTACACCGTTTGGGCAATCGTTTACAACAATCCTGCAGACTGTATCGGTCGCTGCAGCATGGATGACGACCTGTTCCACGCCAGTACCAGTGTGATGTGGTCAGGGGTCGGATTTATCGCCGATGACGATGGTGAAGCGGAGTTTGAAGCGATCCTGGTCGAGGGTGAAGCGGCAGGAGAGATTCTGCTCGGTAGCGGAATGACCGATGCGGCCAATGCGGAAGTACAACTGGTCGTCAGGGGGCATGGGCCCGCTTCGACAGATCCGCTGGTACGGGCGGATCAGCTTTCCCTGTTCATGGGTGGCTGCGATCTGAACGACTGTATCGATGAGCAAATGGTGTCACTGGGTGGACCGGTGATTCTGGATGAAGACAGTGCACGCTTCATGGATCGGGATCCGGAGAACTTCGGAGCGTTGATTCCAAAGTCCCGCATGCGTGTCGAGCGCGAAGATGACCGTATCGAGGTCAACGGAAAAACCCGTCAACTGACTCCCGGATATGCCTACACCATCTGGGCCATCGTTTACAACGACCCCTTCGCCTGCAACGGTCCCTGCGACGGTGACGACAGCGGAGTGTACGGACGCTCCGTCTTCTGGTCCGGAATCGGCTTCATCGCCAACAACAAGGGGCGCGCCAGTTTCGAAACGGAACTGATCGAAGGCTATCTTCCTGGAGAAGTGCGCACTGGTTCTGGCCTTACCGATGCCAGCATGGCAGAGGTCCACTTCGTGATCCGTTGCCATGGACCTGCTGCCACTGACGACCCTGAGCTTCTGGAGGCCCAGCTCAGCACCTTCGACGGCGGCTGCGATCTCTTCGGTTGCGTCAATGTTCAGTCAGTGATGCTCTGCCGCCTGGGAATGATGCAGTAACAGTTTCAGAGTAACCAGGAGAAGGCCCGCGGGAGAAACCTCCCGCGGGCCTTTTTTTGTCGAAGTCTGTTGAATCGGTCCGAAATGTGACCGAAATCGGATGTAGAAGTAAAGGCTTTGAATGAAGGGAGCCCCATGTCTGTTCAAGGGTTGGTCAAAAAGTTTGGTGTTTACGGTCTGATCTTTTTTACGGTCAAAGGTCTTCTTTGGCTGATTGTTCCGGCAGTGCTCGTTTACTTCGGAACTGGCAACGGCTGATCGGATCGTCCTGAGACCGAATTTCGACAAGCAGCCTCCGGAACCCCAGGTTCCGGAGGCTGCTTTTTTCGTATCAGTACAGGAACTGGATTGATGGGATTGGTCGGTCCGGAGAAGTGGTTATTTCTGATGAAGGGGTATGGGAATGGGAACCGGGAAGGAATCCACCATGAAGAATTACGAACACAGCAACACCGAGCCTGTCGTGGTCATGCAGGGAGCAGTCACGGTGAGTATCGATCCGCAGAATCCAAAGAAAGAAGCGGTTCGTGAAAAAGCGGACGCCGTGGAAGCGTTACCCTTCGCCCAGCGGATTCGCAAGGAGACCGCCCAAGCGCATCGTCTGGCGGAATCGACGAACTTCGTCAAAGGAATCCTTCGCGGTGTCATGGATATGGAAAGTTTCGCCAACATGCAGGCGGGGATGTATCTCGTTTACGAGGCGATGGAAGCCGAGCTGGAACGCCACAGGGATCATCCGGTGGTCGGCCAGGTTTACTTCGCAGAGCTGCGCCGCAGGGAAGTCCTCGAGCAGGACATGCAATTCCTTTACGGCGATGACTGGCGCGAGCAGGTGCGCATGACTCCCATGCGCAGAAAGTACATCGACCGCATTCGTGAGGTGAGTGAGCAGGATCCCGAGTTGTTGGTGGCCCACAGTTACACCCGATACCTGGGTGATCTCTCCGGGGGGCAGGTCATCGCCAAGATTGCCCGCAGATCTCTCGGTTTGAGTGGGCCCGATGGCTTGCGTTTCTTCGAGTTCGAGCAGATTGAAGATGGCAAGGCCTTCAAGGAGGAGTACCGCAGCCGTCTCAATCAGCTGGAGCTGGATGAGATCCGCTCCCAGGCCATCGTCGAGGAAGCCAAGCAGGTTTTCGCTCTCAATCAGAGCCTGTTTGAGGAACTGGAAGGAAGCTGGATCCGTGCGATCGCGAACTGCCTTCCCCGAATTTTCAACCGCAACCAGCGGGCCTAGGCCCGGAATCAGGAGAAACGTCATGGAAACCGTCAAACTGGGTGGACAGACCGCCGCCATCGATGCCGATCACGGGTTCGATCGAGAAACGTTCAAGCAGTTCATTTCTTTCGATGTGGGTGAGGGTGCGCCGATTTACTACCACAGTGTCGGCAAGCTGTATCGTCAACCGGGGGGTGAAGTGATCGCCGCCGTGGAGGCGTTGGTCAGCAACCGTCTGGTGCAGCAGGACGAGGATTCCGCAGAAGCCATCTGCCGGACCATCGTCATCTACCGTGATCCGGAGACAAACGAGATCCTCCAGGAAGATGACGGCCGCCACATCATTCGTGAATATCCTTACATCAAGGCCCAGTTCGAACTCAAGGATCGTCATGTGGTGATCCACACCGAAGGGTTGAGTGGACCGCACCAGAATGGCCACTACGGCCTGGCCACCGTCAGCAATGACAAGGTCTATGCCCAGCGTTCCGGAGATCGGACCTTCTTCTACTGGACCCTCTATGGAGAGGTGGACACTCCCATCGGCAAGGTCTGGTTCAATGAGGCGTACAACGGCTCCACCGACCCCGATGTGATGGTCATGAACCGTTACGGAACCCTGCCCGCCTTCGCCGGTATGGGGGACGGTTTCATGCAGACCACCGCCGCTCGTATCGATTCCTACGCCGCGCTTCCGGAGCACCTGCGTGATTATGTCGAAGAGTACGCTCCCTCCCATGTCGGACCTCCCGTCGATGATGCGGAGATCGAGGCACTGAAAGAGCAGTACCTGGGGGATCAGCCACCGCTGGCTCCGAAATCTGCGGCCCCCGAAAAGCTGAGCCGTGAGGAGATCGCCGAGATCGCCGGGCAGTACTTCTCCTGCCTGAGAAACATGGAAGTCGATGCGTTGCTCGATCTCTTCAGTGAGGACGCCCTCAGCTGGGATCCGGTGGGAACTCCGCCGCTGCTGGTGAAGGACAAGTCGACCAACTACTTCCGTGCGCTTTCCAGTTTCTTCGAGAAGATGGCCCTGACCGAAGATGACATCTTTGTCGCCGGAAACGAAGCGGCGATTCGCTGGACCGGGGTCGCCAAATTGCGTTCGAAGGAGCGGGAACTGACCTTCGAGGGAATCTCGGTGTTCACCGTCAATGACGACGGCCTGATCTCCAGCGTGCGCTCCTACTGGGACAAAAAAGGACTGATGGCGAGCCTCAAGTAGTCAGCCGCGGAAGGATTTGAAAATGACAGATATGCAGAAGGTCGACCCTGAGAAGTACGCCGCAGTCGCTGACAATTTCGTTTACGTCCACCGGGCACTGCGACGCGACCTGGATCGGATCATCGACGGGGGGGAAGAACTCTTCCAGAGTGACTTCCCCCGCTTTGCACGGATTCTCGAGAAGCATTCCGAGTTGGAGGATCAACTCTTCTTTCCGGCTCTGGAGGAAAGGGCACCCGGGATAACGCGCGAAAGCGATGATCAGCACCAACAAGTGGAAACTCTGGTTGCAGATCTGGCGACAGGAAAGTGCAACGATACTGCCAAGAGCCTCTTGCAGCTGCGTGAACTTCTTCACTCTCACCTGGAGGAGGAGGAGCAAAAGGTGATGCCTGCGATGATGGATCACTTTGAAGCGGCTGAGATCTGGGCTCTCGATGGGCGAATCATGGAGTTCTGTTCACCGGAATTCATGCAGGAGATGTTGCCCTGGTGGTTTGAGCACATCGTTGCCGAGGATCGGGTCTGCGTTGCACAGAATATGGCGGTCGGGGTCCCGGCAGATTTTCTTCCGGTGCTGTGCCAGTGGATCGCTGCCGGTCTGACAGAGTCGGAATGGGCAGAATTGACGGAGAAAGTTCCTGCACTGAAGATTCCCACCCCTTCCTGAAGCACTTCCAATCCTTTTGAACAAGGGACCCCAACTGCGACCTTGATCCTACCTCCCTGAGAGGCCACTATCGGTTCGGGCTTATTTGCAACGAACAGATTTTGGACTTTATGACGTCTTCTCTGTCGAGGGGGGTGGTGGATGCTGCATGCATTGAAAATTGCGGTCTGGGTGAGTGGGTTTGTTCTTCTGAATGCCGTCACAACATTGCTGTTTGTGCAGAGTGCGGCTCCAGTGGCTGCGGGTCCCAATAACTGTGTGGATGGAGATGTCAATGGTGACTCTGTCGTCGACATCACCGATCCGATTCACCTCCTGGGTTACATCTTTGAAGGGACACCGTTGCCAGTGGCCTGTGCCCAGCAACCACCCTTTGGAGACATCTTCAAGTTGAGTGGATCGCCCGAGATGGAGTTGTCACCGCAAACCACTTTCGGTTGTAACACGGACAATCCTTCTCCTCTGGTTCCTGATTGCATGGCATATCCGATTTATTTCGGTACCGACGAGTTTGAAAGCGGAGCGCTTTCTGCTCCGCAATCGGATGTCATCATTCAGGAAGAAGGCGTGTACTTCCTCAAGTTCCAACTCGACATGGAAATGTTGGGTGGGACCGGGGACCATGCGAGTCTGAGAATCCTGCGCAACGGCGTGGTCATCGAGGAAGAAATTGTCGGTGATCTTGTCGGACGCAAACAGGCCCAGGTGGAAACCATGGAGTTTTTCAACGCCGGAGATGTCCTCGAGTTCTCCTTCTTGCCCAGCTTTCAAGATCAGGATGTCACTCCCGTCAACGGTGTCTACCCACGAACCGTCCACAGCAACGGGACCTGGGTCATCGGCTATCGGATGATGCACTAGGGGAGAGGGCACCTCGTTGGGGGGGCCTGGAAATGGAAAACCCCGCTGAGCCGTAAAGCCTAGCGGGGCAAAGATCTCTAAATGTGGCCAGGGGCGGATTCGAACCGCCGACACCTGCATTTTCAGTGCAGTGCTCTACCAACTGAGCTACCTGGCCCGGTCGAGCAAAGAACTTACTGAGTCTTGAGGAATGCCGCAAGTCTTCTCTGGATAGAAGACTTTCTTCTGCCTGCGGTGTTCTTGTGCAGGGTGCTCTTCTTGGCCGCACGGTCCAGTTTGATCTGGACGGCACGGGTCAGGGAAGTGGCTTTGTCCTTGTCCCCCTCCTCCATCGCCTGAAGGGCGCTTTTGGTCAGGGTCTTGATCTCAGATTTGGCCATCCGGTTACGCAGGTTACGCTTGGCATCCTGACGAATTCGCTTCTTGGCCTGATTGTTATTCGGCATGGTCCTCTTTCCCCACAGACGCCTACATGGCGCTGCGGATCTCGGTCACTTTCTGGGAGACGTCGCGGAAACTGATATCCACTGACATGATCTCCTCCAGGTATTCGAGAGCTTTGTCGCTCTCACCCTTGGTTTGATGGGCGATCGCCAAATCATAGCGTACAGATTTGGCCAGGTCGCTGTCCGGTTCACTCAATCCTTCCAAAGCAGAGCCGTACTCCTTGATCGCCAGATCGTGGAGGGACTTGTTGAAGAAGGCTTTTCCAATGTTGTAGGTCGATCCCGTGACGAATTTGGGATCTTTACGGGCGTTCTGGAACTGGGCGATGGCCTCGTCCCACTGTCCGTCCGTCAGCAGCAGCTCCCCGTACTGGAACTTGAGGGCAAAGTCGGTCGGGTGCTCCTTCACGCGGCGGGCGTAATCCTCGACGCGGAAGGCGTGCAGTTCCTTCTCGGCCTGCTCGATGGTGGCCGCATTACCCTCGGCATCCTCCATGCGCAGCGTCTCGATCTTGTCGACGTAGATCTGCTCGTTGAGGTTACCCAGCTTGTCGGAGGCGTACATATCCTGAGGGTTGACCTCAAGAGCCTTCTCGTAGGAGGCACGGGCACCGTCGAAATCGCGGGCCTTGAGCTGGATATCACCCAGATCCCTCCATAGACGGGAGTTCTCCGGGTCCGCCTCTGCCTTTTCGCGGGCAACCTCGGCGGCACTTTTGGCGTCATCCGCCGAGCGGATGATGGTGGCGGCCTGCTCGAGCTTCTTTGATTCGTCGGAGTCTTTGAGGAGATCGCGGAAGGAGCCGTCGCCCTCTTTCTTGCGTTCTTCAGTCTTTGCCATCATCTGGGCGGCGGAGAGGTTACGAATCGCCTTGCCCGCCTCTCCATCGGAGGGGGAGGCAACGCGGACGCGTTCCCAACAGGCAATCGCTTCATCGAGTTCTTTGTCTTTCTCATGAAGACGTCCCAGATTCTTCCACGCATCCATGTTGTTGGGATCCGCTTCAGTCGCTTCATGGTAGGCCTGCTTGGCGGAAGCCGTGCGCTCAGTGGCGAGGAAGGCTTCGGCGAGCTGGAAAAGTTCACCGGCACTTTGGGGCGCCACGCAGAGGAACTTTTCGATCTCGATGATCTGTTCCTCATACTTTTTCTGCAGACCCAGTTTCTTGATGGAACCGAGCAGCAGGGCGTTTTTCATTTTGACCAGACCGCCTCCGGTGGTGCTGCCACCGTTGGTCATGATGCGGGCGATCTGTGCCTGGCGGAGACGCTTGCGTTCTTCCATGCGATCGGCATCGATCTGCAATCCCTGCTGGTAGAGTTCGATGGCGTAATCGAAGTTCTTTTTCTTGAGAGCCTGATCCGCCTTCGTGAAGAAGTTATCCGCTGCGGCCATATCCTCTTCTCTCCTGCTCATCAT
This sequence comes from Planctomycetota bacterium, assembly GCA_013911165.1. Taxonomy (GTDB): domain Bacteria; phylum Planctomycetota; class UBA8108; order UBA1146; family UBA1146; genus UBA12191. The sequence goes on along the minus strand of JACETR010000031.1, from coordinate 9,687 downwards.
GTGGTTCCCAATGGGGGAACCGATGGTTGGGCATGCCGGGGTCCTGAGATTTCTCACGGACAAAACCCGGGCTCAAACCCAGATCAAAAAAAACCGGGGAGTGCCGGGGGCCTGCGGGATTCTGAACCCTGAGGTTCGGGATCGGCGGACCGACGGCGAAACAAGACTCCGGAAACCCCGGAGAGTACCCGTGGAGCCCTAAATGGTCAACAACTCCGGACCAGATTGGTACTTGGGTACTCTGGCCGATATCGGCCGTTACTGCTAGGATCAGGGCGTTCCCGGGGAGGATCCCGGGAGGATTCCCTTTTGGAGGCCCCTTGAGCGCACCTTCAGGACCCGGCAGAAAATCTTCCAACCCCCCGGAGGGGGACTCTGGGGCCCGTCAGGGGCATTTGAGGCCCTCACCAGAAGATCTGCGACTGCGAGTCTATCCTGATCCGGTACTGCGCCAGAGGTGCCGACCTGTGGAGGTGGTGGACGATCGGGTGCAGTCCTGTATCGACCGCATGTTTGAGTTGATGTACGAGCATCAGGGGATCGGCCTGGCGGCTCCGCAGGCGGGGTGGGATGCCCGTGTCTTTGTGATCAATGTCATCGGTTCCGAGGAGGAGCCGGATGGCCAGATGGCTTTCGTCAATCCTCAGGTGGAATTGATCGACCGGGATGAGCGCGATTCTTTTGAAGAAGGTTGCCTGAGTCTGCCGGGGATCCGCATCGCTGTCGAACGTCCGATGAAGGTGAGAGTGCAGGCCCTCGATCGGGAGGGGAACTCCTTCACCCTCGAGGCGGAGGATCTCTTCGGCCGTTGTATCCAGCATGAAAATGATCACCTTGATGGAATCCTGATTCCATCACGGGTCTCGACCCTTCGACGGATGGCTGTTCGCGGAAAGCTACGCGAACTGGAAGAGGAATGGGATCCAAACTCTTGAACATCATTCGCGGTCTGTCCGAACTGAGGAACACCGACTTTTCTGAATCCGGAGTGCAGATTCCAGTGTGCACCATCGGGTTTTTCGATGGAGTTCATCGGGGCCATGCATCTCTGGTCAAAGACCTTTCCCGTTGGGCTCAGCAGTTGGGTGGGACACCGATGGTGATCACCTTCGCCAATCATCCGAAAGAGATCACTCTCGGCCATGCTCCGGCGATGTTGACTCCGGTCAGTACCCGATTGCAGCAACTGGAAGAGCTGGGCATCGAGTGGGTGATCCTGCTCGAGTTTGATGAAGATCTGGCTTCCTGGTCCGCGGAACGATTTGTCGATGAGGTGATTCAGGAATGCGTGCAGTGTCGTCACCTGTTGATGGGTTTCGATTCCGCTTTTGGGCAGGGAGCCAGAGGGACCTTTGACTACCTTCAGCAGTTGAATCTTGCTGATCTCGAACTGCGATCCTCACCACCCCTGTTGGTGGAAGGGGAGGCGGTCAGTTCCTCCGCAGTGCGTGCGTGTCTTCAGGAGGGGGATCTGCGGCGGGTCACACTGATGCTGGATCGTCCCTATTCCCTTTCGGGGCCGGTGATCACCGGAGACCAGCGGGGGAGGACCATCGGTTTTCCGACCGCCAACCTTGATCCGGGAAAGGTACTGGTTCCACCCGTGGGGGTTTACGTCGGGCGAGCCATCCTTCTCGATGAGGGGGGGTCACCGGGGGAGATCTGGCCGACCGCCATCAACATCGGCCGTCGTCCGACCTTCGGCACTCCGGAAGCTCCGGAAGGAACCCCTTTTGATCCCGCCCTTGATCGTCTGGAAGCTCATCTGGATGGATTTTCAGGAGATCTCTACGGTCGCACCCTTGCGATCGAATTCCATCGCCGCCTGCGGGGGGAACGCAAGTTTTCATCCCTGGATTCCCTCAAGCAGCAGATCGTTCGCGATGTGGAATCGTTACGCGATTGGTGGCGCGGTTTCGACGGTGGTACCGCTGCAATCTAGCGGCGATTCCATTCGACGGTGCCGAAACGATCTTTGACCGCTTCAAAAACACGCCCAGCTTGCTCGTCTGTGAGATCGGTCTGCCACTTTTCAGCGGTCTCGCCTTCCGACCCCAACCATTCCCGCATGAGCAATTCCATCCACGACCGATCTTCATCGACGGGGCGTGAGGCGGGGCCGCGGTGAAGGCTGCCCTCGATCAGGACCCGCCCTGGTCGGAAGGCGAGAGCGAGCCCCCCAGCCTTGACTGTTTCGCCATTTATCTCAATCACCAGATCACTGGGTGATCGGCGCTGGAAGCAATCGATGACGTCGATCATTTCCTTTTCCCGATCCTCTCCTCCACGGGTGTGAATCTCGGGAGAGAGCAAGTTCCCCAAAACCTTTGAGATTTGGCTGGCCACTTTGCCAGGACTGCGATCGGGGAAGAGGGGTGAAGGGCAGGGGCCCGCAATGGCGATGGTCAGATCTTCTCCATGATGGATGGAACCGCCACCGGTAACCCGGCGGACCGCCGGCAAGCTTTGCGTTGCACTGACGGGTTGAACACTGACGGGTTGAACACTGAAGGGATGAATCTTCGGGAATGATTCGTCGGAGGAGTTCTGTGGCCAAGATTGAAAGCGGCCGAGGGTCACGCAGGGGCGATCCCAGCGCGTCAGCCTCAACCACCAGCCTTCACTTTCGAGAAGCACCTCGTCGAGAGCCATGTTGGAGGCGGGATCGAGGGGACCGGGGTCGAGGAGGTGAATCTTTGCGGGTTTCAGAATCACCTCCCGGACCGGTCTTCTTCAGATGCGAGATCAGCTGTTGTTGAGCTGACTCTCGTAGTCGGCGGGGTTCATCAACTGGTCTTTCCAGGAATCGTCCGCAGGTTTGATTTTCAGCATCCAGCCTTCATCGAAGGGGGAGTCGGTGATCGGCTCCTGGCTGTCAAGAAGAGCTGCATTCGACTCGATGACCTCACCACTGATGGGCGAGTTCAGAGCGCTTACGGCTTTCACCGATTCGATTTCACCGAACTGCTGTTCAAATTGAACGTCTTCACCCTCGCCGGGGAGTTCGATGTAAACCAGTTCACCCAGCTCGCTGGCGGCAAACTCGGTGATGCCGATGGTGACGACACCGTTGTCCCCTTCCTGCGCCCACTCATGGCTGGAGAGGTAAAAACGATCAGCGGGTACTTCAGACATGCTCTGTCTCCCTCGTCTTTCGGTCCCGTTTTCCCGCGAAGATTTCTCGCGATGAGAGGGACTCTCTTCCCTTTGGATCCTGGTCGGAAAAATCCCGATTCTTCCCCGACTCTGTTCCGGGGAAAATATGATTGAGACGCCCCCTGAATGCAAGGATTTGCCCAGAGGGATCTCGTCGTCTTTAAACTTTTTCTGTCTCTCTGCGGTAGAAAGGCAGTGGATGCGGCTTCAGGTCCGGAGTTTGGCGTCCGAGATCAACCTGGAGGGATGCGTCTTCGGGAATCCCGGAATTGACATATCCACAGGCGATCGCCACTCCCAGTGTCGGTGAGGGGGAGCCACTGGTCACCTCTCCCACGACTTTGCCCTCATGAAGGATCGCTGCACCCTGACGAGCTGGACGACGACCATCCACCGTGAATCCCCTCATGCGCCGCTGGGGGCCGCGGGATTCAATCTCCTGCAGGGCGGACTGACCGATGAAGGGAGTGGTCTTGTGGAGGCCTACTCCAAAATCGAGTCCGGCAGAAATGGGGTCGATCTGTTCCGAAAGTTCATGGCCATAGAGCGGCATTCCCGCTTCCAGGCGCAGGGTGTCGCGGCAACCGAGACCACAGGGGTGTACGTCATCCGACAGGTCGACGAGGGCGTCGAAGACCGCTTCCGCATGCTCCGAGTCGACGTAAATCTCAAATCCATCTTCGCCGGTGTAGCCGGTCCTCGAGATCCAACCCTGAAGGGGGGTTCCCGTGAGGTTGACCGTTGCTGCACCGACCCTGTAGTAGCCGAGTGTTTCAAGGCTGCGCCCTTTGGGACGCTCGATGTGGGGGGCGAGGAGGCCCACTGCCAACGGTCCCTGAAGTGCCACCATCGCCAGGCTTTCACTGTGGTCGACGATGTGGGCACCCTCGAGTTTCTCTTCAAACCAGGGCAACAACTTGTCGCGGTTACCCGCATTGACCACCAGCCACCAGCGATCGGGGAGGCGGTAGACAAGAATGTCGTCGAGGATGCCGCCGTCCTCCTGGCACACCAGTGAGTAGCAGACCTGACCCTTTTTCATCGACGAGACGTCGCGGGTCAAAACCTTGTCGAGGGCGGTGACAGGATCATCTCCAACCACCTCGAAGCGCCCCATGTGGCACAGGTCAAAGACTCCAGCCTGCTTGCGCACGGTGTGGTGTTCTTCCGTCAATGCGGAGTACCACACCGGCATTTCAAAGCCGCCGAATTCGACCAGTCGAGCACCATGTCGCTGGTGAGCGGAGTTGAGAACGGTTTTCTTCATCTTGATCGGCTACTTTCCAATGGGCCTGGAACCGGTGTGACTAGAAGTCAAAGTCGTCGTCACCGCCGCCGGAACTTTCCTCCGGGGATTTGTTCAGTTCCGCTTTTGCCCACTCCTCATCCACGAGTCCACGAACTTCCAGTTCCTGAACGATGAACTTGGTATCGTTCCAACGGAAGCCGGCAAAGCCCTTACGGTATTTGTCGGTGGTCAGTTTGACGGTGGTCTCCCCGTTGATTTTGGCCTCGAGGACACCCTTTTCGTCCTCGGTGCGCTTGAAGTAACGGACCTCAAAATCGTACGGTTCGCGCTTCTGGACCCAGTCCTTGGGGCTCTTGCGGTACATCTTGACCGGGCTGACGACGGTAGCGGTCTTCAGGCCGTCGTTGTAGACACGGGCATTGGCTCCATAGGAGACGGCATAGAAGTCGCCGCCACCATCGGACATGAGAACGAGCTCAAACTCGGGCTTGTTGATCAACAGCTGGAACTGGACCTTGGCCCGAATCACCACGCCGTCTTCAAAGCTGGCATTGACGATGTGGTAACCCGCTGTGTTTCCTGCCAAGACGTAGTTGCCGTCCTGACCGGATCCGACACCCTCATCACCCTCAAAGATGGCGTTGGCGGGATCTCCGGCGAGGCGCTTCATGTCTTGCTGAAGTTCGGTTCCGGCGGACCAGTTGAGGCTCAGGCTGCCTTTGGCGGAGTTGTACTCGGCGACCCCGCTGAAGAGGCCGGGGAGTCCGCTGGAGAGATCGCTGTTGTCTCCACCGACGCCGATGTCGGGAATATCGATGTCATCGATTCCGGGGACTTCGTCCCCGCCCCCGTAACCGCCGCCGTTTCCTGTGTCATCGTTGTAACCGCTGTTATTGCCGCCATTGTTGTTGCTATTGGCCGCCAGTTCACTGCGTTTGGCGGTCTCAAGGGCTCCCACATATCCGGTCTTGGCATCGCGGTAACTGCGGGCCGCACCATCAAAGTCACCGGACTCATAGGACTGGTCACCCAGGCGCTCACGGTCACGGGCGTACTCAAGGTCACGCAGCGCTTTTTCCTCTGCACCGGCATCCATCGCGAGCTGCTTCTTTTCCGCCATCAGGGCTTTCTCCTGATCCGCCTTGACCTTCTCCTGGGACTTGCGACCGACCTCTTCAAGGGCACGGTCAAGGTCACCGATGGCGTAGCCGATGTACTTCTTTGCGCTCTTGGTCTTGCCGTCCTTGATGTATTTCAGTGCTTTCTCATAGCTTCGTGCAGCACCGTCGACCTCAGAGGAGGCGAGCTTCTCAGCGCCTGCGGCCTTCGCTGCTTCCAGCTTTTCGGCGTAGGCTTTCTTCTGGCCCTCGATCTCTTCCATCTCCCCGGCGATCTTGGTCACATCCTTGAGGATCGTGTCGAACTTCCTCTTGGCGGAACGGATCTGGGTGCGGGCTTTTTTGCCTTCACCGTCATCGAGGTATTCCTTGGCGCGATTGAGAACCTTGGTGGCCGCTTCAAAATCGGAGGCCATGTACTTCTCGGCTTCAGCCGCAGACGCTTCCGACATGAGCGCTTCCGTCTCGGAGATCAACTCTTCAACCTGGGAAATCAGGTCATCCGATGCGCCTCCTGATTCTCCTTCTGGATCGGAAGAAGCATCTCCCCCTCCGCAACCGGAGATGGAGAAGGTGAAGACGGAAACCAGCAACAGGGCCAACAGTTTCCGCAGGGGGTGAAGAGTGCCATCAGGGGCCTGGGCAGCGAGGGACATCGCTTTCCTCCCGACATTCAGTTGGAGTCTGCAGGACAGACCGGAACAGGTTCTCGGCAATTCGGGAAACTCCCGACCCGTCGAACCGGAGAAAATGTTTACAAATGCTTCTGGATCTTAGCCTTCACCGTCAGTGGGCTCAAGGTCAGCGGCGGGTCCGGAAGGTGGAGAAACCTGGAAATTGGCCGAACTCCAGCCCAGCAACTTCAACTCTCCGAGAAGTTGCAGTCCCGCTTCCATGGAAACTTCCTGATCCGCCTGGATCGTAAAGGAGTTCAGACGGGTTTCTTCCGGTAACTGGGAGAGCAGGGGAGTCAGCTCTTCCAGAGTGAAAATGTCATCCTGCCAACGAATCGAACCGTCTTTGAGAAGCACCAGAAGCAGTCCCGAATCCTCTTTCTCCTGAGGGGCCGCTGTGGAATCACCGCGGGCCTGGGGGAGTTGGACGTCGATCAACTGGCGATCATCAAAGCTGGCGGTCACCAGCAGAAAGATGACGAGCAGAAAGATGACATCGAGCAGGGGAGCCAGAACATCTCCCCATTTGGGTGCGGCTCCCTTGCGTCGCAGTTTTCGCGCCTTGAGGGTCGACATCAGGAAGCCTTTTCGGGGGTCTGGACCGATGTCGTCTTCTTTGCAGTTTTGCGTGGAGTGACCTGATTGAGAAGGTCGACCAGATCGGCTCTGGAACGTTCGATGTCATCGGTGAACAGATCCACTTTGTGGCTGAACCAGTGGTAGAGAAGTGTGGCCGGAATTGCCACGGCCAAACCTGCAGCGGTGGTGGTCAGTGCGCGTCCGATACCGTCAGCGATGATTTCACCGTTGACTCCGACTCCAGTGGCGAGCCCTCCTGCCATTCCGTCGAAGGCATCGATCATTCCCCAGACGGTACCGAGGATGCCGATCAACGGGGCGACCTGAGCGACGACGCTGACCACAGGCAGATATCTCTCGAGGCGCTGGATCTCAGCGATGGCCACACTGTCCATCCGGTCGCGAAGGATTTGCAACGGTTGTCTTGCCGATTGAAGTCCCGCAGTCCACGTCGCGGCCACGGGGCCGGGGACCTGTTCTGCCAACTCGATTCCACCTGCGATGCCATCCTCGGCAACCGTGGTTTTCATCTCTTCGAGAAAATCTTCATAGTTGACCGTGGCAGCCTGAAAACTGCGGAAACGAACGATGGCGATGGTCACGACTGCGATGCTGGCGAGCAGCAGAGGCAGCATGAAAAAGGGACCGCCGATCCAGAAGAGTTCGATCATCCCTGATCACCGATGGTCTGTTGCTGTTCTTCTGCGTAACGACCAATCGACATGTACTTCTCGAAGCGTGTCTGCTTGCGTGCCTCAGGATCCTGGTCACTGATTTCATCGAGGTGGCGGAGGATGGTTTCTTCCAGACGACGGATCGTCTCATGGGGCTCTCGGTGAGCTCCTCCGACCGGTTCCTCAACCACTTCGTCGACGATGCCAAAGGAAGAGAGATCGGAACTCGTCAACTTGAGAATCTCTGCTGCTCGCGGAGCGTGTGAGGCATCTTTCCAGAGAATGGCGGCGCAACCCTCAGGGGAGATGACGGAGTAGTAGGAATTCTCGAGCATGAGAATGCGATCCGCCACTCCAATGCCGATGGCACCGCCACTTCCACCTTCGCCGATGACGATGGCGATCACCGGAACCTTGAGAGAGGCCATCTCCTGCAGATTTTTGGCGATGACAAACGCCTGTCCACGCTCTTCTGCCTGAATACCCGGGAAAGCTCCCGCAGTATTGATAAAGGAGACGATGGGAATCCCGAACTTTTCCGCCAGGCGCATCTTCTTGATGGCCTTGCGATATCCCTCCGGGTGGGGCATGCCAAAGTTGCAGGCCACCTTCTCGGGATTGGTCTTTCCCTTGCGGTGTCCCACGATCATCACCTTGCGGCCGCGGATTCGGCCGAGCCCTGTGACGATGGCCGGATCATCCCGGTAGGCCCCATCTCCGTACAACTCGAAGAAGTCGGTGACGAATCCCTTAATGTAATCGCTGGTCAACGGGCGTTGGGGGTGACGGGCGATCTGAACCCGCTGCCACGGATTCAGGTGGGAGTAAATGGCGCGCTTTTTCTCCTCACACTTGCGTTCCAGCTCTTCCAGCTGGCCCGAAAGGTCGATTTCGGAACTCTCGGAAAAGGACCGCAACTCGGCGATGCGGTTCTCCAGTTCCACGATCGGAGCCTCGAAATCGAGGCCGTGTGCGCTGGACTCATTCTCCATCGATGATTCTTCCCATTCTGCGGGGGGGGTACTCCCGCACCGTGTTCGGTGAAGCGGACATGGTACGGCGGGAAAAGGGGGGAGGCCAGCGCTCCGGTGCGCTTGCCCGGAGCGCCGGCGGAGTCCACAATCGGCGTTCTTGCCGGGGGGGCCCCGGCGAACCCCGGCAGATCTCCCTGATTCAGGAGTTTCGATGTCCGTCACCTATACCGTTACGGTGATCCATGACAAGGATCCCCAGCCTTCGCCCCAGACCGAACTTCGGGAGGCTCTGCAGCGAGTGCAGCCGGAGGTCACCATCCTTCGTCCGCCCGCCTCCGATCCGGTCTACTACCTTCAGGTTCCGGATGAGGATGCGGACAAAGTGGCCGTCCTCGCCCAGGAGTTCCTCGCCGGTTCACCGGCGTGCAGCGCCATCGTCCAGAAAGGACTCGATCTTCCCGCAAGAGCAGAGGATGAAGCGGCGATCATCGTCCAGCGCAAGCCTGGGGTGATGGATCCTGTTTCGCAAAGTGTGCTGCATGCGATGAATGAATCGGGATTCCAGAAAGACGCCTGTCAGGTGCGTACCGGTTGGCGTTACCGTGTGGCGGCAACCCCCGTCTCGAAGGACAACCTCAGTGAAGTCGCCGGCGAACTGGGAAATGAAATCGTTGACGAATGGTTTACCTATGCCGAGGGGGAAGCGGAACAGATCAGCGATCCCTTCCGAACCTTCCCTGCGGAAACCGGAGGCCGGGTCGAGATCGAATTGCTCGACGTCTCCGATGAAAGACTTCAGCAGATCAGCGATGAAGGCGGACTCAGTCTCGACCTGCGCGAAATGCAGACGATTCGCGATCACTATCAGGGACTCGGTCGCAACCCGAGTGAAATCGAATTGGAAACCATCGCCCAGACCTGGTCAGAGCACTGCTGTCACAAGACCCTGACCGGTCGCATCCGCCATGGTGATCTCGTCTACGGTAACATGCTCAAGGAAACGATCTTTGCGGTCACCCGCGAGTTGGACAAGCCGTGGTGCTGGTCCGTTTTCAAGGACAACGCCGGAGTCATCGCCATCGATGACGAGTGGGGGGTATCCTTCAAGGTGGAGACCCACAACCACCCCAGTGCCCTGGAGCCCTATGGAGGAGCAGGCACCGGGATCGGCGGTGTGATTCGCGATACCCTGGGCACCGGACTCGGGGCCCGTCCGGTTCTGAATACAGATGTCTTCTGCTTCGCCCCGCTCGATACGGCGGA
>JACETR010000030.1 GCA_013911165.1 Planctomycetota bacterium | reverse complement strand
CCCACAGATAGCGCCAGAGGTCATCACTGAGCAGGGGGTCTGTCGTGAGCAACAACCCCCGGACCAGTGCCGCCCCCAATAAGATGATGGTCAGTGCCTGTGCCTTCGGAACCCGTTGGAACCAGAGGTGACCCACCGCCATCCAGACCGCCAGGGACACCGCCGCATAAATATGGGGACTGAGTGGTGCACGGGGATCGAGATCGACGATGGTCTCGCCCCAAAATCCCCAGCTGAAAACAAACAGCAGCAACAGGGAAAGCGATCCAAACCACACCTTGGGAAATCGCTTCACCTTCAGACCTCGATCCACAGGTCGCCCGATTCCCGAACCTCAACGACCGCTCCCGCAGGAATCCACGAGAAGGTGGTCCAACCCTCGATCAAGAGAGGACCTTCCCTGCTTACCCCTTTGGCAAGAGATCCCTGACCGATGCGGGGGATCTGCTGGAAGCCCTCACGGGAGTTGAGATAAATACGGGACTCGACCGCATCCATCCGCTTCTCTTCAATCGTCCCGACGGAACCCCCGACCGTAGCGGTCACAGAGACGCGAAGCGCGACCCCCTCAATCTCCCGATCCGCCATTCGATAACCGAACTGCTCTTCATATCTTTGACGAAACTCTTCCGCGGGATGGTCACCCCATTCGATTTCAAGATCATGGGATTGCCCCTGATGCCGTGCTCTCAGAAATCTCTCGATGATCAAGTTGTCTCTGGAAACTCCCGGCATCCTAGACAACGCCTGCTCCTCCAGCCGCTGTGCCAACGCGTCCAGCTCGTCATCCCGTTCTTCGGACAATCTCTTCAACAGAACGGTTTCCGCAGATTCCGTCCAGGGGGATTGCAACAAACCCCATGCGCTGAAGCATCCCGCCCCTGCGGGAATTCTCACCCGGGGGATACCACAGGAGCGTGCCAACTCGACGGCGTGAAGAGCCCCGGCTCCACCGAAGCAGACCAGTGTTGCCTCTCCCGGGTCTTGCCCCCGCTCGGAGGAAACCTTGCGCAAGGCTCGTTCCATCTCATGGTTGGAGACTTCGATGATCCCCAGCGCCATTTTTTCCACACTCCAGTCCAACTGTCTCGCCAAATGCATTAGCGCCTGCCGGGAAGCCTCGACATCGATGGTCGTTTCTTCGCCAAGTCGAGCATCCTGGGGCAAACGTCCAAGGACCACGTGGGCATCCGTGACTGTCGCATCTTCTCCACCGCGACCATAAGCCGCAGGTCCGGGGTCCGCACCTGCACTGTGAGGGCCCACCCGCAGGGCACCTCCGGCATCGATCCAGGAGATGGATCCGCCTCCGGCCCCAACGGTATGGATGTCGATCATCGGCACCGCGATGGGGACACCATCTACCAGCGTATTCCGCTGTCGAAAATGTCGGGAGTCTCCACCGACCAGGCTGACATCGGTGCTCGTTCCACCCATGTCAAAGGTGATCGCCACACTTCCATCGCCACTTTGTTGGGCTGCCACCACTCCGCCCGCCGGACCAGAGAGCACCGTCTTCACCGGCTCACTGGCCAATGCGGACCAGGGTCTGGCCGAACCGGCGGAATCCATCACCCTCAACTGTGCCGGACCCAACCCCTGGGCCAATTTCTGCAGGTACCCCTGCATCACCGGAGCCAGAACTGCTGCTGCTGTTGCAGTGCTGAAGCGTTCCCACTCCCTCGGCTCTGCCGCCACCTGATGCGAGAGGATCACCGGCAGTTCCAGATCTTCCAGAAGCTGGCGGATCAATTCCTCATCGGAACCATCCTCGGTGCTGTGAAGAAAGCCGACGGCGATCGCCTCCAGCTCATTCTCCAAAACCCAACGACGGAGTTGGGACAACTCATCCAGATCCGCTTCAGCAATACTGACGCCGCCAGGCCCCCTGCGCAGACCCAGGCCAAATCGATCCTCCGGAGCAATCAACGGTGTCGTCGCGACAGGTTCCAGATCGTGGAGTTGCGGCCGGTTCTGGCGTCCAAGCTGAAGGAGATCCTCGAACCCACTGTGGGTAACCCATCCTGCCCGCGCATGTTTTCTCTCCAACAATGCGTTGGTCGCCACCGTCGTCCCATGAACGACCTCATTTGCGGTCAGATCTTTCAGGGCCTGAAGAATCGCACGAGCCGGATCATCCGGGGTGGAGGGGACCTTCTTGAGACGCACCCCATTCGCATCGGAGATGACGATGTCCGTAAAGGTCCCTCCACTGTCGATCCCGATTCTCAAGAACTTCTCCAGACTTGCAGCCTCTGTTGCCAATGTGTTGAAACCCTTTGCACTAATTCAGGGGCTCATGCAGGATGATGGAGGGAAGGACCGCTCCATGAAAGACAGCAGAGGCAAATGGTTTTCGGTGCACAGAAAGCTCCTGTGGGCCGTGATGGTCTGCGCACTTTGCATCGGTTGTTCTTCCGGTCCCCGAAAGGTGTCCTCCACCAATACCCCCGACCCCGTCGCCGAGTCTCGCTGGCAGGATGCACGCAAGGCGTGGCTTCTGGATGACGTGGCAGTAGCCCAGAGTGCCTTCTCCCTCTTTGCAGAGCGCTATCCGGATGACCAGCGCTCCGGTGAAGCGTTGCTGAGTGCGGGAATCTGTGCCCAGCGCAGGGGCCGCATGGATGAAGCGGAAGGTTTGCTGAGGGAGGCACAATCCAGGGGAGGGGCCATCGCCGCCCGCGCCCTGTTGCAACGGGGAGCCATCTCCATGGACCTGAATCCATCGAGAGCCGCAGCCTGTTTCCGCGAGGCAGCCCGGCAGGCGGTCGACGATGAGACGCGCAGTGAAGCCCATTATCAGCAAGGGGTCGCGCTTCAAAGAATGGGACGCTTCGAAGATGCACAGCTGGCCCTGCAAAAATGCCTCGACCTCGATGGATCAGGGAAGCACTCAGCCCAGGCCACCCTGCGTCTGCAATACGATCCGTGGTTCAGCGTACAGGTGGGAGCGTTCCTGAAAAAATCCCTCGCCCTCAAACAATCGACCCGACTGCAAGACGCGGGCTTTCCCGCAGAGATCCGCATGCCCGGTCGCAAAGGCTCACCATTGCATCGCGTTCTCTCGGGAAGATACAAGGATCGATCTGCGGCTCAGCAACATGCCAGCCGTATCCAGGCAGCTCTGGGTCTTGAAGAAGTGAAAGTCGTTCCGTAATGAATCTGAAAAACGTCATCGGTATCGTATTGACGCTGTTGATCCTTCTGATGATTTACTCAGGGTTTACGGCGTTCAGGGTCTCCAGGCAGATGATCACCCCTGCACCCGAGGGCGACTCATCACGACTCGGACCCGTCCAGGACTCTCGTCTTCCCTTCGGCGATCCCTACCATAACTGCCAGGTTCATTTGATGTTTAACGGAAAAGCGGACATGCGCTCCAGTAACCCGGTCATCACCCTGCTCGACAACACAGGGGCTGACCTTTCGCGATTCAAAGCGCATGACCCGGCGAACCCGAACTTCTTCGTCAGGGTACCCGAGGGAAATCAGGGCCTTGTCCGTGTGGAAGCCGATGATGCTTACCCCATCCAGACCCTGATCGAAAAGAACGTGCTCGTTTCGCTTCATGAAGCCGCCATCTTTTCAGGAACCATCCTGGGTCACATGTTTGTGCTTCAGGGAGAAAAACTGCCGGATCCAACACCCCTGCCGAAAGCCCGGTTGTTGATCGAAACAGCCAAAGGCTGGCAATCAGAGGTGACCACCGATGGAACAGGAAAGTTTGAAGCCCTCATTCCCCCGGGCCCCTTTTTCGTAACCGTCCGTTCAGACAGTCACGCCGATGCCTTTTTCGACAACCTCACCGCCGTCGCAGGAGAAACCATCGATCGTCAGATCATTCTGCCGGCAGGTTGTGAATTGGAAGGCTTTGCCATCGGAAACAACGTCACCCTCGAAGGGGCCAGAGCATCTCTTGTCTCAATTATGGAAGACGATGCGGACGCGGTTGCGGGCGAGCGGGGGAAATTCAAGATCACCGGGCTGACCTCCGGAATGGCGACGCTGTACCTGCAACACCCCGGTTACCAGGAGGAATCATTCAGCCTTCTGGTGCCCAAGGACAAGATCGGCATCCGCAAGCCGTTCCCTCTCAAACCCTCAGAAAACTTCAATGTTTCCGTCAATCTCGGCAACAGTTCGAATCTCCCGGATGCCCGGGTTCGCGTTACCCGTGCGGGGAAAAAGATCTTCGATGGACCCACCGCCGAATTTAACGAGATGAACATTCTCGCATCAGGTCAAACCTACACCTTCCTTGCCAGCTGGAATCCTGCTCCGGAAGACGAACAGGCCATCCTCTACTCGATTCCCGAAACCTGGACGATGCCGGAGAGTGGAGGGGGAGAGCTCAATCTGAAAATCGAGGACTGCGTTTACGCAAGAGGGTTGGTTCTGACCGCCGGTAGTGGAGTGACCTTTGGCGGAGCCTTTGTCAAAATCAGGCTTGCTGAGGCACAATTCGCAAATGTGCTTGAGGAGATCACCGTTTGGTGTGACACCAGCGGCCGCTTTGAATCCCCGCCGCTACCCCAGGGGAATTACACTGTGGTTGCCCACCATCCCTTCCACGGAATGGTCGGGAAAAACGTGCGGCTGAATCAGGCGGGCAATGCAAATCTGGGAGTCTTCACTCTTCCTGAATAAGCAGCCAGTCAGCCGCAAAGAGGTTGTACTCTTCGGGGTCCTGATCATTTCTTTGTGAAACAAAGATCAACCTGCGACCATCCGAAGAAAAGGAAGGGTCCCCATCAAACCCATCGGTCGTGGTGATTTTTTCATTGAGACCTGAGGCGATGGTGTACACATACAAATCGTATTGCCCCTCGGAGAACTCTCCGCAGTACACCACGTAAAGACCATCAGGGGTCAGGGTTGGCCGCCCGGCAATCTGACCCTCTTTGCTGATGACCGCAGGTTCGCCATCTCCGATTCTCAAGACGACTTCTGTTGATACCCCGGGTGCCGGCGGAAAGATGTCCGTATAGGCTTTTCCGGAAGAGTCCCCCTTGAGTGCCGTGAAACAGGACAGATCTCCTGCAGCGGATGAGGTGGCAACCAGGGGCTGGGGAAGATCTTCATCCACACTTTTCAGCCCCGAAGCATCCGTGAACATGTGGTAGACGCGCGCTTCCTTGTGGGGAGGCCTCTCGCTGCTGAAGGCAACGACACGATCATTGTCTGTGAAAACAGGACGTCGATTGACACCGCCATCGGTCAATTGCACCAGGGTATCGAAATGATTTTCGCCGGGTGAATTGTCAACAATCCGTGGCAGGGGGTCGAGGAGCACTTCAGAACGTGTGGCGGGTCTGCTGGAGATCTGCCCGGCGGGCTCCCCCGTACAACCTGCGAAAGCCAATAAACCAACCAGAGGGAAGATTGAAAAGTGAAGCAACCGGGTCATCAGCGTTGGCCTTTCCAGTGTCATGCCGTAGATTAATCGAAGACGACTCGGCAGGCATCCCGAAAGGATTTCGATGTACGGTGAAGATCTGACCTTCCAGACCCCTGGCAAAGGACTCCATGAGATCACCCAACCGTTGGCAGAAGCGATCCGCAGGGCCGATGTCGAAACCGGGCTTTGCCATGTTTTTCTGCGGCATACCAGTGCCAGCCTCGTCATCACAGAAAACGCCGATCCCTCCGCACGCCGGGATTTGCTCAGCTGGTTCGACCGTCTCGCTCCAGAAAACGACCCTGACTACACACACACTTCTGAAGGCCCCGATGACATGCCGTCCCATTTGAAGGCCGCTGTCACCCGCACTTCAGAAACACTGCCCGTCAAGGATGGCCGACTCGACCTCGGCACCTGGCAGGGAGTCTTTATCTTTGAACACCGAACCCGTCCCCATGAACGCACGATCAGTGTGCGTGTCTGGGACTGAAGGAGATCCTATGGATGGCCCCAAAATCCTTGTCGCCTGCGTCGATACCACCTTGCGCAACGGTTGCTTTGACGCAGCAGGTTCAATGGGATTGAGAGCAGATGCGGTTGGAAACCAGAAGGGCCTCACCAAGAGACTCTCCAAGGACTCCTACGACCTCGTCATTCTCCAGGGAGACCTCAATGCAGATCCCCTCGGCGAAGCGAAGACTCTGGAGCTTCAAGAGGGTGCCGATCTCTCCGACATTGGCGATCGCATCAAGTCTCTGATCGAAGTACCGGAGTTCGACCCCGAGTCGGTAGAAGACCTGCCACTCGCTTCACCGCTGCCGTGGAAAAAGGACCAGCCTGCCAAACGCAAGGCCAAACCCAGAGACGAGCACTCGGGGGGAACAGGTTCTTCCTGAAAACGTCGCGCTTTAGAGCTGCGAGAGCCAATCGGGAATACGAACGACCATTAACTCTTCGGCGCTCTTCAGCTCCGCAGCAATATTGCTGAACTGATCGACAGGCATCGGCTGACGCCAGTTGGCATTGTCTTCCACAAAAAGCATCTTGGGGTTCTTGAGCCACTCCTCCACCCGCAGCAGATGCATTGCCTCGCCATTCTTCTGCGCAGGCAACTGCAACCTCAAACCGGAAGCACGCACAGGGCGTGCGAGGGGAGCGCAGGATTCTGCGTCCAGTTGAAGAACCTTTTCAGCCAGCCAATCCGCTGCCACTTTATCTCCGGGCACACGGATCAGGGTTCGATGGTTTCGGGTGCGCGCAATGATCACCGGAAACTGAACCCTTTTGGAAAGGGAGCGAACCACCTCTTCCATACGTCGGGCCAACAATTCTGATCCGATACCCGCACCCTCCTCCTGAAAAGTGATGCGGTCACGGGCGAAGGTGACCCGGGAAGCTCCCTTCTCGGGAGTGGCTGCGGTCTCGAGACGCGCCCCGTCACCGACGCGCATGAAGTTCTCGTATCCACAGGGACCCGAGACTTCCATGTACACCTCTTTGAACGCCTCCAGGCCGACCTGCATCGGCAGATGAATCAGATCGACAGAGACGCCAAGGGTGCTGGGGTCGAGACCGCCAAGGGGATCGCTCATGCTTCTACCGAGTCTCCTTCTGAGTCGATGGTGATACGGTCATCGAGTCGGACCAGCCAACCTTCTTCGCGCAATCGTTCGATGAAAGGAGGAGCATCCGCTTCGATGGCCCCCATCCTATGACCTGGAATGAACAACTCACGCCGACCGATTTCGACGTACTTGATCTTTTCCTCATCGAGAATTTCTGTCAGTTGTTTATACCGGTCGGGCTTGAGACCGGTGAGATGGATCGCCGGCGAAACCTGGATCCAATCCATGTCCCGACCCCAATCCCGGATCGCCACGCAGACAGTTTCCGGCAGTGGGTGAGCACTGGACCCTTCAAGAATGCTGCGGATCGAACCCACTTGCAGGCCGGATCGAACTCCGGAACGCATCGACTCGGGGGTCGCCCGGTAACGGCGAACCCTCTCAGCGGAGATCCGCTCCGAGAAGCGGGCCAACTGCAACTCCAGAGCCATGCCCTCTAACCCCTCGGTAATCAGCATGATCTCGAAATCAGGGTTGACGAGGATGCGGCACTCGGAGGGGTCAATCTCCTGACCAAGCAACGATTTTCCCAGATCCGTCATCAGGAGGCTCGACAGGGAACCGTCGACCACACCGACTTCACACATGCCCAGGCAGAGCATGCGATTGATAATCCAGAAGGCGAGATCGGTTCCGAGACGGTGCACCGGACACTGCAAACGATCACGGGAGAAATCTTCTTCCCGGCGCTGACGCAGCTGCTGTGCCACCTCGCGCTCCTCGAGCTCCAACAGATAAGTGCTGACACTGTGGTCAATCACTGCATCCAGAGAGATCCAGCCGTCATTTCCGTGGTTACGCAAGGTTTCGAGAAGAATCGACCGCAGACCTTCCTGGTGGAAGGACCAACGTGCGCCGGCACTCTCTTCGAGGAATCTCTGCAAAACGATTTCGGTTTTGCGACGGAAATCCAGATTCCTCCATGATTCGAGACGCGAATCACTGACCCGCAACTCTCCAGCAAAATTCTCCACGAGTCCCAGACGCATTGCCACTCTCAAGACACGGGTGACCGTATCGCCTTCGAGGTAATCGGTCATACGCTCCATGGCAAAGGTACGTCTCAACTGCTCCGCGAGGCGCTTGGGAAAACTGCCTGCTCGGGTAAGACGAATCGGCTCTTGCTCGATATGCAGAGTCAATCTCTCAATGTCAATCAACAGGTCGACACCGGACTCCAGAATCTGATCCGGGTGACGCTCCTGAGACATCTGCTCCAGTGCGCGGCTTTGCAGCCACTCCTGAAAAATGACAAGGGAGGTATCAGGCAAGGTGATGCCGTAATCCTGCAATCTTCCATCACCGATGGTGCCGATTCCCTTCTCTTCGAGAATCTGCCTCCAGCCCTCTTCATCGATCTCTTCGCCACCCTCAGTTTCGAGGAAGTCGACTATTTCATCCGAATCGAGGTTGAGCACCCCACGATGACACAGTGCACGTCGGCACAGTTCGGCAAGGAGGGGGTCTTCGATGCTCTCCACCCGCTCATCCACTCCCGCTTCTGATTTGGAGGGGGATGCCTCCAGCATGCGAAAGCTGACGGAGTCTGCGGGTGAAGCGGCCTGCCCACCCACATTGAGGGCTCGAGCGAGATGGTCAGCCAACTCCTCAGGGATCTCGAGAAACTCGCTTCCCCTGGATTGGTCCTTGCGTTGGCGGGTGACAAACCCGCGCTCTGTCAATTGGCGCACCGTAGACTCAACCTCAATCCTCGAAGCACCACTCTGTGCCAGACCTTCCTGAATTTCAGTGATCTGGGCCTTTGGTTCAGGGCGTGAAAGGACATCCTGAATGAGGCGCTTTTGAGTTTGGCTGAGGCGGGCCACTTTCTCGGGAACGCCTTCGCCTGAAACAAAGACTCTCTCCACTCGATGGCGCAAGTCTTCAACCTTTGAATTGGCAGACTCACCGGGAAGCCAGAATTGATGGATAGTTTGCAGTTCCGCTTTTTTCAATCCTCGAAGGAACTTTCCGACGGCACTCAACTCAGCACCTCCTCTTGTTCTTCGATTTCGTATTGGTAGCCCTGCTCCATCAGAAATCTCTGACGACGGTGGGCAAAGTCCTGATCACGACTGTCGCGGGTCACCAAAGAGTAGAAGGTGGCTTCACGACCATCTGACTTGGGTCTGAGCACTCGTCCAAGACGCTGCGCCTCCTCTTGACGGGAGCCGTAGGTACCAGAGATCTGAACCGCCACGGAGGCATCCGGAAGATCGACTGCAAAGTTGCCCACTTTGCTGACGATCAGCACTGGCACCTCGCCATTGCGGAAAGCTGCGTAGAGTTTTTCACGCTCATCCTGGGGAGTGTGCCCCGTGATCAGCGGAGCTCCGATGGATCGGGAGACGTCGCGCAGTTGTTTCAAATACTGACCGATGACCAGAATCCGCTCTCCATTGTGGCGCTCAAGGATCGTGTGCAAACGCTGCAATTTCATCGGGTTCTCCGATGAGATACGGAAGCGATGACGCCGATCCGCGTTCAGGTAAGCGTCACGCTCTTCCTGTGGCAAGTCGAGTCGCACCTCTACGCAGCGCACTTTGGCAATAAACCCTTCACGCTCAAGATCTCGCCACGGCATATCGTAGATACGGGGACCGATGAGAGTGAAGACCTCGTCTTCGCGTCCGTCTTCTCTCACAAGGGTTGCCGTCAGGCCAAGGCGACGACGCGCCTGAATCTCCGCCGTGAAACGGAAAACCGGAGCAGGCAACATGTGCACTTCGTCGTAGATGATGAGTCCCCAGTCATGATCAGCGAAGAGATCAAGATGGGTGAAGTCTTCGGTTTTAGATTTGCGGTGAGCAGTGATCTGGTAGGTCGCCACGGTGATGGGGGCGATGTCCTTGCATGCCCCCGAATACTCGGCGACTTGGGATTCATCCAGATTGGTCCACCGAATGATTTCTTTGCGCCACTGCCTCACACTCGTGATGTTCGGTGCAAGAATAAGAGTCTGGCACTTGAGCTTTTCGATGAGGCCGATACCCACCACGGTTTTGCCGGCGCCACAGGGCAGCACGACTACACCGGATCCCCCGCCACCTCCCTGATCAGCGAAGAATGCCTCCACCGATTCATCCTGGTAGTTGCGCAATGCGAACTCTGAATCCTCCGGGAAATGCAGATCGATGGCGGCACCGGTGCGAAACCCTGCACGGTCGGCGATGGGAAAACCGTTGCGGATCATCGCCACCTTGAGCGCACCCCTGTGACCAGGGTCAATCTGATAGGAGTGACCATCACAGGGGTTCGTCAGAATCTCTGCCAGTGAGGGTCGGTTGGCCAACATGGCGAGGTGATCGTCAGCATCCTGGGAAGGACGCAGGATCAAAGTCTCGCCATCTTCTGCCCTGACCAGCTCAAAGCGTCCAAAACTGTCGAGAGCCTTGGCCACCATGTCGTGGAGAGCCTTTGGAACCGGATAGCGGGCATTCTCCTCGAGCAAGCCGAGGATCTTCTCCTGGCTCCATCCCGATTGAGCTGCATTCCACAGCGAGATCGGACTGATCCGATACTCGTGGAAGTACTCCGGACTCTTTTCAAGATGGGCAAAAGCGGCGAGCTCATGCCTCAATCTCTGTGCTGTGGGGTGGTGAACCTCCAGCAGCAAGGTGCCATCGCTCTGAACGATGAGCGATTTTTCTTCGGTATTCATAGTGCAACGATCCCGTCGCGCTTCACCCCGATGAGGGCCGGTATGGGTACACCGCACCTTGGCGACGAGCCCTTCCCTGCGCGGGCGAGATCTCACTCCTTGATGGAACTGTGCGGGTTGCCGGGACAGAGGTTCTCTCTGCAGCGACCTCGCGTTTTCCTGAAATTGTCGAGTTCGGGAATTCCCCACCCCGAATCTCGTTCCCCCGACCAGAGCAACGGAGCAACCCTGCTCCACCCTGGACAACATATCCATCGATACCGGTCTTCCCGATCCTCCTGATTCCCCCCTGATCGGTATCGAATGCGCGGCTTGTAAAAACCCGGGCGTTCCATACGTCAACGAACGCCGCCTGCCTTCAGATCCTCAACAACCACTTTTGGTCGATGAAAACCTGAAGGCAGGATCCTGATGATATGCCACGAAAGGTGGGCGGCATCTACCACCCACTTGGCAGGACTTTGCGAAAAAATCCTACTCGGACGGGGGGTTGACTTCCTCTTGTCCATCGGTTGCGTCCACCAGCTCGAGGCCGATGACCTTGTCACCGTCCTTGACCCGGATCAAACGGACGCCCTGAGTGTTTCGGCCGATCGGTCGCACGTCCTTCAGGGAAATGCGAACGAGCATGCCGTTGGAGGTCATCATCATTGCATCACGATCACCAGAGAGGGTTCGCGCGGAGACCACGGAACCGTTTCTCTCAGTGGTGCGGATATCGATGAGACCCTTGCCACCCCGCTTCTGGGTGCGGTAGGAACCAAACTCGGTGATCTTTCCGTAGCCGTTTTCACAGACGGTCAGAAGGGATCCGTCGGGAACCACGATGGTCATCGAGACCACGTGGTCATCTTCTCCGAGCCCGATTCCATTCACACCTGCAGCACCTCGGCCCATCGAGCGGACATCTGATTCGTTGAAACGAATCGCCATTCCACTGGCGGTGGAAAGGATGATCTCATCTTCTCCGGAGGTGATGTTGACTCCGATCAACTGGTCGCCCTCGTTGATCTTGATCGCCTTGATACCGGTCTTCATTGGTCTGGAATAGGCTTCCAGAGGGGTCTTCTTGATTTTGCCCAAACGAGAAGCAAAGACGAGATTGCGGTCATCGAACTCGGCGATGCGAATCATGTTGAGGATCTTCTCCTCTTTATCGAGCTGAACCAGATGATTCACAGGCTTGCCCTTGGAGGTACGTGCGAGGTCTGGCAATTCGTAAACCTTCAACCAGTAGACCTTGCCGCGATCGGAGAAGAGCAACAGAGTGTCATGGGTGCCAGCCACAAAGAGACTCTTGACGAAATCATCCTCGCGCACTGATCCTCCGGAAACTCCGGTTCCACCGCGGCCCTGGGACCGGTAGCTGGTCAGCGGGGTTCTCTTGACGTAACCCTGATGGGTCAGAGTCACGACCACATCCTCTTCCGCGATGAGATCGGCGTAGTTGATCTCTTCAGCCGCCTCCTCAATGGAGGTGCGACGCTCATCCTTGAACTTCTCCATCAACTCATGGATATCTTCGCGAATGATCTCTTTGACGACATTGTCGTCGGTCAAAACCGTGCGGTGATACTCGATCTCTTCACGGGTATCGCCAAGATCATCCTGAAGTTTTTCGCGCTCAAGGCCGGTCAGGCGACGCAACTGCATGCGCAGAATGGCGTCACTCTGAATCCGTGTCAGAGAGAACTCCTCCATGAGGGCTGTCCGTGCAGCATCGTCATCCTTGGCAGCCCGGATCAGCTTGATGACCTGATCGATGTTGTCTGTGGCTGTGATCAAACCTTCAAGGATGTGAGCCTTGCGCTCTGCCTTTGCCAACAGGTGGCGTGAACGTCTGCGGATCACCTCACGGCGGTGATCACAGTAGGCGTTCAACAGCTCCATCAGGGTCAGGGTTCTCGGCTTGCCGTTGATCAGGGCAATCTGTTGAACACCAAAGGTGGTCTGCAACTGGGTGTGCTTGAACAGCTGGTTGAGAATAACCTGAGCGTTCTCATCCTTCTTCAGTTCCACAACCAGACGGATTCCCTTGCGGTCTGACTCGTCACGAATATCGGAGATACCGGTGACACGGCCATCCTTGACGAGACCGGCGATGTCTGTCGCCAACTTCGACTTGGAAACCTGGTAAGGAATCTCGGTGATGACGATCGCCTCTTTTTGTTTGGTCACGTCCTCAAAGTGGGTACGTGCACGCAGGGTCAGCAACCCTCGGCCCTTGCTGTAGGCCTCGTGAATACCACGGCGACCACAGATCACACCACCGGTGGGGAAGTCCGGACCCTCCATCACTTCGAGCAGGTCCGCCATCGTCGTCTCCGGATTGTCGAGGACGAGCAGTAACGACTGACACACTTCACGCAGGTTGTGTGGAGCAAAGTTGGTCGACATGCCGACCGCGATTCCCGAACCACCGTTGACCAGCAGGTTGGGGAACTTTGCCGGAAGTACCGTCGGTTCATCACGGGTATCGTCATAGTTGCGAACAAAATCGACAGTTTCCTTGTCGATGTCGTTGAGCATGTCGGTTGCCGCATCGGTCATGCGTGCTTCCGTGTATCGCATGGCCGCCGGCGGGTCTCCGTCGATGGAGCCGAAGTTACCCTGACCATCGACCATCGTCTGGCGCATGTTGAAGGGCTGGGCCATTCGCACCAGGGTCGGATAGATCACCGATTCACCATGGGGGTGATAGTTACCCGATGTATCACCGGCAACCTTGGCGCACTTTCTGTGCTTGGACCGGGGACCCAGGTTGAGGTCGTTCATTGCCACCAGAATCCGTCGCTGCGACGGCTTGAGCCCATCCCGAACGTCAGGAAGAGCCCTCTGGATGATGACACTCATGGCGTAGGTCAGGTATGAACCCTTCATCTCCTCTTCGAGGGACAATGGAAGGATATTGGTTTCCTCGCTCATCGATTCGTTCTCCATGTCTGCCAGAGCTCTGAGCTCTGGAGGTTAGTTCGCTGTCATTTTCAAGGGGGTTTTTGTGGTTAACCCCGAAACCAGTTCAAGGAGCAGGCGGTTGGCAGGGGTCGGTATTTTCAATTCCTGCCCCCTGCGGACGATGGCTCCATTGATCGCATCGACCTCTGTGCCCATGCCGGAATCGAGATCCTGCAACATGGAGCAGCGGTTGGTTGCTGTCTTTTCACACAGTTCAACAAGTGCTCGATCGACCTTCACGTGTGGAAGATCAAACCCTTCGGCAATGGCCACACTGCGAGCCTCTTCGCTGGCGGCGTTGGCCAACAAAAACCCTGTACTGCCAGGGAGTTGTCCGTTTTCTATTCCAAGCAAGGCACACACCGGGTTAAGACCCGCACTGAGAATGCTCTTCTTCCAAACCACTTCAGGACCATCATCGGCGGTCACCGCAGTCAGCCCCAGAGAAGTGATGGCATCGGTCAGTTGTTTGGTCAGAAACGGGCCTTCATCGAATCTCCCGACGGGAGCTACAGTGATCTCGCCACCAGCTCCGCGAACACTGATTTCACCGGGGTTTTCCCGGTACAAACCATAGGTCGTTGCCGCGATCAGGAACCGATCTGTGCCGCACCCTTCAAAGTGGGACCACAAATCGAGGCCATTCCCGGGAAAGACCAGTGTCGTCTTCGCATCGATACGACCCTGGATCTGTTTCGCCACCGCCTGCAAATCACCCGCTTTAACAGTGATGAAAAGCCAGCGGAAAACGGGCCCGTCCTGGTCAATTTCGATACAGGGAACCTCTGTGGAGAAATCTCCGGTTGCTTCCCCGTTAACGTGAATCTTTTTCGTAGTTTCTTCCCCAGATTCAAGCCCACCCGGTTTTCGCAAAAGCGTGACAGGCCAACCCGCCTGCTGCATCTTTGCCGCCAACCATCCACCGACAGATCCTGCGCCGACGACCCCCACAGGGCCTTCGAGTACCAGAGAGTCCGTGGGAAGGGGGTGAATCGAATTCATCATCTCGCTCAAACCTCCGGGGTCATTTCGGAGTTTTCGCCGTCGCGGTCGAGGAAGGTTTCACTGTCCGCAGGAAAACTTCCCGAAGAGACATCATCGATGAAAGACTTCACCGCCGACTGAAACAGCTGTTCACCCTGGGCATAGCGACGCACAAATCGGGGCTTGAACTCGCCTGAGAGACCGACCAGATCATGGAACACGAGCACCTGTGCATCGACATTGCGACCCGCACCGATGCCGATCACCGGTATCTTCAGACTGGAGCTGATTTTTTCTGCCAGAGATGAAGGGACACACTCGAGAACCAGTGCGAAAGCACCCGCTTTCTCCAGAGCGATGGCATCATCCAGAATCTGCTGTGCAGACTCGGGGGAGTTCCCCTGAACCCGATACCCACCGAGCTGGGTCGCATTCTGGGGAGTGAGACCCAGATGACCCATTACCGGTATCCCCGCTTCCGCGATTCTGCGAATCGTTTCCGCGCGACAGCCACCACCCTCGATCTTGACGGCGTCGGCACCACCCTGTTGAACAAGGCGTCCCGCATTTCGGATCGCCTCATCATCGTTGATCTGAGCCGTCAAAAAGGGCATGTCTGCCACTACGAAGGTTTCTACGGCACCACGACGGACAGCCGCACTGTGATGAATCATGTCCTCAAGAGTCACCGGCACCGTGCTGTCGTAACCCAGAACCGCATTTCCCACCGAGTCGCCAACGAGAATCATCGGCACACCCGCACCCTCCAGGATTCTGGCGGTGGGGGCGTCGTAGGCTGTCAGGCACACCCATGGGGTGCCCTTGGCTTTCCAGCGCTGCAGTTGATCGATGCGAAGACGTGCCATTCCAGTACTCCTAGATATCCAGTTCACGCGCCTCAAGGGCGTGCTTCTCGATGTACTCCCGGCGCGGAGCAACCTCGGTTCCCATCAGTTTTACGAAGAGGTCATCGGTGGCCTCAGCATCGTTGATGGTGACTTTGAAAAGGGTTCTGCGCTCGGGATCCATGGTGGTTTCCCACAACTGTTCCGGGTTCATCTCTCCCAACCCCTTGAAGCGGGTCAGGGCAACCTTGCTTTTCATGAGCAGGAACAACTCTTCCACCAACTCGGAGGCGGTAACAGCACCCTCTTCAACGGAGTCCACTCCGAAACGATACGGCTTCAAATGTTCGAAACCCTCATTGGAGAAGTCGAAGACGGGAACGCCAAAGCGGTCTCCACCATCCTCCGGGAGCAGTGTGTTGACGGGGAATCCATTGGCTTCCAGAGCTTTGATCACTTCGGTCAATTCCTCTGATTTGATCAACTCTGAGCCGTGGTAGCCGGCCCCCTTCTCCTCAACCGCGGCGGCCAGATCCTCGGCATTTTCGTAAGCAATCTGCTCACCGCCACCGATCAGTGCACGCTCCGGGATTTTCCCCGTCGACCCCCATTGATTGTTGAGCCAGTGGTGAAGAGAGAATCCACGCTTGAGGAATTTCTCATTCGCTTTCGCCACTCTCTGGATGCGATCGATGGTGACGCGGATATCTTCGCCGGTCAGTTCTTTGGCCTCATCACCAGTGCCAATACGGATGGAACCGTGCTCGCTGGCCAGATCGATCAGGATCTCTTCCAACCCTTCTTCTGTCACGATGTACTCGTCACGGGATTTCCACTTGACCCTGTAGAGCGGTGGTTGTGCAACGTAGATCAACTCGTTCTTCACCAGGTCGTGCAAGTGACGATAGAAGAAGGTCATCAAAAGAGTGCGAATGTGAGACCCGTCGACGTCCGCGTCAGTCATGATGATGATGCGGGAGTAACGGGTTTTTTCGAGATTGAACTCATCACCGAAACCCGCTCCAACCGCTGTGATGATCGCCTGGATCTCTTCGTGTTGCAGAGCCTTGTCGACACGGGCTTTTTCAGTATTGAGGATCTTTCCCTTGATCGGCAAGATTGCCTGAATCATCGAGTCGCGTCCGCCTTTGGCGGAACCTCCCGCCGAGTCTCCCTCAACGATGAACAGCTCTGTCTCGTCCTTGTTTCGGCTCCGACAGTCGTGAAGTTTACCGGGAAGACTGCCGGTGCTCAGGAGTCCCTTTCGTCGGGTCAGGTCACGGGCCTTGCGTGCTGCTTCTCTGGCTCGAGCAGCTTCGAGTGCTTTGTTGACGATCTTCTTTCCCACTGCCGGGTTCATATCGATCCAGTGACCCAGTGCATCGTTCACCAAAGACTGAACAACACCCTCGATTTCAGTGTTGCCTAATTTCTCTTTGGTTTGTCCCTCGAACTGGGGATCAGGAAGTTTGACGCTGACCACAGCAGCCAGACCTTCCTGGTAATCCTTACCGTCGGGGGGGTTATCATTCTTGAGCATCTTCATGTCCCTGCTGAACTTGTTCAGGGTTCGAGTCAGGGCGCTGCGGAATCCACTCAAATGGGTTCCGCCGTGGTGTGTGTTGATATTATTCGCAAAGGTAAAGATCTGTTCCTGTGAGTAACCGTCGTTGTGTTGCATCGCCACATCGACCACCACGTCATCCACTTCTGTCTCAAAGCGAATCACCTCGTCGTAAATGGCTGTACGTTTGGCATTCACTTCCCGAATGAAGGCTTCAAGGCCATCCGGGAAATGATACTCCTCTACTCTTTTTTCATCGTCACGGCGCTCATCGGTGAAATTGATGTGAATACCGGCGTTGAGGTAGGAGAGCTCTTTAAGTCTTTTGGCGAGAACATCTCGCTCGTAAACAACAGTTTCAAAAATCTCCGGATCCGCAGTAAAGGTCACGCGGGTACCCGTGTCTTGAGCTTCACCAATCTTCTCCAGATCAGAGGTCGGAACTCCACGGGCAAAAGCCTGTTTCCAGAGTGACCCATCCCGGCGAACTTCCACGAGCAACTCCGTGGAGAGAGCGTTCACCACAGAGACACCCACTCCATGGAGACCACCGGAAACCTTGTAGGTGTCATTATCGAACTTTCCGCCGGCATGAAGTTTGGTCATGACGACTTCCAGAGAGGACATACCCTGGTCTTCGTGATAATCCACAGGAATCCCGCGACCATCATCCTCGACACTGAGAGATCCATCCTCGTGAATGATCACATCGATTTTGGTTGCATGTCCCGCCATCGCTTCGTCGATGCAGTTGTCAACAACCTCGTAGACCAAGTGGTGAAGTCCAGCAGGTCCGGTACTACCGATGTACATTCCGGGTCTTTTGCGAACCGCCTCGACACCTTCGAGGACTTTAATATTCGATCCGGAGTAGTTTTCTTTTTTTTCTTCGCTCAAAGTTTCACATCCCTTTCATGGGGAAGTTTCGCTTCATTTTTTGAGTTCACTGGTTGAGATCACTCGGACCATTCTGAAAATGAATCGAATGAATCCGCTCGAGCCCCTCTTTCCGGAGGTTCTCGATAATAGTCCTCTCAGCAAAAGTCTTCAGTTCTGTAGCTAGAGGAGTAGAGTCGACGTTGACCGTCAACTTCCCTTCTTTCCAGCGAACGGGAAGGGTGTGCTTGGCTATTCCTTTGCCCACCACTTCCGCCCAGAGTTTCCTCACACTCTGAAGACCATCGACGGCGTCCCGGCTGTGGGTTGGAACCAACCGTTTGATCAATTTCTCAATCGCACCGGACAGGGGACGGAGACTGGCCTGCTCCCTGGCGATACGTTTTTTTTCTAATTCCAATTCGAGGTAACTGACTTTTTCGTCAGCAGGGTTGGTCAAGCTTCCTGCATCTCATTGATCACGAGAGGCATGACGATATGGCGATACGCCTCCGGGTGATCGGGAATACTGAAGAGCCCGGCAGTCTTGCCGTCACGGAAGCCACATTCGACCTGTTTTGAATCGATCACACGCAGCAGGTCGATCAGATAAACAGGGTTGAAGTGAACCGCAAAATCACCTTCTTCCCCAGATACCTTCTCCACGGGGAACTGAATCCTGGATTCACCCACATTGCTGGCATGCCCAAAGAGGGTGGCTTCTGTTTCACCAAATGAGAAACGCACAGAGTTGCGCTCTTTGGTGGTCATCAAGGCGCACTGCTTGAGAGCAACCAACAACTCTTCACTGTTGATGCGATAGACATTCTCCAGGTCCTGGGGAATCGCTCTCTCGTACTCGGGGAATCGACCCTCGACCAGACGACAGGAAAGACAAACGGTGTCGGAGATGTAGGTCGCTTCATTGGCATCCAGGCGAAGCGTGACATTCTCCTCATCTTCTGAAGTCAGGATCCTGGAAAGCAGATCGACTGCCTTCAGGGGAAGGATGAATTGCCCTTCCGGCATTCCTGAATCATTGCCGGCCGCTGCGGGCATGGCACTCATCGCCATCCTTTTTCCATCGGTTCCGACGATGCTCAACTCTTCACCTTTTCCCTCCAACAAGACACTGTGCATGTTGAAGCGGGTGGCATCTTTTGCAGAAGCCACACTGACTCTCTGGAAGTTGCGAATCAGGTCTTCACGGTTGACCTGGAATGCAGGACCTTCATTGGAAAAACTGACTGTGGGATACTCATCAACAGGACCTGCAGGAATCTTGAAGTTGGCGCTACCGGAATCGATACAGATCTGACCTGTCTCGTCCTGCTCAACACAAAGATCAGAACCTTGAAGCTCGCGAAGAATCTTGACGAGTCGTGCACAGGGAACCAGGCATGACCCCTCTTTCTCAACCATGACTTCATCGACTTGTGCCTGAAGACCCACTTCCAGATCGGTTCCGACAACTTGCAGCCCTTTTTGATCAGCAATCAGAAGAGCAGATTGCAATACCGGGCGCGTAGGGTTGGCAGGAACAACTCCTGAAACAAGACCCACGGCCTCCAGAAAATCACGGGTATGGCACTGAAACTTCATGCTTGCCTCTTCCTCAATGCTTCGGTTGATACAAATGGGGTTCATTTCTGAAACAAATCGTTTCTGAAGACAGGAAACCCCTTTATGAGCCTTTGGAGACCGACATACGAGAACAGGGTCGCAGGATTTAAAAGAAAACAATCCAGGCCTGTCTACGTGCCTCCTCGCAGACATGGCGTATTCTAGGTCAGCCAAGACCTGCAGGCAATCAGATACACTTAGAATTGGGCCTGTATAAACCCCTGTAAACAAACAACTTAGAAAGCCTGTTGAAAAACAAAAAACCGATCCTCCTGGAGAGTAATTAATTGTTATTGATAGAAAATTTCTTGGTCTCGCTCATCTACCCCTTTGTGAGTGTGGATAACTCCCCCTGTGTGAACGTAAGATGTTTATTTATAAGGTTTTATGGGGTTTCTAAATCTCTCCTCGTTGTGGAAAAGGGGTTTTCTTCCGGTGTGGAGAGGGAAAGGAACAGTCAGGAAATCCACATCCCTTGATTCCCAGGGCAGCGTTCCCTGAATTTCTTCCCCTGTTGTCGATGATCTCCTCCTCCATCTGTGATCGGGTTTTCCACAGGTTGCTTTCAGCGATCAGGGAGGAGTTGTGATCTTCAGCGAGCATTGCTTTTTGAACGTGGAGAGGTTGAAGAGGTGTTTGGCGGTATGAATACGCTGCTGGGGCGACCAGATGATACCGCAGGGAAACAACACTATTTGTCACCCGAGGAGGGAGCTCTCCAGAGATTCCAGGTCACGTCGCAAAGTTGAATCCGATGGAAGGCCTCCCCGGATCTTTTCGATAGAGTGCATGACGGTGGTGTGGTCACGGCCTCCGAAGTGGTGGCCAATCTCTCCCAGAGAGCAATCTGTCAACCGACGACTCAGGTACATCGAGACCTGACGCGGGAGAACGATCGAGCGGGTTCTGCGCGAAGAGCGAAGCTGCTCTGTGGTGACCGAGTAATATTCACAAACTTTATTCTCAATGGTACTCAGGTCGATACGTCGATTTTCCTGTCCAAAAATTTCATTCAATGCCATCTGTACATTCTCAGGATTCGCTTCGATCCCCTCATGGCGAACCATACTTTCGATGCGCAAAACCGCACCTTCAAGCTCACGAACGTTGTCCTTGATGCGACTGGCAATCTGTTCCACCACATCCACTTCCAACATCAGTTCCCGTTGGTGCAGCTTTTGTTCCAGGATCGAAACACGTGTTTCAAGATCAGGCGTTTCCAGTTGCACCACCAACCCAAGCCTGAAGCGGGATCGCAGGCGATCAGAGATTCCCTGAATGTCTTTGGGTGGAGCATCAGAAGTTAAAACGATCTGTTTTTCACGGTTATAGATATCATTGAAGGTGTGGAAGAATTCTTCCTGAGTACGCTCTTTCTCAGATAAAAACTGCACATCGTCGATCAACAGGGCATCCGCATTGCGGTAACGCTGGCGGAACAGGTCAATCTTTTGGGCGGTTAATGCCGCGATGAATTCATTGGTGAATGAGGCACAGGAGGTCACGATGATATTTCGGTACCCCTGATCCAAAAGCTGATGGCCAATGGCATGAAGGAGATGGGTTTTCCCAAGTCCGACCGAACCATGAATGAAGTAGGGGTTGTAGGCTTGCCCCGGGTTTTCTGCCACAGCCAACGCGGCGGCCTGTGCGAGATGGTTTGAAGGACCCGAAGTGAAGGCGTCAAAGGTGAATCCGGAACGAAGTCGGACGCCCTCTGCCTCAGCGATTGTGAGAGCCGCTTTTGACATCGACTTTCGGACCGCCAGCCCCGGTGCTTCTGAAGGTGGGGGCGTCTCTTTCCGACAGGCAAACCCGATCTTTTTCCCCGGGAGAATCTCCTCAAGGATCGAGCGCATGGAGGTCTCCCAACGGCTGCGCAGGACTTCCATTTGCGGTTCGCTGGGGGCGATGACGTGGACATGTTCCCCGGTGGATTCCAGGTGCACGCCCTCCAACCAGACAGATTGTTCCGCCTCCGGGATTTCCCGCTTCAACAGGTCGAGGAATTGAACCTCGTATGACTTGTCGGCGGCGGGAGAGACCATCGAATATCCTTCATTCCAGATCGGGAATTATTTGGGGTTCAACAGGAGAGCGACAAGGAGAGTACCGAACCGGATGCGTGGGATGCAAGGACCTCTCAAGAGAGGTTTACTTGTGAACAGCGTAGACGTTGAGTAACATACGAAATCTGTCATGTACAAAACGCTCTGTATCGAATAAGACACGATCAGGGCCACTCATCATGAGAGTTGACGACGACACCCTGCAATCGTTCAGGATTGGTATTCCTGAGCTGCTGGGGACCCCACATGTTGGGGTCATGAGGGTGACTCCCCGTCATATCAGCTGATCGAGTGCGGAGAGGTGGCAGAGTGGTCGATTGCACCGGCTTGCTAAGCCGGCGTACCGTTTTCGCGGTACCGAGGGTTCGAATCCCTCCCTCTCCGCCAATCCCAGCCATCTGACATTCCGGCTCCCTGAGATCCTGAGATCCTGAGATCCTGAGTCCTCAAGCCCCAGGTTTCGATCACCTGATTCGTGTTCGGGATTGCTGCATATCTTCCTCCTGACCCTGTATTTAAGGGGACTGATCCCCCGCTCCAGACAACCAAACCACCCGCGCCTTCAGCCCACCCCAAAAGCATTTCCTCGCCGCTGAATGATAAATGATTATCATTTCTTATGTGTTTGTTGGAACTTTTGCTCCCAGGCGGGGTTTCAGCCGCAAAACCTCTGAAATTGCTAAGGAACGCTGTATTCAGGAAAGAGAAGAATTCCCAATGGAATCCAACACTCTCGATTCACGCTTGCCAGTCACGGTGCTTTCCGGATTTTTGGGTGCAGGAAAAACCACCCTTCTCAATCAGATCCTCAACAACCGTGAGGGGCGAAGGGTCGCGGTCATCGTCAACGACATGAGTGAAGTCAACATCGATGCCGCCCTCGTTGAAAAAGGGGGCGCGGAGCTTTCGCGTACCGAAGAGCAGTTGGTCGAAATGTCGAATGGCTGTATCTGC
Organism: Planctomycetota bacterium; assembly: GCA_013911165.1. Lineage (GTDB taxonomy): Bacteria > Planctomycetota > UBA8108 > UBA1146 > UBA1146 > UBA12191. The sequence continues at coordinate 9,812 of JACETR010000030.1, read as the reverse complement.
TGCACCTTGAGAGATGATCTTCTCGCCGAAGTTTCGCGCATGGCCCAGGAGAACCGCTTTGACTATCTCCTGATCGAGTCGACCGGAATATCGGAACCAATCCCCGTGGCCCAGACTTTCACCTTTGAGGATGAAGAGGGGGTCAGCCTTGGTCAGGTATCCCGCCTCGACACCATGGTGACAGTCGTCGATGCCGCCAACTTTCTGAAGGACTACCAGAAGGGGGACTCCCTCCAGGATCGTGGGGAATCCCTTGGAGAAGAAGATGAGCGCACGGTTACCGATCTGCTGATTGATCAGATTGAGTTTGCCAACGTGATCCTGCTCAACAAATGCGATCTGGTCAGTGAAGAAGTGGCGGCCGAGGTTGAGGGAATTCTCAAGGCCCTGAATCGGGGTGCACAGATCATTCGAACCACACGGGGGCGAGTTCCAATTTCCCGGGTTCTCGACACCCAACTGTTTGATTACGACGCTGCCACAGAATCCGCAGGCTGGATCAGGGAACTTCAGGGGGAACACACTCCGGAGACGGAAGAGTACGGGATCACCAGCTTCTGCTATCGCAACTCCAACCCCTTCGACGCCGACAAACTGTGGGATTTCTTTCACACCGAGGAAAACTGGAAGGGCGTCGTTCGATCAAAGGGCTATTTCTGGGTCGCCGCTGATCCCAGTGTTGCCTACACCTGGTCTCAGGCCGGGGGCGTGAGCAATGTGGAGGCAGAAGGAAATTGGTGGGCGGCGATCCCCCCCGAGCATTGGCCCCACGAAGAAGGAGACCGGCCTGATCAAAAAGAAGGCTGGCATTATCGATATGGCGACCGCACCCAACAACTGGTCTTCATCGGCCAGAATCTGGATGAAAGCGGGATCCGCTCCCGATTGGATGAGTGTCTTCTCGATGAGATCACCCGCGACCAGAACAGCAAGTCCTGGGTCCATTTGAAAAATCCATTCCCGGAACTGAAGCTCGACAACACATGAACCCGGAATGGTTGATCATTGGCGGTGGAATACATGGTGTTCATCTGGCAGCCCGGCTGTTGTTGGAGGGCAAGGTTCAACCGGACCACTTGTTGATTGTAGATCCTGCAGAAACCCTCCTCGAGCGCTGGCGTTCCTGTACCGATGTGACCGGTATGCGTTTTCTGCGATCTCCGGCAGTGCATCACCTCGACGTTCATCACGCTTCTCTTCAGCACTTCGCAGGCAAAAACTGGAACTCGCGAGGAAACGGTTTTGCGGAGCCCTATGGGAGGCCAGCCCTGTCGCTCTTCAATCAACATTCAGATCAGTTGATTCGATCTCTGGGACTCGATGCTCTTCACCGAAGCGATCGGGTGATCCTCACCAAGCCGCTTCGATCTGGTGTCCAGGTGAAGCTGGCCAGAGGGGGATGGGTGGAGGCGCAAAATGTGATCCTCGCCATCGGTACCAGTGAACAGCCCAGTTGGCCCGAATGGGCACCCCGGAGTCATTCACGGGTGCAGCATATATTCGAGCCGGATTTTCGGGGTTGGCCGACCAGCCAGGGAGAAAGAGTGGCAGTAATTGGCGGGGGGATTTCAGCGGTGCAGGTGGCCCTGAGGCTGGCCTCGGAAGGGCACCGACCCCGTTTGGTGACTCGTCACGGTTTTCGGATCCATCAGTTCGACAGTGATCCCGGATGGCTGGGCCCGCGGGTTCGGGTCGACTTTGACCGCCAGCGTCAAACATCAAGACGGCGGGAAATTATCACTGAGGCACGCCATCGAGGATCGATTCCTCCGGATGTTTCGCACGCACTTCGTCGTGCTCTCAAGAATGAAACGGTCATCTGGGATCAACAGAATATTGAAGGGATCTATTCCAGCGATGAGATGCTGGGGATTCAGTTTCAGGATGGACGGATAGTCGAAGCGGATCGGGTTCTTCTGGCGACTGGATTTTCTCCGGTTCGTCCGGGGGGGAAGATGGTCGATGAGCTGGTCAATTACGCAGGCCTCCCCTGTGCAGAGTGCGGCTTTCCCATTGTGGATCCCTCTTTGAGGTGGCATCAAAGAGTGAGAGTTTCCGGTCCTCTTGCCGAACTGGAAGTCGGTCCCGTTTCCAGAAATATTGCAGGAGCGCGGATGGCAGGGGATCGCCTCATCAGTACGGTCAAGGATCGATCCTGGAAGAAGTCGATTTCCAATGTTATCCGGGGAAGAGCGGGGTTTCTTCGTCCGCGGACGAGGAAAATCATCACCCCAACCATTAATTCTGACTAGAGACCGATCACGAAACCCTGTTTTTGCAGGCCCCGGTTTCGCTTTCGCAACAGCGGCGGCCACAGCGCCGATTGCCCCAGTGAGCCACAATCAGAAAGCCGCTACCCATCACGGTGGCGATACCCGCCGGCGGCCAGTGCAGGCTCATCTCTCCTGAATTATCGGTGACCAGAGAGGGGCAGCAGTCGCAGGGTTCTTCTGCTTCTACAGACACAACATCGAGTGAATCCACAGCGAGTGAATCAGCTGCGAGCTTATTGCTGTCAGCAGGAAGATAAGGCAGGGCGCTTCCCGCCAGGATGCAGGCAATCCCTATCAGGGCCGCAACGGAAACCCACTTCTGACGATGTTTTCGGTATCCATGGATCACCACGGTCAGGGCCATGGGGACGACCCAGATCGCCATGAGAGCGTGGGAAGCGGGGTGGGCCCAGATCTCCGCAAAGGCGGGGAGGGTCAGAAACAGTACCGGGGCAATCAGGCAATGGATGGCGCAAGCGGTGGAAGCGAGACCACCGATCTGGTCGAGACGATCGGAGTCGTTGGAACGGGAGCCATCGGTCGCAGATGTGGAAGGCGTCATCTCTATCCTGCCATCTTGCAATCGGCACAAAGCCCATAAAGCAGGATCTCGTGCCGTGTCATTTCAAACCCCTGCGGGAGTAGTTTATCCAGGTTCGTCACACACCCCTCCACATCGTAGGCGCGGCTGCAAGTGGAGCACAAAAAGTGATGATGGTGTTGAAGCCCAGAGGATTCATAACGAACGGAACCGGATTCCAGTTCCACGGGTACAAGCTCCCCATCTTCCACACCTTTCTTCAAGGAGCGGTAGACGGTGGCGATACCGATACTGTTGAGTGATGGATTCGAACGAAGATGCTCCCAAAGCTCATTGGCAGACATGGGACCATCGGCGACGGCCAGCGCCTCGATCACTTGTTGGTGTTTGCTTTTGTTTTCACTCATGATTCAGTTCTCCAGCAATGGCGGTTCGATCTGCATTCGACCGATTACACCATACCTGTTTTTCTTTCCCGAGCCCTTTTGTTCCTCGAAAGAAGGGCGGCCACGATGATCGCAACGATTCCGAGGGAAGTTCCCTGAATCAGGGGAGCCTGTTGGGGCGTTTTTCCATGACGACGCCAGTTTTCATGGGCAAACAGGGCTTCAAAAGCGGGTTTTTCTATCGGCTCCATTTTCCACTGAAAAGTGATCAGTGACTCGAGGCGTTTTTGAACCGCAGCGAGAATGTCGTTCCGATGGGTACGGAAATTAACCGATTCGGTTCCCGCAAGAACGCACAAAGAGTTTTGGAAGACGTACGCCGGATTGATCCATCCAAAGACGGACACCGCTCCTTCCCTGACCGCTTCCCTTTTCGCGGTTTTTGCAGAGACCAACTCCACTTCATCAAAGAAAGCGGCCTCACGAATCATGCGATCCATGCTCGACTGGTTTGCCCGGTCCGGGGTTTCAGTGGGTGGGTTGATCTGCGGGCGAGCGGCATAAAAAGCCGGGGCATAGGTTTCCACTTCACCCAGCAGGATTTCGTATCGTTCCGCACGCAGTACTGTCGTCAATTCACTGGCGTAAAGGTTTGGTTGCAGGCTACTGACCACCTGGCGTACTGCAGCGGGAACGAGAACACAGAAGCTGATCCACAAACCCACCATCCACAGTGCGGCAGTAGAGGATCCGGTTCCCGCAGAGAGGACCGCAGTATAGAGAAGTCCCCAAAGAAGAACGTACCCCAGAGTTGCGAGACTGAAGATCTTCCACAATTCAAAACTCTCTTCGAGAGCCCCGGTCCAGATTCCACCGACCACCAACAGGATGCCCACGAGGGTCAACACGACCAGAATCGGCAGGGAAACCCGCATCAGCCACCATGCTTTCGGCGATGCAGTTTGGGTGCGAACCGTACGCAGTATCCCCAGATCACGTTCCATGCTGGAGACGTCGAACATCAACACCAACAGCAGCAGGGGCATCAGATAAGAGAGGACAAAAGCGAGGTCAAAGTTACCGGAGAGGAGTTTCTCCGCATTACCGAGAGTCGATGGGTCGCTGGTACGGAAAGGTTCCGCACCCATCGTCGCTGAGACCACTGCCCAGGTACTGCGAATGTCCGACAGGCCGATAGCGAGGGCTGCGAGGGGTTCCGGCTCCATGACCGCATGGGCAGAAGCATAGCGATCCGCGTAGCGAATCGTGGTCACATCGATCCAGTCGCGGTCATCCGGGCCGCTGACCTGATCATCAAACCAGCCGATGGCTTCCGTTCTCCGAGTCTCATCGCGATCCGCCAGCTCTTTCAGTGTCACTTTCCAGTCATTCACATGGTGCAAACCGGATGAAATGGCATAGAAACCACAGAGCAGGAAAACCACCATTGCGGCGAGGCGCATCGGCGAGCGACCCAGCCGCTGAATCTCGAATCGGACCAGTTGGAAAAAGAGGGCGATCATCGGCTGCCCCCCACAATCGGAATACGTCCGGTTCCGATCTGTAAAAGCCCCGCAGAAAAGATCAGCCAGATCAGCAGCGACAGTGCCTCGGGCCAGCGATGCCCCAGTGCGAAATCTACGCTTTGAGGTTCAAACTCAAAATCGGAAAGGGTCGCATAATCGATCTTCTCACGGCTCCAGCGTCCATTTTCCTGACGCGTTCCGGCTTTGGCATCGAGGTCGTTGAGGACGCGGATCAGATCACGGCGGTAGTTTTCCGCCTGACGCTGAAACTGGGCATCGTGAAACTGGTCGGTTCCGGCAAAAGCCATGCTCAAGCCTCTGGCGGCGAGGAAGGGATCCAGGAAGGAGACCGCTTGCACGACACCGATTTGTTTGCGCACCGTTTCATGACGACGGCCGAAGTGCACATCCCAAACCTGATTGCCGTATTCCTCATCCTTTTGCATCAGGATACCGCCCAGATTGACGGGCAGGTCACTGACATTTTCCACACCGTATTCTTCAAGGACTTCCTGACGAACCACATTTCGACGCTCGTCACGGGGGTTGTGTCCATCGAGGCCTTTTGATCGGTCCTCGGCCATCTCGTCTTCAAAGGTGACCTGGGACTTGAGGGGGAAAAGTTGTGAACTGAACTCCGCCGTGATTCTGGGAAGGACGACAGAAGTCACCAACCAGCCGATGGTCAGAATCATCAGCGCGCTTCGGGAATCGGCGACCCTGGCAGAGATCCAGACTGAAAGCAGAACAACGATCAGAAGGTAAAGAGAGTGGGAGCTGCCGAACAGTAGCAATCGGGTCTTGATATCCGTGGTAAGGGGTTCACCACTGAGCTGATCAATCACCACATGGGACACCATCAGCGCTCCCACCAACAACAAGGAAAGGAACCAGTAAGCGAGAGATTTCCCCCAGAGTATGGAGCGCAAGGACACTCCCTGAGCCACGAGGACCCGTAGCAACCCTGTCTCTCGATCACGGGAAACCGAAGAAAATGCTGAGAATGCCAGCAGGAGTGGAACCAGCAAGGACAGGATGGTTCCTGCGTCAAAGGCACCGAGACGAATCAGTGAACTCCAAGACCCTGCGTCCGAATGGGATGGCGGGTTTTGCACGTGGGCTTCGATGCGCACCACTTTTCCCGTGAAAGGCATGACCCCTGAATCAAGGGTCGAAAGCGGGCTGCTCGGCTTGTAGACGTAACTGCCATAGTGACCCACACCATGGGCGGAGAGGCCATCGATGGCTTCCCACTGCTGACGGGATGTTTCCATCGCTGCCGCACGCCCTATTGTTGCCATGCGCTGACTCTCTGCCCCGATCCACGTCGACAGCAAGAGAGTGGCCAGTGCCAGAGCGACCAGCGCCAACAGGCGGCCGTCACTGCGAATCGAACGCAGTTCCATCCACAACAATTTGATGATCACGATCCGGACTCCATCTGTTTGAGGTAGATGGCTTCCAGGTCATTGGCAGAGAGTGAGGCGGGATCGATTTCCTGAACCAGCCTGCCTCCCTGGACGATGACTACCCGGTCGCAGGACTCCTTGGCCCGGAAAAGATCATGGGTCGCCATCAGCACAGCGGCGCCGTCGTCTGCCACCTTGCGCACCAGCATCGACAGTTCGTGGCTGGCATGGGGGTCGAGTCCGGAAGCGGGTTCATCGAGGATCAGCGCCCGCGCATTTTTGGAGGTGGCGATGGCGATGCCGACCTTCTGGCGCATCCCCTTGGAAAAGGTGGAAACACGCCGGTGGATCGCTTCCGGAGCGAGGCCGCAGTGGACCAATTTCCGCGCCATTTCATCCCGGGGGATCTTCAACCCTGCCAGGGAAGAGAAGTGCTGCAGGTTCTCCATAGCGCTCAAAAACGGGTAAAGAGCCACATTTTCGGGGATGTACCCAAGGCGGCTGCGGGCTTCGTCAGGTTTCTTTACGACGTCGACTCCGTCGATGACCACCGATCCGGAATCGGGCTTCAAAAAGCCCGCCAGCAGGTGAATCGTCGTCGTTTTGCCGGCTCCATTCGGCCCCAAAAGACCGAGAACCTCCCCGGGCTCGACGGTCAGGGTCAAAGCCTGAAGCGCTTTCGTCGAACCGTACGACTTGCTGACAGCTTGTGTTGCGATCATGAAATGCCTCTACAGATCTTTGGGTCAGAACTCATGCGTCGACAGCCTTGTATGATAATCGATTATCATTACGTGTCAAATCAATCGACCGATGAAAAGGCCAGAAGGCTCAACGTAACTTCTTGAGGGAAATGAGTGGGGGACGCTCATTTGTGGCTTCAATGCGGGCGATGCTCTCACGCACGATCTTCGCCTTGTCCTTGCTCAGGCGCAGGGGGAAGTTTGGCTGGCCTGCATCGAAGAACGTGGCGTGCTCTTCGAGGGTGGGAATGACCCGTTGGGCATGGGCGCCGTATTTCTCCAGCATCTCGACCACCTTGACGATGCGATGCTCGCTGGCGTGGGGCTTCATGTCGCGAACGTAATCGGCCAACAACTCGATGCCTTCCGCCACGTGATGGCGTGAGAAGAGTTCGAGGCCCGCCATGCGGATTTCATGGGCAAACATGATGCCGCTTGGTGCACGCACCGTGATCGCTTCCAGGATCGCCGGCAACAGCGGCTTCAACTGATCGAAGGAGAGGTTGCGGTAGACACTGCTCACCGCACCGCGAGCACGGCCATCCTGATTGAGCAGGCTCGCCCGTACCGCCTTCAGCAGCGCTTTGCGATCGATGCCTTCGAGATCCTTGCCGATCAATCCCTTGTTGTGACTGAAGAGGGCGAAGGTCAGGTAACGTTGCTCCATGTTGCGCGGATCTTTGGAAGAAGCTTTGCGGGATAGTCGCGCGATCAGTTCGGGGACGGCGACCTGTGCCGGCTTGCCGATGGCAGCCAGGGCTTCGGCGGCCTTGATGCGCAGCCACAGGTCGGAAGAACGCAGCGCTTTTCGCAGGAGCGGCACCGCCGCTTCCGCACGACCGCGCTGAAAGATGATGCCCTGACAGGCACCGACGCGACCGTTCTTGTTCTTCCCCTGCAAGAGACCCAACAGCCCTGGAACAATTTCGGCTTCATTGCGACGACCCAGTTCCATGGCGGCGCGCTCGCGTACCACCGGTGACCAATTGGCCAGTCGCTGGAGCAGGATTTCGGTACTCATCGCCGCATAGAAACTGGTGCGATCCTTGTTGGTCCATCCGCGCCCGTCTTCGATGATGTTTTCGGCGGTGGCTCGATCGATCTGCGGGGCCGGGCTCTTGCGTCTCCCGGTGAGAAACGTTTTTTTCAACGGCATTGCATACGCGAGCAGGTAAGCCCCGGTGCTGTCCCATTTGTTGTAGGACTCGGGTCGCGGGGTTGGTGCTCCCTGATAGAGATAGGTGCCATCCCAGCGGCGGGCGAGATCGAAGGACCACGCCATCTCCTGCAGCCATGCACCCGTGGCATTTTCTCCGGCGCGGGCAACGCCGGGCAGGGCCCACGTCATGTTGAAGAAGTTGCCGGTGTGGCCCTGATCGCGTTCGGTGCCGTGGGCAGCGATGGCCATGTGTGAGAAGAACTCGCAGGCATCCGCATCCGATTCCAGATCAAAAAGCACTGCTGCCATCTCGTTCTTGCCATTGTCACAGTGGTTTTCGATCCACGGGTCGTGGTCGCCGTAGGGGATGGAGCCCTTGCCGACATAGAAACGCACCAGATCGAGGCTTTTGCGCAGAGCCTTGTCGAGACCGGGAACATCCACCTGTGCCCGCTGGGCCAGTGCCAGTGAGTAGGTCAGCGGAATCCCCGGGGCGTTCATCATGCCGTAGCCTTCGAGACGGTTGTGGGGCCCTTGAATGAAGCCGTGTCCCCAGGAGCCGACGACACTTTGTCCTTCGACGATCATGCGGGTGATGCGTTCGAGACCGTCTTTCACATAGGTTCGATCGCCGGTGGCGATGACGTATTCCGCCAGCAGGATGTTGACGTAGGAGTACTGCCAGGTGCGCACGCCGCTCTCCTGGTTGTATTCGGAGAGTAGCCGCACCTGTTCTTCGACGACGGGCAGGTACTTCCTGTCACCGCTGGCGAGGAGAGCGAGGGCGTTGAGGGCGCGGGTGATCTCGTTGCCAGTGCGGGGGTTGGCCTGCATCTTTTTTGCCAGCGCTTCGCAACCCTGCTCGAAGATCTTTTGTGATTTGGAACAGTCGTAAGGGGCGGTCTTGCTGTAGTTGCCAAGAACCGGCAGCTCGATGGTGACGTTCCGGGTTTTGCCTTCACGCCAGACGGTCAAAGGCAGGCGGCCCCCTTGGCCTTCCGTTTCCGCCAGAGTGATGGCTCGCCCCATCCGCACACGCGCATCGTCGCCGATGGTTTCACCGAAGAGCCCGGTGATGACATCACCCACCTTCAGTTTTCCATCCGCCGGCGATCCCGCCGCCACTTCGGTCACGAGAATCTGCCGCGCATCGGTGGTCACATGTTTGTCGCAGTAGATCCACCCGCGGGCCCCGGTTGGACCCAGATTCCAGTCGTGGGTCCACCCCTCGGGCACGGAACCCCCCGCAGTCAGATCCGGACGCGGAGCGGAGTGGGAGTGTTGGGCCTGGAGGGCGCGGAAGTCTGAAAGAAGCCACAGCAAGGAGATCAGGAAGAGTAACGACGCAGTTCGGATTCGCATGCCGAGATCTTTCCGGTTCAGATCTTCATTCCGACGATGGTGCCTTCGAAGACGCGTTCGCCGTTGACGTAACCCTGGGCACTGAACTTGGCGAGGCGACTGCGCAGGGCGATCATCTCGCCGACCATCAACAGGTCGCAGCCCGGTTCGACGATGCCCTTGAAGCGAACATTCTCGCAGGCAGCGAAGCCGACGATGTCATCCTCATTACCGGAAGCTTCGCCGTAATAGAAGGAACACAGTTGTCCGGCGGTTTCGATCATCAGGACGCCAGGAAGCAGCGGGCGATCGGGAAAGTGACCGTTGGTCCAGAAGGCGTCTTCTTTCACTTCATGGACACCTGCGATGGTCGAGTTGTCCGGATCGAAGTGCACGATTCGGTTCAGCAATTCCATGTCGTTACGCTGAAAAGT
>JACETR010000003.1 GCA_013911165.1 Planctomycetota bacterium | reverse complement strand
ATGAAGAAGTAAATCTCGGAGATTCTCCAGATATTGCCCTGGTTCAGCTCTGGACCAGACTCGCCCCGGACGATCGAATTCCCGATCTTCCGGGGCTTTTTTGTGGACCTGCCTGAGATTGCGGAGCAAATTGTCCAAACCAAAGCCGGCGGCGGCTTTCAGGAGTGAAGGGTGAGTAACATGTCGGTCAATGACAATCTGCAAAATTGCCTCGTGCAACTGGTCGAAGCATTTGAACAGCTTCAAGGTCAGCTGGAAGAGAAACACTTCGGCAAGGTAATGGAAGACCCCAACGACTTCGACAATACTCCCGACGAGGTCAAGGAACAGCTGGATTCCGACTTCAAGGAAACGATGGTCAATGTCTTCGAGGGACTCGAAGAGCAGAACCACATCACTCTGGACGACCTCGAGGCAATCAGCCACATTCTTCTTGATACACTCGAAATCGTCGCTCCATCTGTGGAAGCAGAAGAATCGGACGTCGAGTAGTACCAGCAACCAGACAAAAAATCAGGGCCGAAGCGACAATCTCGCTTCGGCCCTTTTTCATCCCTGATTTCAAACAGTTGGATTACGGACAACCGTTATAGCTGTCACAACCCAATCCGTCATTCGGTGTGGCATCCACTCCACAGGTATCCGGTCCAGGGGCAGACGGTGCTTCGCCACCTGCGAACTGGTACGTGAGAATGAAGACCGCATCTGCAATGTCATGAGATCCACTGTCATTGGAATCAGTCGCATCTGCACAACCCGATTGAGGACCGTTCAGCATCAGCGTGTAAAGCATGAAGATAGCATCAGCAATATCAACTGATCCGTCTTCATTCGCATCTCCACGACGGAAGCTTGGCTCACACTCATCCGGAGTGGCGTTGCCATTGGTATCGATACTGGTACCGCCAGCCAAATCACAGGAATCCGGAATATCGTTGCCGTTGCAATCCTCTGCAGAACCACTGGCAAGGTCACAGGCATCCGGAATCCCGTTGCCGTCACAATCAGTGTCACACTCGTCGGGGATACCATTGCCATCGCAATCGAGGACCGATCCCTCAACGATTTCGCACACATCAGGTGCTCCATTGGCGTTGCAGTCAGTCATATCTACTGTGACGGTGACGGTCTGATCAACGGTAGCAACGTTGCCGGCACTGTCAGTTGCCGTCCAGGTAATCAGTGTTGAACCATATTCGAAGATGCCGCTGGCATCCGAACCTCCATTGAGACTGTTGGTCAATGCCACCAACTGACAGTTGTCACTGCCAGTTGCTGCTGGCAGATCAACAACTGCACTGCAGGTCCCTGCTGGTGCGGCGATGGTCAGATCACCGGTGGTTCCGATGATCGGAGCTTCCTCATCCGAAATGGTGATGTTGAAGGAGCTGGTCACCAGGTTTCCACTTCCATCGGCCACTGAGTAGGAAACAGTGGTGGTTCCGATTTCGAAGAAATCACCAGGATCGTACGAACTGACCAGATCACTGACATCACAGTTGTCAGTCGCAACTGGCAGTGCCCAATCAACATTCGCACCACAGACACCAGGATCAGTGGTCAGGTTCATGTCGGTGGGGACTCCACTCAGCAAGGGATCCTCAATATCGACGACAGTGATCGTGAAGGTGTGCTGAACCGTGTTGTTTGAACCATCCGTGAGGAACATCGTCACGTCTGTGGTTCCCACAGAGAAGGCGGATCCCGACGGGTGACTGGTATTCAGATTCAGATTGGGGCAGTTATCCGAAGTTTGCGGAGCAGCCCAGGAATGCGCTGCTGAGCACTGACCCGAATCCGAATTCAGGGTGATGTCCTGAGGAGCAGAGTCAAACACAGGACTCTGGTTATCCTCTACCGTCACAGTGAAGGAGGTTTCGAAACTGTTGCCTGCTGCGTCTACGACGGTGTAGGTCACCAGGGTCGAACCCAGAGCAAGGGCTGATCCGTTGGCAATATCACTGCTGTAGGTCGCACCAGGGCAGTTATCGACCGCTTCCGGTTCACTCCACATGACAACGGCATCACACTGATCCAGATCTGTTGAAACCGTCATATCTCCCAGATCACCGGCGAGACTTGGATTTTCAGAATCCGTAATCGTGATATCGAAGGACTGTGCAAACTCATTGCCGTAAATGTCGGTCGCAGTGTAAGTCACCGTTGTCGTACCCACATCGAAGAAGGACCCGCTCTGATGCGTACTGGTCAGAGACAGAAGGTTACAGTTGTCGTCTCCTCTCGGCTCAGACCAGAACATGAACGCGCCGCAACTTCCCAGGTCATTGGCTGAGGAGAGATCTCCACTCAAGCTGGAAATCGTCGGTGCTTCATTGTCCGCGATCACAATATCGAAGGAAGCGGTCGAACTGTTGCCGTGAATATCCAGTGCGGTATACGTCACGGTTGTTGTTCCCACATCGAAAACTCCACCATTCGGGTGACTGCTGCTGAATTCTTCAATCGCACAGTTGTCCTCGGAAGTTGGATCCATCCAAGTCACGACTGCACCACAAAGCTCTGCATCATTATTCTGAGTAATGTTTGCAGGCATCCCTGAGATGCTCGGCAGTTGATTGTCTTCAACGATCACGTCGAAGGAATGAGCAGCAGAATTCCCATGAATATCTTCAAGGGTCATCGACACAGTGGTCGTTCCCACCTCAAAGGTATCGCCAGACTGATGGGTAGAGATCAACTGAAGAACTGCGCAGTTGTCTGAATACTCTACCGTATCCCAGCTTGCTGCAGTTTGACAAAGTCCGCTGTCTGCCTGAAGGGTCATCGTCGAGGGAGCCAAATCGAATGTGGGATTTTGGTGATCCTCAACCACGATTTCAAAACTGGCCTCAGAAGTAAGACCACTGCTGTCCGTCACGGTGTAGGTCACCGTGTGGTTACCGACGGCAAAAGAACTGCCTGGAGCGTGACTTCCCTGCAGGGTTTCACCAGAGCAGTTGTCCTGGGTCAATGGTGCAGTCCAGTCAACGGCTGCCTCACAAAGACCTGCTTCCGCATTCACAACCATGTTCAGCGGCATTTCGGAAAGAGTCGGCGGCTGAACATCATTCACAGTAATCGTGAAGGAGTGGACAGCGGTCAGTCCCGCAGTATCGGTGGTTGTCGTCGTCACAGTTGAAGTACCGGTCGGGAAGAAGTCACCCGGGTTATGGGTACTGATGGTCGACAGAATTGCACAGTTATCACCGGGAACAGCCGGCGTCCAGTTGGCCACCGCACCACACTGATCGAGATCAGTGTCGAGAATCATGTTTTCAGGAGTGCTGGTGAAAGCCGGGGCCTGCGCATCCGTCACAATAATGTCAAAGCTGGCGGAGCTCGTTCTTCCGGCAGAATCGGTCGCCGTGTAGGTCACCACATGGCTACCGACTTCAAAGACGGAGCCATTGGCGACATCGGGGCCACTGCTACTGACCAAACAGTTGTCGGTAATCGTCGGTTCTGACCAGGTTACCGCTGCACCACACTGGTTAAGATCGTTGTTGATCTCGATGGTGGCAGGCATTGCTGTAATCATCGGATCTTCGACATCTGTCACAGTGACGGTAAAGGTGCTCGTCGAGTTGTTTCCGTGATCATCTGTCGCAGTCAGAGTCACCTCTGTAGTACCCACAGGGAACTGACCTCCGTTTGGATGACTGGAACTCAAATCAAGAAGGTCGTCGCAGTTATCTGTCAACTCTGGATCGGTCCAAGAGGCCGTTGCTCCGCAAACCCCGAGCTCTGAATCAAGGGCAATATTCGCCACAGAAGTTACGAAAGTTGGAGGAGTGGACTCGAGGAACGGATCTTCACACTCATCGGGAATCGCATTGGAGTTGCAATCAATGGAGAAGCCGGAAGCGATCTGACACTCGTCGGGATTACCGTTGAGGTCACAGTCCGCACTCGTACCTTCTGCGATATCGCAACTGTCAATACGATTGTTGGAGTTGCAATCCAGTCCGGCATTTGCCAGCAATTCGCAGGAATCAATGGCGCCGTTGACATCACAATCCAGAGCAGGATCTGCCGCAATCTGGCAGTGGTCCGGGACCAGATCGGTATCGCAATCAGAAGCACCATTGGCGAGGTCGCAACTGTCGGGAACCGTATTCAGATCACAATCGACGGAAGTACCGCTGGCAATGTCACAGCTGTCCAGAGTTCCATTGGCATTACAATCCGGCGCACCTGACGCCAGGTCACAATCATCCGGAGTGCCATTTTCATCACAATCTGCTTCGCACTCATCGGGGATTCCGTTGGCGTTGCAATCACTGCTCTGCAGGGAAGCAATATCACAGGAATCGGGAACACCATTGGCGTTACAGTCCGGGCCCCCATTTGCCAGGAAGCAGGCGTCCGGAACACCATCAAGATCACAGTCAAGCTCGGTTCCGTTAGCGATATCACAGGAATCGGGAATGATGTTTCCGTTACAGTCGGGAATCAGACCCGAGCGAATCTCGCAACGGTCATCTGCTCCATTGGCATTGCAATCAGGAACGATTTCCCTGTGCTCGATATTGGTGGAGAGTCCATCGGCACTGTAGGAAATCCACTCGCCATTGGTCGCGACCGAGGTTCCCAGGTTGTCACCATTGACGATGGTGATAGGACGAATCATGTCGACCAGACTCCAGGTACCATCCTCCATACGGTTGTACAGATGAACCATTCCCGCAGAGGAATCGACACCCGGCTCGCCAACAATCAGCATCTGACCGCTGACCTGATGACTGAATCCGTACTCTTGACTGGCAGGTTGCGTACTGATCAGCCTGTCAGTCTGACTCCAGGAGTTTCCATCCTCTGAATTCTCAAAAGTGTAGACAGCTCCGATTCGAGGATCGTCTACAACTGGGGCCAGAGTTCTTTCTGCAGACACAGCCAACGTTCCGGCACTCCAGGATAGAGTCGCACCAAATGCCGCTCCCTGTGGACTGTCAGTCGTGGAAATTTCTTGAGCCAGAACCCATTCGGTTCCATTGAACTGATACCCAAAAACTCTACCTGCACCACCCGGAGGCCCATCATTGGGTGATCCCACCATCAGCCAACCATTATCGGTTAAAGCGAGGGATTTTCCGAACTCTTCTCCACCGCCATTGAAAGGATCGAAGTTGTCGAGGGAGGCAGTTCGTTCGAATTCAGTTCCATTATGAGTCCAGACTTCAACGAACCCCGGGTCATCCGCAATATTTGCGTCCACGGGATTATCTGGCTCTTCAACCGCTGATTGCGGTGCTCCCACAGCAATGGTGGAACCCATCACTGAAACAGCGGAACCGAAAACATCACCTTCCAGTGGGTTGGCAGCCTGAAGTACCTGAATTTGAACCCAGCTGTTTCCCTGCTTTTCATAGACATAAGCCGCTCCACGATCACCACTCTTGTTGGGAGCACCCACGACCAGCAAAGACCCTGAAAGTGCCATGGAAAAACCGAAACCGTCATTGGCATCAGCATCTGAAGGGACGATGGCGTCTTTCTGAATCCATGCTGTGCCCAATCGCTCATACAACTCAATTGAGCGGGTTCCAAGATCGGTCATCAACAGATGAGGGCCGTCCATCGTTCCAACTCCGGTTGCAGCTCCGGTGGTTTCGGCTCGAAGAACAGGCTCACAGGCATCGAGCAAACCATTCATGTTGCAATCTGCCAGAACGGATTCTGCCATCTGACACTCGTCTGGAACTCCATCCAGATCGCAGTCAGAACTGAGTCCCTGGGAAATATCACAGGAGTCCTGCTGACTGTTGTTATTGCAGTCAGTGATTGGAGTGCAGTCCTGCGCGGATACACAAATACAGTTGGCTGCAATCATCATCACAACCAGAAAACTTGTCCTCAAACTCATAACACACCGCCTCGTATATCGCCGATAAAGCTGGCAATAGAAAAAATCAGCCTGCCAAGGAAATCCCATCCCTCAAATTGCAGGCACCCTTATAAATAAACTCAAAAAAGATGGGGGTTGTCAGTTAAACTAACAACCCCCCTTAACACCTGTGATCATTTATACATATCTGATACTAAAGTGTAAAGCCACTCTTTTCACCTATTAAATATCAAGATATAACGACACCTCGATCAGGGGCAACCGCCGTAACTGTTGCAACCCAGACCATCATTGGGTGTTGCATCGACACCACACTCAGAGATTCCTGGTGCAGGCGGTTCAGCTCCACCCGTGAACTGGAAGTTCAGAATGTAAATGATATCAGCGATATCATGCGTACCGCTGTCATTGGCATCCGTGGCATCCTTACAGCCGGAATCCGGTCCACCGAGCATGAGGGTGTAGAGCATGAAGATGGCGTCTCCAATGTCGACACTACCGTCTTCGTTGGCGTCACCCCTTCTGAAGTGCACTTCACACTCGTCGGGAGTGTCATCTCCATTGGAATCCACTGAAGTACCTGCAATCAGGTCACACTCGTCAGGAGTACCGTTGGCGTTGCAATCGAGGCTTGAACCACCGTCGATATCGCAAGCATCAGGGCTTCCATTGCCATTACAGTCAGTATCGCACTCGTCCGGAGAACCATTTCCATCGCAGTCCTGGGCAGCTCCACTGGCCACCTCACAACTGTCAAGAACACCGCTGTTGTTGCAATCCTGACCCGTACCGGATGCAAGATCGCAGCTGTCAGGAACACCGTTGCCGTCGCAGTCTTCCGCAGTACCGGCCTCCAGTTCGCAAACATCCGGGGTGCCGTTGTTATTGCAATCATCCAACGGCACAAGAATGTTGATCTCTTGCTCAACAGAAGTGCTGTTTCCGTCGAAATCGGTTGCGGTCCATGTCACTACGGTCAAGCCGTAAGTGAAGCTATCAGTAATCGGACCTTCACCACTGATATCGTTTGTCAGAGAAGCGACATTGCAGTTGTCGAAAGCCTGGGGCATCGGAATCGTCACATCGGCACTACAGACACTGTCTGGTGCATCTATGAAGACGTCATCCGCTCCAGTAATCACTGGAGCCTCATTATCGATCACCGTGATCAGGAAGGATCCGGTAGCCAAGTTTCCATTGGAATCGGCCTGGGAGTAACTGACGGTGGTCGTGCCCAGCGGGAAGAACTGACCGGGCTGATGACTGCCCAGCAGATCACCGAGGCCACAGTTGTCCGTACCAACAGGAAGTTGCCAGTTTGCAGTCGCTCCACACTGACCCAAGTCGGAAGACAAGGTCATGTCGGTCGGGATACCTGAAAGAATCGGAGCCTCAGAATCGATCACTGTCACAGTGAAGGAATGCTGAGTGCTGTTTCCGCTGTTGTCGCTCAGGAACATGGTCACGAAGGTTGATCCAACGCTGAACATGGTGCCCGGTTGCTGGCTCACGCTGAGAGTGGTCTCTCCACAGTTGTCAGAAACCACCGGGTTGGACCAGGATGCCACTGCTGAACAAAGGCCCGCACTGGAATCGAGGGTCATATCTCCCGGAGCTTCAAGGAATTGGGGAGCCTGATCGTCAATCACGGTCACCAGGAATGACTGCTGAGTACTGTTCGCAGAAGAATCGGTCGTCGTGTATGTCACCAGCGTGGACCCCAGATCAAAGGTCGCCCCATTTTCATGAGAGGAGGTCAAATCTGTGATCTCACAGTTGTCAGAGGCGGTTGGGGCAGTCCACGAAACAGGCGCAGAACATTGCCCTTCAGTTGCGGAGACGATCATTTCACTGGGCATATCCAACAGAGCTGGAGCCTCGTTATCGATGACAGTCACCGTAAAGGTGTGATTGCTGATATTCAGATGAACATCGGTCAGAACCATGGAAACGGTTGTTTCTCCCACAGGGAAAACTGCACCTGACTGCCAAGTCGAAACGAAAGACAGAATACTGCAGTTGTCTGACAGAAGCGGCACATCCCAGAAGACCTGAGCTCCACAAAGACCCGCATCAGAAGTGGTAACCATGTTTTGCGGAGCCGTATCAAAGCTCGGATCCTGATCATCCGTAATCGTGATCTCAAAACTGCTGGAAACACTTGAACCATGGGCATCCGTCGCGGTGTATGTCACCGTATGAGACCCCAGAGTGAAGTACTCCCCGGAGATCCGATCACTTTGGATCGAAGCGCCAGCGCAGTTATCGCTCAAAACCGGCTCGGTCCAGCTAACGATGGCTCCACAGTTGTTCAGGTCATTACTGATCTGAATATCTGCAGGCAAGCCAAGGATTTCCGGAGCCTCTTCATCAATCACTGTGATTTCGAACTGGTAAAGGGTTTCGTTGCCGTGAATGTCCTTGAGGGTCATCGTGACCGGCGTCGTACCCACTTCAAAGGTATCTCCGGACTGAGCCGTAGACTCCAGTGACTGGATCCCACAGTTGTCTGACTGTTCAGGAACGTCCCACTGAGCTGTCGTGGTGCAAGAACCCGGATCTGTCGAAAGTGTTTGAGACATGGGAGTAGTCAAGAACTGCGGTACCTCATTATCTGAAATGGTCACATTGAAGCTTGCGCTCAGACTCAATCCGCTGGTGTCCATCACTGTGTAGGTCACGGTGTGGGTTCCTACTTCGAAGTAGTCTCCAGGGTTGGCATTACTTGTAAGCATTTCATCGGGGCAGTTATCGATGGTATTGGGTGGGCTCCATGTCACGACAGCACCACACATACCCTGATCTGACGTCATGGAAATATCACCGCTGAGACCTGAAAGGGTCGGAGCCTGATCATCCGTCACCGAGACCGTGAAGCTGTGAGTTCTCTGGTTGCTGCTGCTGTCGATGATCATCATCGTTACGACAGTCTCACCCTTCTCAAAGAGGCTGCCAGATCCATGACTGGTCGTTGAAGAAAGGATCGAGCAGTTATCTGAAACCTGAACAGGATCCCATGAGACGATAGCACCGCACTGATTCGGATCGGTCGTCACAGAAGTTGACGCCGGCGGATTGAGGAATTTCGGCAACTCGTCGTCCAGCACTGTGACTTCAAACGAGTCGGAGACCGTCAATCCGGCCGCATCCGTGCCGGTGTAGGTGATCGTGTGGGTTCCCACTGACAGAGTTGAACCATTGGCAATATCAGAACCGGTACTGGAGATGGAGCAGTTATCCGCAAAGGAAGGCTCTGTCCAGGTCACGACAGCACCGCACTGATCAGGATCATTGGTCACCGTGAAATCGAGCGGGAGTCCGGAAATGGTCGGGTTTTCGTTATCCAGAACCGTCACTGTGAAAGTGCTGGTACTGGAGTTTCCGTAATCATCCGTTGCAGTCAGGGTCACTTCAGTCACACCCAACGGGAATGTTCCACCGTTGATATGCGAACTGCTGACCATCGGTGGCGGAGAACAGTCGTCTTCTGCGACCGCAGCAATCCAACTGGCTGCCGCAGAGCAACTTCCCGGCTCAGTCGATTTGATGATGTCGGCAACGGTGGTCACGAATGTCGGCGGATTGGAATCGACCGCTTCGCCAGATTCACATTCGTCCGGGATTCCATTGGAGTTGCAGTCTTTCGAGAATCCGGTAAAGAGCTGACACTCGTCGGGAACTGCGTTGTTGTCGCAGTCCAGGGAGATTCCGCTCGCCAAATCACAAGTATCCAACTCAAAGTTGTTGTTACAGTCGAGTGCCGGCTGGCTGACCAACTGGCATGCATCCAACTGTCCATCATTATCGCAGTCACCACTGGTTGTTGCGATCTCACAGCTGTCGATCAATCCATTGGCATTGCAGTCCCCTGCTCCGGACGCCAGGTCACAGGAATCGGGAGTGCCGTTGCCATCGCAGTCTGCATCAATCTGACTGGCGATATCGCAACTGTCGATAATTCCGTTGGCATTGCAGTCCTGTGCCCCGGAAAGAAGATCACAACTGTCGGGGATTCCATTGCCGTTGCAATCGTCTTCACAATCGTCGGGAATGCCGTTGGCATTGCAATCGAGGCTCAAGGCACCACTGATATCACAGGAATCAAGGATCCCGTTGTTGTTACAGTCAAATGCACCGCTGGCCAATTCACAGGAGTCCGGAATCCCGTTTGCATCGCAGTCTTCTTCTGCACCAGAAAGGGTTTCACAGGAATCGATCAACATGTTGCCGTTGCAATCAGACTCCAGGCCACTATTGATCTCACAACGATCATCAAAGCCGTTGGCATTGCAATCGGGAGTGATTTCACGGAACTCGGTAAATGCGATCACTTCAGGAGCACTGTAGAAAATCCATTCTCCATCTGTCGCAACATTACTTCCGATGGCATTTCCAGAGACGGTACCGACAGGCCTGATTGAATCCATGAGTGTCCAGGAACCATCATCTGCTCTGTTGTAGACATGAGCAAAACCACGGGTAGCATCCGCTCTCGGCTCGCCGACGACCATCAGGTCTCCAGTCATTGCCAGAGAATCAGCATATCCATTGGTATCCGGAGTACTGCTGACCGTTCTTCCTCCAGCAATCCAATCGCCACCACCAGCAGACCGGTCAAAGGTATAGACCGCGCCCACCGGGCCGGCGTTTAATCCGGCTGGCGCGCGCTCAGCTCCGACCACCATGGTGTCGCCGCTGACCGCAATCTGGGCACCAAAACGGTGTCCTTGAGTACTGTCGAACGCCTGAAGCGTTTCCATCAATACCCAACCTCCACCGAAATTACGGAATCCGAATACATGGCCTGAAGAGGTTCCTCCGGCAGCAGGAGCTCCGAGGAATACCCAACCATCACTGGCAAACGCAACGGAGGTTCCAATCTCTTCACCACCACCGGTGACAGGGTTGGTGGGTGCAAGGCGTGTTGCCCTCTCCCAACCGGTCCCGGTTTGGGACCAGATTTCAGCGTATCCGCCAGGGGTCGGCCCGATCGGATCGGCATCATCGTCTCCATCGTCGCCGAGGGGTGCCTGAGGGGCACCAATGACGATATCAGAGCCCATGATGTCTACCGAGAATCCATAGAGCGCTCCAAAGGTGGGCAACTCGGCCTGCAAGACCTGTGCTTCAATCCAACCGTTTTCAGTTCTTTGGAACACATAGGCTTTACCCGTATGGCCATTACCCATCGGAGCACCAATCACTGCGGTATCTCCAGAAATGGCCATGCTGAATGCAAAACCATCCAGATTGTCCTGATCAGTGGGGTCATTCGGAACGAGATATCCATCGAGAAGCCAACGGGTACCGACACGCTTGAAGACCTCAACGATCCTCACCACAGGAGGGTGAATTTCTCCGGGCAGAGGAGGAGGCTCATCAGCAGGAGGCGGCTCAGCAGGATCCGCGACCAACATCCAATTCCCATTCATCGCGGAATTGGAAGTTGCCGCTCCACCGATCAATTGCACCGGAGGAACAGGCTCGCAGATGTCGAGAATCCCGTTCATGTTGCAATCTGCATTGAGAGCTGCATTGAGATCACACTCATCGGGAATCCCGTTGAAGTTGCAATCGTCGCTGAGTCCTTGCGAGATATCACAGGAATCAGCCTGGCCATTGGCATTGCAGTCTACAGTTGGCGGACAGACCTGCGCAGAACTGTCAACTGTCGCTACGAGCAGCAAAAGTGCAGTGAACGCACTTACAAAAATACGCATGGGAAACCCTCCCACTCTCTGAATAGAAATGTCGAGTACACAACCCCTAAATACGGCGAACCCACCCCCATCTACCCCAGGGTGCCAGGAAACCGCCGTTTCCAAAGTTAGCCTTCCAGACCTTCGGGGCTGAATAACTGATTCCCATCCCTCAATACCGCGAATAACCGCGAATGAGAGACCGGATTCCCCGGCCTATCTGGAGGCTTCTACCAGCATTTTATACCGACTTTGTTAATGCTTCAGAACCACTTTTTCCCCAAATAGAAACGAGATCAGAACTATCTATCACAATGTAAAAACTACACTTATGGATATATCGAAACTGAAATGTTAACTACGTTTCTAAAGTAAATAAACTGCCCCCGGGTTTACACACGGATAGCCCCAGGACCAAAAAAAATGGCGCCGGTGCGGTCATGAATGACACGTCACCGACGCCGATCCCCACTCAAATCTATCTCAACCCACATGTTGGGTCAGGGACAACTGGTGTAGGCCTCACACCCGAGGCTCACTCCGCCTGCAGGATCAACTCCGCAGTTCGGGTAAGGAGCAGGAGGAGGATTGGTTCCATTGAATTGGTATCCAAGAATGCTGATCACGTCGGATACGTCGATTGAACTGTCGTCATTGGCATCCGCCGCATCATTACAGGTGGAATCCGCTCCGTCAGCAAAGAGGCTTTGAAGCAGGAAGATACCGTCAGCGATGTTGACGATCCCGTCGTCATTGCCGTCTCCCCTGAGGAAGTTCAGCTGACACTGGTCCGGGATTCCGTCGAGGTTGGCGTCCAACAGAAGGCCTGCAGCAATGTCGCAGGAGTCGGGGATTCCGTTGCCATCACAGTCCTCTGTATCACCGGCAGCGATTTCGCAAGAGTCCGGAACCGCATTCTGGTTGCAGTCTTCCAGAGTACCAGTGAGCAAATCGCAGCTGTCGGGAACCTGGTTTCCGTCGCAATCCTCAACACCCCCAGCGAGGATATCGCAGGTATCCGGGGTGCCATTCTGATCGCAATCAGAAAGAACGCCTGTCACGAGATCACAACTGTCCGGAATCTGGTTGCCGTCACAATCGTCGGCAGCACCGGAGAGAATCTCACATGCGTCAGGGATTCCGGTACCGTTGCAGTCTTGCTCAGTACCCACCAGAATTTCGCAACTGTCCAGGTTGCCGTCGGCATCACAGTCCTGCCAGTTGCCTGAGGCAATATCGCAGCTGTCCGGAATACCGTTGTCGTTGCAATCCAGCGCAGTACCGCTGGTCACCTCACAACTGTCGGGCACACCAGAAGAGTTGCAGTCAGATTCAACGCCGCTGGCGATATCACAGCTGTCGGGGATTCCATTGCTGTTGCAGTCTGCAGCCTGTCCGTTAGCCACCTCACAGGAATCAGGAACTCCATTGGTGTTGCAATCAAGCGCCGCACCGGAGCTGATATCACAGGCGTCCGGTACACCATTGCCATTACAATCCGGTGATTCTCCAGAAGCGATCTGGCAACTGTCGGGCACATTGTTGTTGTCACAATCTGCTGTTCCGTTGGCCAAATCACAGCTGTCCGGAACACCATTGCCATTACAGTCCGGTGTCGCACCACTGGCGACTTCACAACTGTCCGGGATTCCCGTTCCATTGCAGTCTTCAGAGGCACCGCTCGAAAGGTCACAGGAATCCGGAATGCCATTGCTGTTACAGTCCGGTGTTGCACCGGAAGCCACGTCGCAGGCATCAGGAACGTTGTTGGTGTCACAGTCGTCTGCCAGGCCCTGCTCGATATCACAGATATCCAACTGACCATTGGCATTGCAGTCGAATGCGATACCGGAAGCGATGTCACAGGAATCCGGAATCGAGTTCTGGTTGCAATCATCTGCATTTCCGGTGGCGAGGTCACAAACGTCCAGCGTTCCGTTGCCATTACAGTCGGAAGCAGAACCGTTGGCCAACTCACAAGTGTCAATCACGCCGTCAGCGTTACAGTCAACTTCAGATCCGCTGGCGATCTGACATGCGTCAGCAATTCCATCGTTGTTGCAGTCACTTTCGACTCCCA
The DNA here is from genome assembly GCA_013911165.1 of Planctomycetota bacterium. GTDB lineage: Bacteria > Planctomycetota > UBA8108 > UBA1146 > UBA1146 > UBA12191. Next base: position 60,256 of record JACETR010000003.1, on the reverse strand, counting down.
GAGCAATGTCGCAAAGGTCCGGCTGACCGTTGTTGTTGCAATCCGCAACAGTACCCTGCGCAATCTCACACGAATCCAGAACCCCGCTGTTGTCACAGTCGAGACCAGATCCGGTCAGAATCTCGCAAGAGTCGATCAGTCCGTCACCGTCACAGTCCGCTGCGATTCCAGAAGCGATCTGACAATCGTCGGGCACTCCATCCAAATCACAGTCGAGGACGAGTCCCTGAGTGATTTCACAGACGTCGAGAATGCCATCGTCGTCGCAGTCAGCCTGGCACTCGTCAGGAATGCCATCCTGGTTACAGTCTGTGGAAATGTCTTCTGCGATATCGCACACGTCGGGGACACCATTGGCATTACAGTCCGGTCCACTGACCTGAACACTGACCACTCCAGTGATCGTCGAAATGTTTCCACTCTCGTCACTGACCGACCAGAGGATCAGGGTTTCACCACGGGGGTAAATCCCCGAAGCATCAGCTGTACCGTTGAAGCTGTTGGTGATTTGGGAAACACCACAGCGGTCATAGACCTCCAACAGCGGAACCTCGACGAAGACTTCGCAAGAGCCCTCAGGAGCATCCACGATCACCGGGACAGGAATCTCGATAGTCGGAGCCTCATCATCAATCACCGTGACAGTGAAAGAAGCGGAGGTGCTGTTGCCGCTGAGGTCAACAGCCACGTAATTCACGACCGTCAGACCCACAGGGAAAATCGTTCCAGGTGCATAGTCCGATTCCAACTTCAGCAGAGCACAGTTCTCAATCACGTTGGGCTCGACCCAAGTGATTTCCGCACCACAGATTGTCGGATCAGATACCGTCGTGATATCTGCGGGAACTCCGGTCAGAATCGGATCAATACTGTCGATCACGTTAATCTGGAAAGAGGCGGTCGTGGTGTTTCCATGAACGTCCGTCACCAGAATCTCAACAGTATTTACACCGACCGGGTAAAGGTCACCAGAGTTGTGGCTGGTGACGATGGACGCCACTCCACAGTTGTCGGTAGCAGTCGGTGCTGGCCAGTTGGCGATCATGGTGCACTCATCCTCATTGGCCAGAATCGTCTGATCCTCGGGAATCAGCGTGATCAGGGGAGCCTGAACGTCCGTTACGGTCACAGGGAAGCTGACCTGTGTGACGTTTCCAGCCAGATCGGTCGCGGTGTAAACCACTTCCGTGGTTCCCACGGGGAAAGCAGTACCCGGCTCGTGGGTTTTCTCAAGATTGAAATCGCCACAATGATCCATTACAGACGCCTCAGCCCAGTCCACGATGGCCAGGCAGGAATCCGGATCCGTATCGCTGCTGATTTCCAGCGGCAAGCCACTGATCTCGGGGCCATGGACATCCGCGATGTGTACTTCGAAGCTGGCTGATTGGGTATTGCCCTGCAGATCGGTGGCAGTGTAAGTCACCGTGGTGATTCCAAGGTTGAAGGAATCTCCACTCTGGTGACTCGTTTCCAATGCGAACTCTCCGCAGTTATCACTGATCAGGGGCTCTGCCCAGTTAACGCTGCCCATGCAGCTGTCACTGGTCCTCACACCCTCGACCACAGTGGGAAGATCGGTGATCGTCGGTGCCTCTCCGTCAATGATCGTCACAGTAAATCCGGCCGTCGATTCATTACCGTGAATGTCGAGGGCGGTGAAGACGATGGTGTGCTGACCGATTTCCAGGAAGGTTCCATTCTGGATGTCTGAGGTCAAGCTCGTCACTTGGCAATTGTCGGTCACACTCGGAGAACTCCATGCAACAACTGCACCGCAAAGACCCGGCTCCGTTTCGATCAGGTCGATCGAAGGAATGTTGTTGATCTGAGGCGTCTCATTGTCGGTAACAGTGATCAGGAACTCAACGGTGGTAACCAACTCAGAGTTGTCAGAAACGCTGTAGGTCACAACCGTGTTGCCAACCGGGAAGAAGTCGCCCGGCTGATGGGTAGACAGAATGTTGTCAACAAGGCAGTTGTCGGTGATCACAGGAGCATCCCAGTAAACGGTTGCTCCGCAGAATCCCGGATCCGTGGATACGGAAACTGAACTTTGAAGGCCAGAGATCACCGGAGCCTCAACGTCTTCAACCGACACGAGGAAATCGATGCTGGTCTCATTGCCACTTCCATCGACGAGAGTGTAGGTCACCAGAGTTTCACCCACTTCGAAGAAGTCTCCAGGCTCATGGGATTTGGTCAAACTGGCGATTTCACAGTTATCGGAAATCTCCGGCTCAGTCCATGAAGCACTGGTTCCACATGCACCACTGACGCTCTGAAGGCTGAGCCCTGAAATCGAAGAGCTGAACTGCGGAGCCTCGTGGTCGACCACGGTCACTTCAAACTCATGAGAAACACTGTTACCTGCAGCGTCACTGACGGTCTGCTGAACAAGCGTGGTTCCTTTCGGGAAGAAAGACCCACTCTCATGACTATTGGTGATGCTGTCGATGGCACAGTTGTCGGTTGCCTGAATCTCAAACCAACTGTAAATCGAACCGCACAGCCCATCCTGCACCTGGATTTCAACAGAGGAAGGTGCGCTCAGGATGATTGGGGTTTCAGCGTCGACCACTTCAATCGAGAACGAATCTGTCGTGACGTTGCCATGAAGATCGGTCGCTGTGTAAGTCACCTGGTGGAGACCCACATTGAGGTACGCTCCATTGGCGATGTCTGAAACCAGTGTTCCGGTGGCACAGTTGTCAACGGTGAAGGGCTCCACCCAGCTGACATTGGCACCACACATGCCGACCTCAGACTCAACGGTCATGTTCTCCGGAAGATTGGCAATCCCCGGTGCCTCCGTATCTTCGACGGTAACCAGGAAGGTGCCCGTCACGGAGTTTCCACTGTAATCAGTGGCGACGATTTCCACGGTCGTCGTTCCCAGATTGAACAGGTCACCCGGGTTGTAACTCGACACGTGGGTTTCAATCCCGCAGTTATCCAGAGCAGCGGGCGGGGTCCATGAAACCTGGGCTCCACAGATACCCTGATCATTGCTGACAACGATATCGTCGGGAATACCCGCAAGGGTCGGCAACTGATCATCTTCGACCGTCACCGTGAAGGACTCTGTCGTCGTATTTCCTGAGGCATCGGTAGACACGTAGGAGACAGTCGTTTGACCGACAAGGAAGAAGCTTCCTGACGGAATGTTGTTGGCCAGCAATCTGCCCGGGCAGTTGTCGGTGGAGGTCGGCTCAATCCATGTAGCCACTGCTCCACACTGACCCTCGGTGGCTGTCAGCTGAATGTCAGCGGGGAGATCGTGGATCACCGGTGCCGTGTCATCGACAACGGTAATGACGAACTGTTGTGTGGTCTGAAGTCCGTGAATATCTGTCACTGTGACATTGACCGGGTGGTCGCCCAGTTCAAGGAACAGACCGTTTGTTCTGTCGTAGGTAATGCTGTCGACACCGCAGTTGTCGGAAGCCTCTGCGTCGGGCCAGATGACTGCCGTTCCACACTGATCAGCGTCAGCAGAGACGGTGTAATCTGTGCTAATGGCGGTAAACACCGGTGCTTCAACATCTTCAACTGTGACGATGAACGAATCCTCGGTGTAGTTGCCGCTTTCATCGGTCACTGAGTAGGTCACAGTCGTCGATCCAACAGGGAAGAAGTGTCCACTGAGGTAATCAGCAGTCGGTGCCAAAGTGTCGCAGTTATCAGAAGCGGTTGGGGAATCCCAGAGGTGAGACGCACCACAGAAACCCTGAATGCTGGGAATCGTCACCGATTCGGGCATTCCACTGATCACCGGAAGTTCATGGTCTTCCACGATCACCAGGAAGGAGGTCGTAAAGTCGTTACCGTAGATGTCTGTGGCCGAAAGGATCACAGAAGTTTGACCCAACTCGAAGCGGTCACCCGGCTGATGGCTGCTGGAATGGGACTGCACTTCACAGTTATCCACAGCAATAGGGGCAACCCAATCGACCGCTGCATCACAGAGACCCGGCTCGGTGTTCACTGTGATCGTACCCGGGATTCCCTCGAAGTCGGGATCCTCAAAGTCGCTGACAGTCACTGAGAAATCAGTACTCACAACATTGCCGGTCGGGTCCTGCGCCGTGTAGGTCACCACTGTGGTTCCGATCGGGAATACGTGCCCCGGCTGATGGCTGGAGGCGAGATTGATCTCTTCACAGTTGTCATAGACGTTGGGCAGATCCCAGTAATGGGCCGCACCACAAACACCCGGATCGGTATTCAGGGAAACGGTCTCCGGAACCGTCACGAACTCAGGAAGCTGAAGGTCCACCACCGTCACATTGAAACTGGCAGAAACCATGTTTCCACTCGGATCAGAGACGGAGTAGACGACTTCCGTCGTTCCCAGATCAAAGAAGGAACCGCTCGGGTGAGTCGTGTTGAATCCGACCGTGGCGCAGTTGTCCGAAGCGGTCGGTTCTACCCATTGGTGAACGGCACCACACTGATCCAGGTCATTCTCGAGAATGACATCTTCCGGAATACCGGCAAGGACTGGGTTTTCGTCATCCTGAACGACCACGGTGAACATGATCTGCCTGCTCTGGCCATGGGCATCCGCTGCCTGGTAGCTGACGATGGTCAGGCCTACGGGGAACGAATCTCCTGGCTGATGGCTCGCAGTCACGGTCAATCCGGGACAGTTATCTGTAATCGTCGGCTCAATCCAGTGATGGAGGCTCTGGCAGGTGCCGGGCTCCACGGACAGAACCACATTTCCGGGAATGTTTTCGAATGTCGGAATCTGGTTGTCAGAAACCGTGACGTCGAAGCTCTGGACTGTCTCGAGACCGGCGGAATCAATCACAGTGTATGTGACCGTCGTCGTACCAATCGGGAATGCGGTTCCAGAGGAGATATCGACATTGGCAGAGACCACCGTGCAGTTGTCGCTAATGGTGGGCTCAGTCCATGTGACGATGGCGTCACACTGATTGAAATCGGTATTGACGGAAATGTCTCCGGTCAAACCGTCGATAATCGGAGCCTGAGTATCCTCAACCGTGACATTGAACACATGCACGGCGATGTTGCCGGTGGTATCGATGGCGGTGTAGGAAACAAGCGTTGTACCCACAGCGAAGAACTCACCCGGGTAGTTACTCGGCTTGAGATCGAAAACTTCACAGTTGTCGATCGCAGTCGGCTCGATCCAGGAAATGGTGCTACCGCACAGTCCCTGTTCGGCCTCAACCAGAATGTCCTGAGGACCATCCACCACCACCGGAATCTCAAGATCGACAATCTGGATATCGAAACTCAGGCTGCGGGTGTTTCCGGAAGCGTCCGTCACTGTGTAGGAAACCGTAGTCTCACCAACACTGAAGAAGTCTCCGGGGTTATGGGTGCTCGTCAGAATCTGATCAGGGCAGTTATCTGAAGTCTGGGGAAGATCCCAGCCGATCACTGCTCCACATGCACCGGCGTCATTGACCTGCAGAACAGAGTCCGGCATGGCAAAGAGTTCCGGCAGCTGGGTGTCCAACACTTCAATCTGGAAACTGGCAAGATTCGTATTTCCGGAAGAATCCACCACGGTGTACTCCACCACAGTGATTCCAATCGGGTAGGTCCCGCCATTGATCTGATTTCCAGTCAAAGAGGTCACTTCACAGTTGTCGCTGGAGGTCGGTTCAATCCATGAAACGACGGCCCCACAGCTGTCGAGATCATTTTCGACACTCATGTCCGCCGGAAGATCGACGACTTGCGGAAGCTCCTGGTCGAGAATCGTCACAGTGAAGCTGGCCGCCGAAGAGTTTCCGTGGATATCAGTCGTGGTAATTTCTACCAGTGTGTCTCCGAGAAGGAACTCACTGCCGGATTCACGGGAAATGGCAAAGGTGTCAATTCCACAGTTGTCTTCGAATGTCGGGGCATCCCACATGACAAGCATGCTGCAGACACCTTCGTCTGCAATGATCACCATGTCCTGCGGCGCACCAACAATCTCAGGGTTTTCATTGTCCACAACCGTCACGACAAAGTCTGCAGAAGATACATTTCCGCTACTGTCGATGGCCGTGTAGGCAACAGTGGTCGATCCGACCTCAAAGAAGTCTCCAGGCTGGTGAGAACCAGAGAAGACATGATCCGGACAGTTGTCAGAAGACTGAGGAAGATCCCATGCATGCATGGATCCGCACAGTCCGTTTTGACTGTTGATGGTCACGCTCTGCGGCATGGCAGTAATGGAGGGCAGCTGCTGATCAAGGATGGTGACATTGAAGCTCTCCGTCACGAGCAAACCAGCCGTATCAAGAACGCTGTAGGTCACGGTCGTCGTGCCCTTGGGGAAGAAGTCTCCCGGAGCATGGTCAGAAGTGAAACTCAGAACATCACAGTTGTCAGAAGCCTGGGGAGCAGCCCAATCGACGATGGCGCCACAGGAATCCAGATCCGTGGCCTGGGTGATATCAGCCGGCATGCCCGCGATCTGGGGGTTCTCGGTATCCAGAACAATCACCGTAAACATCAACTGGCTCACAAGACCGGCACCGTCCGTGGCGGTGTAACTGACCACCGTCAGACCCGTGTTGAAGAAGTCTCCGGGGTTGTGCGAAGAAACCACTTCAAGTTCCGGACAGTTTTCAAACACTTCCGGCACACCCCAGGTGTGAACCGCTCCACATTCTCCGGGATCATTCTCAAGTACCGTGCTACTGACAAAGGTCAGGAAGTCCGGTGCCTGTGTGTCCTCTACGGTGATACTGAAGCTGTCGCTGATGGTATTCCCCGAGGGGTCAGCGATTTCGTAGGTCACCACTGTCGTGCCGATCGGGAAGAAATCTCCGGACTGATGATCAGATCCACTGCTGCCAATGCTGCAGTTGTCGAGCATCTGGGGCTCGATCCAGCTGACACTCGCACCACACTGATCTGCGTCGTTGCTGACAGTGACCGATTCAGGGAAAGTTCCAAAGGTCGGGAACTCTTCATCCAGAATGGTGACATTGAATTGTGTGGTGGTGATGTTTCCAGTGGGATCCTGTGAAGTGTAGGAAACCACTGTCGTTCCAGTGATGAAGAAATCACCGGGGTTGTGACTGGAGATCAACGCCTGAACCGAGCAGTTGTCGGTAGAGGTCGGCTCAATCCAGGAGATGTTCGTTCCGCAGGAACCGGTGTCCGCAACGGCCACGATATCTGCCGGGGTTCCCAGAATCTCAGGGGTCTCAAGATCGACAATGTTGACCTCGAAGCTCTCCATGTAGGAATTTCCGGAAGCATCGGTCACCGTGTAACTGACAACCGTGGTTCCCCGCTCAAAGAAGCTGCCTGGAACGTGAGTACCCTCGAGGATCTGAACCTGACAGTTGTCAGACGTACCCGGGATAATCCAATCCACGATGGCGCCACACTCTCCGGGATCATTGATCTTGAACTGGTCTGTGGGCGTACCCAGCAACTGGGGAAGCTCGTCATCTTCGATCCTGACGGTGAAGTCAGAGGTGTGCATGTTTCCATGAATGTCGGTGATCGTTGCCGTCACCGTCGTATCACCAAGGGGGAAGACATCCCCGGAGGCGTGGGTCAGGGTGATGGAATCGACAAGGCAATTGTCACTTCCGGTCACTTCGTCCCAGTTCACGATGCCGTCGCAGGTTCCTTCCGTGGTGGTTCCGCTGACCAGCTCGGGAATCGCCACGAAGGCGGGCTTCTCGTTATCTTCAACGGTAACACTGAATGATTTGACGGTTTCATTGCCACTGTTGTCGACAGCAAGGTAGGAGACCTGTGTCGTTCCCACGGAGAAGAAGGCTCCGGAAGGAATGCTGTGGGTCAAACTGTCGACGAGGCAGTTGTCGGTTGCTTCAGGCTGGACCCAGCTGACATTTGCTCCACACTGTCCGCCATCATTGGTCATCACGATATTCTCGTCGATTCCAATAATCTGCGGCTGCTCCTGATCCAGAATCTCCACGTCAAAGCTGTGGGAGGTCTGGTTTCCATGAATATCCGTCACCAGGTAATCGACCGTGGTGATGCCAGTATTGAAGAACATGCCTGAAGAATGGGATCCGGAAATCGTATCTACTTCACAGTTGTCATCTGCGGTCACCGGATTCCAGGAAACGATGGCTCCACACTGACCCGGATCTGTAGACATCTGGATTCCCTGCGGAATCTCAACAAATGCCGGAGCAGTCGTGTCAGTAATCTCGATGGCGAAACTGGCCTCATCCGAGTTCCCGGAAGCATCCAGAATGCTGTAGGTCACCACGGTGATTCCCACCGGGTAGAACTCGCCATTCACCTGGTCTGAAGAAAGGTCACTGACAGAACAGTTGTCAGCTCCCTGGGGTTCAATCCAGGTCACCGTCGTTCCACATGCATCTCCATCCGAAGTGAGGGAAATGTCTGCGGGAAGATTGAGGATGACAGGAGTTTCCTGATCCAGAACGGTGACAGTGAAACTGGCTGCAGAAGTGTTGCCATGAATATCAGCGGTGTTGATCTCCACCGTGGTCAATCCGACCGGGAACTCACTGCCGGATGCATGCGAGAGACTGAAAGTGTCGATGGCGCAGTTATCCTGTGAATCGGGGGCGATCCAACTGACCGGAATGGTGCAATCCCCCTCTTCGACAACGACTGTCATGTCAGAAGGAATGCGGATGATCTGAGGATTTTCGTTGTCTACCACCGTGATGCTGAACTGGTCAGTCGTGGTCATTCCCATACTGTCGATCACCGTGTAGGAAACCTGTGTCACTCCAACCGGGAAAGCTTCTCCCGGCTCATGGGTTGCGATAAAGGAAACCACTTCGCAGTTGTCAGAAGGTACCGGAACCGTCCAGCTGTGAATGGCAGAGCAAAGGCCTGCGTCTGCAGAGATGGTTCTGTCTGCAGGCATACCACTGATCTGGGGAGCTTCGTCATCATCGACGGAGACATCGAAAGACCCGGTTGTAACCTGACCCATTCCATCCATGACCAGATAGGTCACCTCTGTGGTGCCTTTCGGGAAGAAAGCGCCCGGCTCGTGAGAGCCGTCAAAGTCGACCAATTCACAGTTGTCCCATGGAGTCGGAACTTCCCATGTCACGTTGGCACCACACTGTCCGGGGTCGTTGAAGACCGAAATATCCTGCGGCAATCCGAGCAGGATCGGCATTTCTGTATCGGTCACCGTGATGCTGAAGTTGGCGTTGGTCTGATTTCCGGAGTTGTCGACCAGGGTGTACTCCACCACTGTCGTTCCGATGGGGAAGGCATCTCCGGAGTTGGCAGTACCGGAGAAGACACTGATTCCACAGTTGTCGGAGATTCCCGGGAGCTGCCAGTTGACCACAGCAGAGCACTGGGCCGGGTCATTGTTGAGAACAAAGTCTTCCGGAATATTGCTGATCAACGGCGCTTCTGTATCAAGGATGGAAACTGTGAACTGATGAAGGTTCACATTACCGTTGTCATCCGTTGCGGTAATCGTCACTTCTGTATCACCCAGCGGGAAGATATCTCCAGGCTGATGGCTGCTGACGACAGAATTGACTCCGCAGTTGTCCTGCACGGTGGCAGGAGCCCATGAAATTTGGGCGTGGCACTCACCGGGGTCATTTCCTGAAACGATGTCGGCAGGTGCTGCCGCAAAAACAGGAAGTTCTTCATCCCTGATGGTGACATTGAAGCTGGAAGAAACCACGTTCCCCCAACCGTCGATGACGGTGTAGGTAACAGTGGTCGTCCCCAATTCAAAGACAGTGCCGCTGGCAATGTTTGAAGTGAAAGACGCGACATTGCAATCATCGCTGGCTTCCGGTTCGACCCATTCCACCAAACGAGTGCAGATTCCTGGTTCGGTCAGAAGATCGATGTCAGCGGGCATTCCGCTGATTTCCGGAGCTACCGTATCGACAACGACAACATCCAGATTGATGGCAGAAACGTTGCCATTGGTATCAGTCAGGGTGTAGGTCACCGTCGTGGTACCGACGGGGAAGATATCACCGGGCTGATGCGTGGAAGTCATTGAGAAGATTCCACAGTTGTCCACGGGGCTTGGAGCGGGCCAGTTCACGGCCAACTCACAGATTCCTTCTGAAGAATCCACAGAAACGACATTCTGGAATCCTGTAAGGGTCGGAAGCTCGTCATCGGTGACCACCACAGTGAACATCGCTGCACGAGTGTTTCCACTGACATCGGTGGCGGTGTAGGTCACGATGGTCAAGCCGGTGGAAAAGAAGCTCCCGGAAGGATGGGTCGTCTCAAGGGAAGCGATGCCGCAGTTGTCTGTGGCAATCGGCTCGTCCCAAGTCACAACCGCTCCGCATTCATTCAGATCGGTGCTGACGTTGAAAGGGTTCGGCATGTTGGAAATCGTCGGCAACAGGGGATCTGCATCCACCTGGCATTCGTCAGGAATCTGGTCCTGATTACAATCCAGGGAGAATCCGCTGGTGACATCACAACCGTCGGGAACACCGTTCATGTTGCAATCGAGCAACTCACCCGAAGAGATTTGGCATTCGTCAGGGACACCATTTCCATCACAATCCTGTTTGGTGCCGTCGGCAATCTCACAGGCGTCAGGAATCAGGTTCATGTTGCAGTCTGCTTCAATTCCCTGAGTCACATCACAGATGTCATCCTCAAGGTTCTCATTGCAGTCGTTGTATACCGAGATCCAAATACTCTTACCGCTGCTGTCTCCTGAACTTCCGACGATCAGGAAAGGAAGTTGGCAACTGAGCGAACTTCCGTAGAAATCTCCCGCGATTCGATCGGAGACAGGACTCAGGGGGGCTTCCTTGATCCAGTCGAGACCCGACTTTCTGTAGATCACCACCTGACCCTGATCAGATCCTGCGGCAGGAGCGCTGATCACGGCTGTTTTGACATCCAGCCCCACGTCGGCTCCAAAGAGACCACTCTCATCAATATCTTCGGGTTCAATTTTTTGCTGGTTAATCCACATGCTGGCGAGGCGGTTGTGCAGATAGGCTGCACCACTGTCAACATTCTCACCGGGTGCTCCCACCAAGAGATGGTCATGATTGACATCCAAAGAGTATCCAAAGGTCGCAAACGGGCTGGGAGTCTCTGCACTCAGCATCAAACTCTCAGTGTAGATACCTGCGGATTCCTCAAAGATCAGAACGCTTCCTGAGTTGGTTACACCACCGGATTCGTGACCCGGTGCACCGATGGCCACGGTTCCTCCGTGAACAGCAATCGAGCAACCCAGCATGTCCCCATCGGTCAACTGATCAGATTCCAACTTCTGATCCTGTAACCACATGCCACTTTCATGGGTAAAGACGTAAACAGAGCCGGAACCGAGGCCATTGAGTGTGCCTGGAGCTCCGACAAAGATGGTTTCATTTTCGATGGCGATGGCGCTGCCGAATGCGGCGCCAAGGGGGGCATCAAAGGCGGTGAGTGTTCCCTCGTAGTTCCACCAGCCATTGCCAACCCTGCGATAAAGAAAGACCGCTCCGCGACCCTGGAGTTTTCCGGGGGCGCCGATGGCTGCAAGGTCACCTTCGATGGCGACAGCAGCTCCAAAACGATCTTCCAATGTGGCCGCCACACCGAAGATCTTCATCTCTTCGGCCCAGCGGGTTCCGGTACGCTTGAAGATGTTTGCAGATCCGGTGTTGGTGCCCAACAAATCATCATCGGGAGCACCGACCACTGCAAAATCAGCGGTGGAATCGACGGCAGATCCGAAACCTCCTCCAAATGCGAGTCCGATGCCCACCAGATCGGCGGTGCCTGGGCTGCACTCGTCAGGGATTCCATCCAGATTGCAATCCTCACTCGTTGCGAGCTCGAGATCACACTCATCGGGGATCAGGTTGCCATTGCAATCATCACTTGTACCCAGATCAATATCACATTGGTCTGCGACACCGTTTTGATTGCAGTCCACAGTGGGCTGACATTGAGCCGAGGCAGAAGCCTGAGCAAAGATCAGCACACAGAAGAGTGCACCTGTGTAAAGGGCGATACGGGGGAACATCGTACCTCCATTAGGTATGACGCAGAGACGGGGGATCCTTGCGTCAACCAGGTTGTGTTGTTCACGGCACAACTCGCCGTGAAAGAGTAGGGGATTCGTCCGGGCAACCCTTTCGGGTTGCCCGGTTCATTTTCATTCAATCGTTATCAGGGGCAGGTCGAGAAGCTCTCACAGCCGATGCTTTCGCCGTCCGGATCAATTCCGCAGTTACCGAAAGGTGCACCCGGCGGAGTTGAAGCCATGAACAGGTACTGCAAAAGACTGATGGTGTCAGTCAGATCCAGCTGCTCGTCGTCGTTGACGTCTGCACTGTCAAGGCAGGTCGGAGTCGGTCCGGTTCCGATTACATACTGAAGAATGTAGATCGGGTCGGTGACATTGACGTTGCCACTGGCGTTGGCATCTCCACGTTGGAACTGGGTCTCACACTCATCCGGTGTGCCGTTTCCATTGGTGTCGAGGCTGGTGCCCGAAGCGATGTCGCAATCATCCGGAGTTCCGTTGCCGTTACAGTCTGCTTCACACTCGTCCGGGATTCCGTTCGAGTTGCAGTCGCTGGCTGCGCCACTGGCAATCTCACAGACGTCCGGTGTACCGTTGGCATTACAGTCCGTCTGATCAACATTGACGGTGATCAACTGATCGGCACTGCTCTCGTTGCCATGGATATCGGTCACCGTCCAAGTGATCACAGTGTCACCCAGCGGGTAGGTTCCATTGGCGTCGGAGGCACCGGTGTAGCTGTTGGTCACAGTGGCCACGTCACAGTTATCGGAAACCTGAGGACCGGCGACCACGATGGTGGCGTCACAGGACTCAGGGGTGGCGTCGACAGCGATGGAAGCCGGGGCTTCAATCGTCGGGGCTTCGGTATCGGCCACAGTGACGAAGAAGGACAACAGGACCTGGTTTCCAGCGGTATCGGTCAGCGTCAGAACCACCTCGGTCTGGCCCACAGGGAACTGGGTGCCGGAATCATGGGAGATCTCGAGAGAAGCTCCCGGGCAGTTGTCGACCACACCGAACGCACTCCAGGTGGCCACTGCGCCGCACTCACCTGGATCGTTCTCCAGGGAGATGTCGGTCGGCGTGCCAAGGATTCTCGGATCTTCGTCGTCGATCACGGTCACGGTGAAGGTGCCCGTGGTCTCGTTACCGGCGTCGTCCGTGGCGGTCACGGTGACAACCGTGGATCCCACCGGGAAGAAGTCACCGGAATCATGGCTGGTGGTCACAGCGACAAATCCACAGTTGTCGACCGCAATGTGATCGGCCCAGGTGGCAGTCGCACCACACTCGCGAATCTCGTTCGAAAGGTTGATGTCACCGGAGAGGTTGAGGATCGCCGGGTTCTCGTTATCAAGAACGGTGATCTCGAAGGATTCCTCTGTCTCGTTACCGGCGTCGTCGGTGGCGGTAGCCGTCACCAGAGTGGTACCAACCGGGAAGGTGCTGCCGCTGTCGTGGCTCAACTCGAAGGAGGCAATGCCACAGTTGTCATTGGCAGAAGGCATCGACCAGGTCACCACCGCGGAGCATTCGCCCGGAGTATTGTTGACCGTAAGGTCTCCGGAGAGGCCAGAGATCGACGGGTTCTCTTCGTCGAGGACGGTGATCTGGAAGCTGGCACTCGCTGAGTTGCCGGCCTCATCCTCGATATCGAAGGAGACGATCGTGGTTCCCACCGGGAAGAAATCTCCGGAGTCGTGAGACTGCTGACTCAGGGAGACTCCGCAGTTGTCACTGGAGGAGGGGTTCGCCCAAGTTGCAATCGCACCACAATCACCCGGATCATTGGTCAGGACCATATCCATGGGAACGTTGGCCAAGACCGGTGCTTCGTCGTCGCTGATGCTGACGTCGAAGGAGCCGCTGATCATGTTGCCGTGAATGTCCATGGAGGTGTAGGTCACCGTTGTGGTTCCGACCTCGAAGAAGTCGCCACTGTTGTGACTGCTGGTCAGAGACTGAACGTCACAGTTGTCGATGGCACTCGGCTCGGTCCAGGTGATCACGGCACCACAGTCACCGGCGTCGTTCGACGCAGCGATGTTGCCGCTGAGACCCAGAATGACGGGGTTCTCGTCGTCACTGACCGTGACGTCGAAGGAACCGCTGATCTCGTTGCCGTGGATATCCTGTGCAGTGTAGGTCACGGTTGTGGTTCCGACCTCGAAGAAGTCGCCACTGTTGTGACTGCTGGTCAGAGACTGAACGTCACAGTTGTCGATAGCACTCGGCTCGGTCCAGGTGATCACGGCACCACAGTCACCGGCGTCGTTCGACGCAGCGATGTTGCCGCTGAGACCCAGAATGACCGGGTTTTCGTCGTCACTGATGGTGACGTTGAAGGAGCCGCTGAGCTCATTGCCGTGGATATCGAGAGCCGTGTAGGTCACGGTCGTGGTTCCAACCTCGAAGAGGTCACCACTGTTGTGACTGCTGGTCAAGGATTGGATTCCGCAGTTGTCCTCGGCGGTCGGCTCCGTCCAGCCGATCACGGCACCACAGGCACCGGCATCGTTGGTCGAGGCAATGTCACCGCTGAGGCCCAGGATCTCCGGGTTCTCTGCGTCGATCACGGTCACCGAGAAGGTCTCGGTCACCTGGTTACCGTAAATGTCTTCCGCTTCGTAGAGAACCTCAGTGGTACCCACGGGGAAGGAAGAACCGCTGTCGTGACTGCGGGTGACATTGACGAAATCACAGTTGTCGGTGATCGTCGGCTCGTTCCAGGTCACGATTGCAGCGCAATCACCGGCGTCATTGTTGACGGTGAGATCACCGGTCAAGCCGCTGATGATCGGGCTTTCCTCGTCATTGACGGTCACGTCGAAGGATCCACTGGTCGTGTTGCCGTGGATATCGACGGCCGTGAAGGTCACGGTTTCGGTTCCCACTTCGAAGTAGGTTCCGCTGACATGCGTCTGGGTGAAGGACTGGATTTCGCAGTTGTCCTGAGCGGTCGGCTCGGTCCAGCTGACATTGGCACCACACTCTCCCAGATCATTCGAGACGGTGATATCGAGGCTGAGACCCAGAATCTCCGGGTTCTCGTCGTCGCTCACCGAAACATTGAAGGAGCCGCTGATCATGTTGCCGTGGATATCCATGGCGGTGTAGGTCACGGTCGTGGTTCCGACTTCGAAGAAGTCGCCACTGTTGTGACTACTGGTCAGAGACTGAACGTCACAGTTGTCGATGGCAGTCGGCTCGGTCCAGCCGATCACGGCACCACAGGCACCGGCGTCATTGGTTGAAGCAATGTCACCACTGAGTCCGAGGATCTCCGGGTTCTCGTCGTCACTGATGGTGACGTTGAAGGAGCCACTCAACTCATTGCCGTGGATATCCAGAGCGGTGTAGGTCACCGTCGTGGTTCCGACCTCGAAGAAGTCGCCACTGTTGTGGGTGCTGGTCAAGGACTGAATGGAACAGTTGTCCTCGGCAGTCGGCTCCGTCCAGGTGATCAGGGCACCACAGGCACCAGGATCGTTGGTCGAGGCCAGATCACCGCTGAGTCCCAGAATCACCGGGTTCTCGGTGTCGAGGACCGTCACGCTGAAGGACTCGGTGGTTTCGTTGCCATGGATATCCAGAGCCGTGTAGGAAACGGTCGTGGATCCCACAGGGAACGAGTCACCGCTGGCGTGGGAGCTGGTGAAGGACTGGATGTCACAGTTGTCTGAGGCAGAAGGCTCAGTCCATGTGGCCACAGCCGCACACTCACCGGCGTCGTTGTCGAGGGTCAGATCGAGGGAAAGACCACTGATCTGCGGGTTCTCGTTGTCGTCGACGGTGATCACGAAAGTCTCGCTCGACTCATTGCCGTGAATGTCGGTGGAAGTGTAGGTCACCGTCGTGTCACCCACCGGGAAGAAATCTCCGGAGTTGTGACTGGAGACGAAAGTGTCCACCTGGCAGTTGTCAGTCGAGGAGGGCTCGGTCCACAGGGCCACAGCACCGCACTGACCCGGATCAGTCTGCAGCTGACGGCTGGCAGGCATGTCCATGATCATTGGGGCTTCTTCGTCCAGCACCGTCACATTGAAGCTGGTGCTGAAGGAGTTGCCGTGGATATCGGTAGTCGAGTAGCTGACCTCGGTCGTGCCTACCAGGAAAGTGTCTCCCGGAAGGTGCGAAGAGGAGCTGTCGAAGATTTCACAGTTGTCGACAGGCTGGGGATCCACCCAGGTGACGACTGCGGAGCAAAGCCCCGGCTCGGAGTTCAGGGTGATATCCGCTGACATGTTCTCGAACGCAGGGTTCTCATTGTCAGTCACGGTCACAAAGAACTTCTCGGTGCTGAAGTTACCGTAAATGTCGATGGCCGTGTAGGTCACCACATTCACACCGACTTCGAAGAAGCTGCCGCTGGGCAGGCTCGGCTCGAAGGTGCTGACTTCACAGTTGTCAGCGGCATTCGGCTCGGCCCAGGTCACCACCGCACCGCACTCACCAAGATCATTGGTCAGGGTGATGCTGTCCGGGCTGTCGGTGATCACAGGGTTCTCGTTGTCGGTGACGGTCACAGTGAAGCTGTCGTCAGTGCTGTTGCCGTGAATATCGGTCACGGTCAGGCTCACCGTCGTTTCACCGACCGGGAACTGGTCTCCGGACTGATGGCTCAGGGTGATTCCCGCAACGTCACAGTTGTCCTGTGCCTGCGGTGCACTCCACTCGACGATCGCTCCACAATCTCCAAGGTCATTGTTGACGGAGATCGGTGCGGGCACGGAGGTGAACTCCGGAGCCTCGGCATCGCTGATGGTGATCTGGAAACTGGCACTACTGCTGTTGCCGTGAATATCTTCCACCGTGTAGGTCACCGTGGTGGTTCCCTCGGGGAAAGTCTCACCTGACTGGTAATCCGAAGTCAGGGAAAGCACGTCACAGTTGTCGGAGGACTGCGGAAGAGTCCACTCAATCACGGCACCACAGATGCCCGGATCAGTGTTCTGCTGGATGTCCGCAGGCATGCCACTGATTTGCGGATCCTCGACGTCGTTCACCGTCACCGAGTAATGCTGGGTCGTGGCGTTGCCGTACTGGTCCACTGCCACGTAGGTCACGACTGTGGTACCCACCGGGAAGAAATCTCCCGGGTTGTGGTTGGAGGTCAGGGTCAAATCACCGCAGTTGTCGGTGGCGGTCGGATCGGCCCAGGACACGATCGCTCCGCACTCACCGGCGTCGCTGTCGCTGACAAGGTCGCCGGAAACACCGGAGAGAATCGGATTCTCATCGTCGGTGACGGTGACCTCGAAGGTCTCAGAGTGACTGTTTCCGGTGGTGTCGGTCGCTGTCAGAGTCACCGTCGTGGTTCCAACGGGGAAGAAATCTCCGCTGTTGTGGCTGCTCTGAAGGTCGGCAACCTCACAGTTGTCGAGGGCGTCAGCAGCATCCCACATGATGACCGCGCCACAGGCACCGGTATCGTTGGTCTGGGTGATGTCGGCAGGAATGTTGATGATCTGCGGAAGCTCCTGGTCTTGAACAGTCACGATGAAGCTCTGGCTGCTGGAGTTTCCGTGGATATCGGTCACGGTGTAGGTCACGGCGGTTTCACCGATCGGCAACATCGTTCCGCTCTCCACACTGGCAACGAGAGTGTCGACAGCACAGTTGTCAGAAACATCCGGAGTCGTCCAGGAAGTGGTTCCAAGACAGATTCCAGGTTCGGTTCCCACGGTGATGCGATCGGGAAGATTGGTGATCACAGGAAGCTCGAGGTCTTCCACGGTGATCAGAATCGAATCCTCGGTCACATTGCCGTTGACGTCGGTCAGGGTGAAGGTCACTTCAGTGGTACCCACATCGAAGTGCTCTCCGGGCTGACGATCAGAGACGATACTCGCCACACCACAGTTGTCGGAAGCAGTGGCAGCATCCCAATCGGCCATGGCAGAGCACAGTCCCGGCTCGGCGATCAGCTGAATGTCATCGGGGAAGGAAGTGAACTCGGCCGCCTCGGCATCGGTCACAACAACGTCGAAGGTCTCAGTGGTGACGTTGAAGTGGATGTCCATGGTGGTCAGGGTCACGGTCGTCGTTCCCAGCTCGAAGAGGTCACCGGACTCGTGGCTCGCCTCGTAACTGAGGATTCCACAGTTGTCGGTGGCGAACGCATCTTCCCAGTGAACGATGGCGTTGCACTGTCCAGGATCGGTGTTGACCTCGATAATCTCCGGAACAGGGTCGATCACCGGCATTTCGTCGTCGGAAACGGTAATCACGAAGCTGTGATCGGTGGAGTTTCCGTGAATGTCGGTGGCCGTGTAAGTGACGGTGGTCACACCGACACCAAACTCGGTTCCGCGAAGGTTGCTGGTCGAAAGGCTGAAGATCTCACAGTTGTCGTCAACAACCGGGATATCCCAGTTGACGATCGTCGTGCAGATTCCAGGCTCAGTGGTGGCCTGAATGTCATCCGGCACACTGACGAAAGTCGGTGCTTCGGTGTCTTCGATGACCACGATCAGAACTTCCTGAGAAGAGTTGCCGTGGATATCGGTCACAGTGTAGGTCACCAGGGTGCTTCCAACATTGAAGGACCAACCCGGCTCGTGGGTTGAAGTGATCTCACTGACTTCACAGTTGTCACTGGCACTGGGGAGGTCCCAGGTGGCCAAACCACTGCAAAGACCTTCAACGTTGCTGTAGGTCACTTGCTCGGCCAGTCCAATCAGGACCGGGGCTTCGTCGTCGGAAACGGTGATCAGGAAGGACTCGCTGTACTCCAGATCGGAGTCATCTTTCGCGGTGTAGGTCACCTCAGTGGTGCCCACCGGGAAGAATCCGCCATTCTCATGGCTCGAGACAAGTTCGATCACTTCACAGTTATCCCATGCCACCGGCTCAGTCCAGCTGACCAGTGCGCCACAGTCACCTTCGTCATTGGTCGTGGTGATGTCGGCGGGCATGTTGTCGATCTCAGGGGCGTCCACGTCGTGAA
Organism: Planctomycetota bacterium; assembly: GCA_013911165.1. Taxonomy (GTDB): domain Bacteria; phylum Planctomycetota; class UBA8108; order UBA1146; family UBA1146; genus UBA12191. The sequence continues at coordinate 41,324 of JACETR010000003.1, read as the reverse complement.
TGGTCACCTGGAACGACTCATTGGTTACGTTACCGTTGATATCGGTCACCGTGTAAATGACGGTCGTGATTCCCACAGGGAACTCGTCACCCGGGGAATGGGTGGATTCGATGCTTTCCACTCCACAGTTGTCTGCGGCACTCGGCTCAGGCCAGGCGAGGTTTGCGCCACAAAGACCCAACAGGTTGTCGGTGGAAAGATCAACGGGCAGACCGGAAAGCTCCGGAGACTGACTGTCGACCACGGTCACAGTGAAGGACTCAAGGGTGATGTTGCCGTGAATATCCTGAGCCGTGTAGACCACTTCCGTGGTTCCGACGGCGTAAATTCCCGGGACATTGTTGGCGACGAGGGTCGAAACTCCGCAGTTGTCGGCAGCCTCTGGCTCTTCCCACTCGACGAGAGTGTCACAGCCACCCTGATCAGCCTCGATGACGATATCAGTGGGCATTCTGGAGATCAGGGGAGAGGTGTTGTCGACAACGGTGACGGTGAATCCGGTCTCTACAAGGTTGGAGTTTCCGTCATCCACGGTCAGGCTGACGAAGGTCGTTCCAACGGGGAAGACGTGTCCCGACTGGAGGCTGGAGGTCAGCGCCGGTGCACCGCAGTTGTCGGAAAGAGCAGGCTCTTCCCAAACGTAGGCAGCACCACAGAGATCCTCATCATTGTTGAGGACCACATCTGCCGGAACATTGGTGATGGTCGGCAGTTCGTTATCCAGAACGGTCAACTCGAAGGAGGCCTCCGCAATGTTTCCGGCTGCGTCGGTGACGGTGTAGGTCACCAGGGTGACACCCACCGTGAATGCGGAACCGGACTGATAATTCACCTCGACGGTGACATCGTCACAGTTGTCGGAGAAGGTCGGTGCCGGCCAGCTGACTGCTGCGGTACAGAACCCGGGGTTACTGTTCACAAAGACGGGTCCGGGCAGTCCGTGGATCGCCGGAAGATCGTCGTCAGAAACAGTGACGTTGAAGGAATGGGTCGTCTGGTTGCCATTCACATCGGTTGCGGTGTAGGTCACCGTGGTCGTTCCCACAGGGAAAGAATCGGTGGCGGAATGGTTGCTGGAAAGATCAGCGATTCCACAGTTGTCTGCGGCGCTCGGCTCATCCCAGCTCACCACAGCCTGACACGTGCCGGCATCGTTAGAGACAGAGATGTCCGTGGGGCCGTTGGCAATGGAAGGCAACTGATCATCGGTGATGGTCACCGTAAAGGAGGCCGTGTTCACGTTGCCGCTCACATCGGTGGCCGTGTAGGTCACCAGAGTGTCGCCCACCGGGAAGGAATCTCCGGAGGTGTGACTGCTGATGACAGAATCGACGCCACAATCATCCGTGACAGTCGGCTCAGACCAAGTTGCCGGTGCTTCGCAGCTTCCCTCGAGAGCACTGATGGAAAGGTCACCACTCAGGCCTTCGAAGGTCGGCAGCTGGGTATCAACATCCACTTCGCAAACGTCGGGGACATTGTTTTCATTACAGTCCAGAGCACCATTGGCAACATCACAGGTGTCCGGGATACCGTTTCCTTCACAGTCCTGCTCGATTCCCGCAAGAATATCGCAGGAGTCGGGAATGTTGTTGCCGTTACAGTCCGGCTCACTGCCATCCTGCAACTCGCACTCGTCGGGAATCAGGTCATTGTCACAATCCGGTGAAATACCGAATGCAACGTCGCAGATATCCGGCTTGCTGTTGTTGTTACAGTCAAAGGCCGTGCCGTTGGCGATCTCGCAGGAGTCGAGGATCTGGTTGGAGTTACAGTCGTTGTTGAAATCCAGCAGGATATCGCAAACGTCCAGAATTCCATTTTCATCACAGTCCGTGGCGTTGCCGTCGGCAATTTCACAACCGTCAAGAATCGAGTTGTTGTTGCAGTCCGTATCGGTTCCAGCAATCAAATCACACGCGTCGAGAAGTCCGTTGGAGTTACAGTCCGCAGCGGTTCCTGCTGCGATTTCGCAACTGTCCTCGATGTCGTTCTGGTTACAGTCAGATTCACAATCGTCGGGAATCTGGTTGTGGTTACAGTCGTCAGAGGTTCCAAAGTCGATATCGCAGGAGTCGATCACACCGTTGAGGTTGCAGTCCGGCTCAGAGCCGTCATCCAACTGGCAGGAATCGGGAATCCCGTCCAGATTGCAGTCGGAGACTTCTCCATCAGCAATCTGGCAGGAATCAGGCTTACCGTCCTGATTACAGTCCTGGGAATTACCGAGGAAAATGTCACAGGGATCGTCGACACCGTTTTCATCACAGTCGGGCAGATCGATCAGTCGATCGAGAGCCACGTATGAATCGACCAAACTGGCTCCGGCAATCCAACGTCCACCCGCGGCAACACGCTCACCAAAGCGGTCTCCGCTCTGTGCTCCCTGGGGATCAAAGGACTCAAACTGGTAAGTTCCGTTGGCGTCTTTCTGGAAAACGAGGACTTGCCCCAGATTTCCATTGGCTTTCCAGGCACCGGCAGCAAGGCCACCGTCGGCAACTGCCACGTCCTGTCCAAGGTTTGAGTTGGAGGAAAGACCGGTGAAAACAATCTCGAAACTGAAGATGCTGCCGCCAAGAGTGAACAGATGCGCCTCTCCCCGGGCATCAGATCCACTGTTGGGAGCACCCACAAAAAGCTGGCCATCCTGCAAATCGATGGAGTAACCAAACTTGCCGCCATCGACAGGCGAAGAAGAGGTGATCTTCTGTGAAAACGCCCAGAGGCTCGCATTAAATGCTCTGTAGATGTAGACAGCACCAGCGTCATCGACCGGCCCGGCATCCGCACGCGGATCGGAAACGGCAACAAAATCGCCAGAAAGCTCAATGGAGGATCCGAAGTGCTTGTCTCCACTGGAATCGGGGGATTCGATCAACTGGTCGAGGTTCCAACCGTTTCCGTCATTGCTGTAGAGGTAGACACTGCCGGAATCACTGGTGGTCAATGCGTACCATGCACCGACAGCCACACGCTCGCCGTCGACAGCAACGGAGATACCAAACTCGGCGTCACTGTTGCTTCCTGCAGGCTCAAGAACCTGTTCAAGAATCCAGTTCAGGCCACTTCTGCGGTAGATGTAGGCGGCACCCTCGTCAGAGTTACCGCTGCTGTCGGTCCCCGGTGCACCAATCACGAGAAGGTCATCCGTGATCGCAACGCTGTAGCCGAACTCTGCTCCAGCAGAGAGAGATGGCGCCTGCAGCATTCCTGCAGAAACCCAGCTACTACCGATATTGCGGTAAAGATGGACAGCGCCGACGGAGTTCCCTCCGGTCGAATGATCCGGTGCTCCTATGGCGAGCCAGTTGGACGTCATGTCCAGGCCCTTGCCATAATCCGATCCAGAACCATTCAGGATCTGCTCGAGGCTGCTCTCGCAGGCATCGAGGATCAGATCCTGGTTACAGTCCAGGCTCGGGTCAGAGCTGATCTGGCACTCATCAGGAATGCCATCACCGTCGCAATCGTCGCTGTTGTGATCAGCGATATCGCAACTGTCCAAGACTCCATTCCCGTTGCAGTCGACAACAGGGTCGCACTGGGCACCCACAAAAGTGGTGACCGCAACAAGGTGAATCACAAACACCAGGAAGGCGAGGGGAGACGTCTTCATGGGTTGACCTCCAATAAACCTGCACAATGCAGGTCGCAAAGGGTGTATTCAGGACCGGGGAATTCCCAATCCGGTAAACAACAGGGTTTGACTTGTCTAGGACGGCCGAAGCTCCAAGAAAGCAGGGGATGCAAAGTCACCGAAGTGACAGGGGGCTGTTGCAGGTGCCACAGCCAGGGATGGGTTGCATGCCCTGTGGGATGGGATTCCCGGCCGAATTGTTTTTGGAAGAGTGGCTCTAATTTATCCCTGAGCGGTAATCTGCCTAGGGTGGTTATCCATTGAAGGCTGTTTATTGAAAGTTTTTTTGGGCACGCTGTTTGGGTGGGGCAAGATTCGGAAATCGTTCCCGGATTTTCACCGAGTGACGAACATCACCTGTCATAAAGAACTTGCATGCCCCCACTCAAACCAGGGATTTCAACCCCCGGTGATTCCGGCGGTTCTTTTCACTTCTTTTGTGGCGGAAAGGGGAATCAAGGCCTCCGGTGATCCTCAGGAACCGGTTTCCTGAAGCAATCTCTCTGCTGCCCACTGGCCCGATCGAGCACAGTTCTCCAGCGAGATGCCATCGAGATAGCCTCCCGCGAGCTCGAGGCCATCCAGGAGGGAGCACTCATTGCGGAGGGCGTAAACTTTTCGACCATGGCCTCTGCGAGCTTGTGGAATCGCCACGGGGGCCCGTCCGACCTCACACCAATCCGCATTGAACCCGCTTCCGTGGACCCGTTGCATGTCAGGAATCGCTCTTTCGAGGATCTCTTCATCGGACCTTTCTCCCAGGAGGGGATCCCGGGTTCCACCCATGAAGACGGTCGCCAGATCTCTTCCGGAGGGAGCCCTCCAGGGGAAAATGGAAGAAGACCAGATCGCTCCGAGTATCTGCAGGGATTGCTGGCGGGGAACGAGGAAACCGAAGCCATCCGGCTTGAAACGGCACTTTGAGGCATCGTATGCGATTTGTACGAGCACCATGGAGGCGTATGAAATTGATTCCAGCAGGCCGCTGAGGCGTAAATTATGCGGACGGGCCAACTTTGCAGAGACCGCTGAGGGGGTCGCCAGAATTACGCCATCAAAGCCATCCGTATCCCTGCTGTACGCCCCCTCCACCAACAAATTCCATTGGTGATTTTCCCGGTACATTTCGGTGACGGTATTGCTTCCCTGATAGGCATCCCCGAGCCCTCGGGCGAGTGCTTCGGGAAGAGACTGCATTCCACTTTTCAGGGTTCCGGTGCCCCGAAAGGGAACCACTTTCGGCCGCGATCTCGAAATCAAACCCTTGAACAGGCTCCCGTGTTTGCGCTCCATCTCTGCAACTGCCGGAGCGAAAGAGGCCATCTCCAGATCCTCCGGCACTCCACCACTGATACCCGCGACCATGGCATCAGCGAGAATCCGCGCAGCTTCCGCCCCCAGCCTCCTTTGGAAAAAGTCCTTCACCGATTCTTCTTCCGATCCCCCATTGGCGCGGAAAGGTTCGCTGAGAACCCTCAACCAGCCGAAGGGACTGAGAGCCGTCGAAAAAGGAATCCCGAAAGGCGAACCGGGAAGGGCCCGGGCTTTCCCGGCCCGATAGACATATCTTCTTCGGGCTGCTCCTGCGGCGCTCGTCCATGAATCGGAGATTCCCGCTTCCTCAGCGAGTTGGATCAGCCTGGGACTGGAAGGGAGCACCGAATGGGGGCCCCATTCCAGTAAAAAACCCTCCCGCTCAGTGGTGCGAATCCAACCCCCCGGCCTGGAAGAGGACTCAAAGAGCACCACTTCAACACCGGCTTGCCGAAGTCGCCAGGCAGCAGAGAGACCTGCGATCCCCCCACCGATGACAGCAATCCGTCGGCGGGGATCACTCCCCACGGATCTCCCGAACCACCGCCTGCACGTTTGGCACAGGTGTCGGAGGCAGGATGCCATGCCCCAGATTGAAGACGTGCCCCGGATGATCCTTGAACGCCTCTTGCAGGTTGCGGACTCTCTGGAGCAGATCCTCCTGGGGAGCAAACAGGGCCTGCGGGGGGAGATTGCCCTGCAGGGCACAACGATCTCCAAAGACCCGGATCGCCTGCTCCGGCGGAATCATTTCATCCAGTCCAACCGCCTCGACTCCGACCTCATCGACCATGCGGGCGATCTTTTCAAGGTGGCTGCCAGCACCGCGAATAAATAGAATTCGCGGAACACCACAACCGTCGAGTCCTTCGAGGATTCTGCGGCAATAATGGAGAGAGAACTCATCGAACGCCTGGTGGGAGAGCATTCCTCCCCAGGAATCGAAAAGCTGCACGGCGTTGGCCCCCGCGGCGATCTGAGCCTTGAGGTATTCGGTGACCGTATCGGCAATCTTTTCCATCAGGACATGCACATCCGCCGGAGATTCATAGAGCATCCTTTGGGCAGCGGCGAAAGTTCTGCTGGGGGACCCTTCAAGGGCATAACAGGTCAGGGTCCAGGGAGCCCCCGCAAAGCCGAGGACAGGGACCCGCCCATTGACATGGCGGTGAACGGTTCGGATGACGTCCATCACAAATCCGGTTTCTGCTACCGGATCCGGGACTCGCAGAGCATCGATGTCTGCACGGCTACTCAGGGGATCCGACATGCAGGGTCCACGATCACCAAACTCCACGCCCAGTCCCATTGCCTCAAGGGGCACGAGAATGTCGCTGAAGATGATCACGGCATCCACATTCAGAACTTCCAGAGGTTCGACGGTGACTTCCGCGGCAAGATCAGGATCCTTGCACAGGTCGAGGAAATTCATCCCCTTGCGAATCCGCTGGTAGCCCGGCAAGTATCTTCCTGCCTGACGCATGAACCAGACCGGAGTTCTCTCGGTGGGCTGTCGGCGAAGTTTGCGAATCAGAAGTGAGTTTTCGAGATCCAAGAGTCTTTCCCTTTCCCCAGACCCCCTGCGGGAGGTCTGCCCCATCAATCTTTCAGGTTGGGCCCCATGTTACCAGCAGAAATCACTGAAACGCACGCCTCATAGATCCCTTCGAGGTCCGCCGAGGCGGCGACATGTCTCTGGAGGATCCCGGCAGACTGCATTGCCTCAGCCGTTCTCACCCCGACCGCAATCCCGGGAATCGCCCGAACCCAGTCGGCCAAAGGCCCGGATTGGGCCAAAACCCCCTCCACGGTGGCAGGACTGCTGTAGACAATCCCACTCCAATTTTCGCGGAGGTTTTTCCAGCGGGAAATGTCCAGATCAGGAACCCGAGTCGATTCACTGACCTCCACCCGCTCACACGGGATGCCGCCGTCAGTCAGGCCCTGTTGAATCACCGGCAAGCCGGCATCGCTGGTCACGTGGACCGCTGAGTCCACCTTCGGTCCCGAGAGAATGACCCGAACCAGATCATCTGCCCCTGTCCCGGGCCCCTGACAGGTGACCGACTGGCCTGCAACCCTGATCGCTTCAGCGGTGGCTTGGCCAACAGCGGCAAACAACGGTTTCTCTTCTGTGTTCAAGGAGGAGGACAAAGAATCGGGCAACAGCGAAAAGAAGTGACGAACGGTGGTCGCACTGGAAAAGACCCACATGGAAGCGGAGCCGACCGGCTCCCAGTCGATCTCTCCCTTGAACGGGCTCAATTGGAGAACCGGATCACAATGGACCTGCGCTCCATGATTCTCCAGAAACTTTGCCCAAGGTGCGGATCGCTCCGCCGGCCGGGTGAGAATCCAGGAACTCCCCTGAAGTTCTGAAGAATCCATCACGTATTCAATCCTGCATCCAGTTTGGCGAGAATTTCCTCACCTCCGGTTTTTCGGATCAACGCTGAAAGCTCGGTACCAATCCCGATGGAGTCGGTCCTGGGTCCCTCTGCCGACAACCTTACGAGATTCTCACCGTCGAGAGATCCAAGAACTCCACACAGACTGAGATGGTCTCCGGAAACTCCGGCGATCGCTCCGACTGGCAGGTGACAGCCTCCTCCGAGGCCAGACAACAGAGCACGCTCCGCAGTCACACACTCGCGGGTTTCCAGGTGATCCAACTTTGAAACGATGCGGACCAGATCTTCATCCGCTTGACGAACTTCCACTGCCAAGGCTCCCTGACCAGGAGCAGGGGTCATCTCCGTCACTGAAATCAGGGCACGATAATCGCCCTGCCTTGAAACCCGGTTCATTCCTGAGGCAGCCAGAATCAACCCTGCAGCACCTTGTTCACGATACTTCGCCAGGCGAGTGTCGATATTTCCCCGAATCCCCTCCACCTTTAAATGTGGATGGCGATGCAGAATCTGGCTCCGTCTGCGAAGTGATCCCGTCGCAACCACCGAGCCCTCTGGCAAATCCACAAGAGAGGCATGGTCCGCTGAAATCCACGCATCCCTGGGGTCTTCCCTCTCCGGAATCGCCGCAAGAATCAGGCCTTCCGGTTGCTGAATCGGCAGATCCTTGAGTGAGTGAACTGCAAGGTCCACGCGACCATCGAGCAACGCTCTCTCCACCTCCGCAGTAAACACTCCCGGTGCTCCCGCTTCATGGAGGGGAGTTTCCTGATCCTGGTCCCCCCCGGTTTCGATCAGAACTTCCTCGATCTCAAGTCCCGGTTCGAGAGCTCGCAATTGATCAGCGACCCAACCTGACTGGGTTCTGGCGAGCAAACTGGCGCGGGTTCCCAATCGAATTTTCATGGAGCCTCTTCCTCATTCCTCGGATCAATCTGAAAGAAGGACTCCAATTGGGAGAGGAACCCTTTTTCCAACTGTCCAGAAGACTCTTTCAGTTCCTGAGTGGATTTGTGAAGGAGGCGATTGATCACCTTGCGAACCACTTTTTCCATACGCTCAAACTCTTCTGGATTCAGCTCTTCCTTCATCTGTTGCAGTTCTTTGAGACCTGCGGACTCGAGAGCATTCCTCAATGAGCGGATTGCCGGATCCAATCTTCTGGATTCCAGCCAGTTTGCAAACTGCCGCGACTCATGCTGAACGATCTGCTCTGCTTCGGGAATCGCCTCCCTGCGCTTCTGCAGATTGCCTTCCACGAGGCGGGCCAAATCATCGAGGTTGAAAAGAAAGACGTCTGCCAGTGAACCGGCTTCCTGTTCCACATCCCGAGGAAGCCCCAGATCAACGAGGAGCAGAGCCCCCCCTTTTCTTTCTGATTGTGCCTGCCGAACCAATTCATTCGTAATGATCGGTTCGCTGGCTCCGGTAGAGACCACTACCAGATCAGACCCTGCCAATACCTGTGGCAACTCATCGAGGCCACCCAACTGGGCGTCATATTCCCGGGCAAGATGCTCCGCCCGTTCACGGCTGCGATTGAGAATCTTGAGACTCTTCGTCTGTTGCCCCTGAAGGTTTTTCAAAACCAGCTCAGCGACCTCTCCTGCACCAATAATCGTCACATTCAATTTGGACAACTCACCGAAAATCTTTCTTGCGACTTCCAGCGCTCCGTATGCCACAGAGAGTGCACCATCTCCCAGCGGGGTTTCAGCGCGTACACGTTTTCCGCAACGCAACGCCTTCTCCCACAACTTCAGAATCACGGGTCCATTGACTCCTGCATCTGCGGAGAGATTCATGGCATTACGAACCTGACCCTGAATTTCTGACTCACCGACGATCTGGCTTTCCAGACCTGCGGTCACCCTCAGCAGTCTCTCCACCGAATGGTGGTGGTCGACGATGTTGGGCGGAGGGCAAAGTGGCAGCGTGAAATTTCTTTCCCTCTCCCAGATCTGCAATACCTCTTCCAGAGAAGTCAGCCCCCTGTGAACATCCGCTGTACCGATGAATAATTCGGTTCGATTACAGGTGGAAACAAGCAGCGCTTCTTCGATGGAATGCTTGGCTTTCAAATCTTTCAGAAACTTCGTGGCTTCTTCGTCGGTGAAAGCGATTTTCTCCCGTAACTCAATCGGGAAAACCTTGTGGCAGACTGTGAGACTGTAGACCTTCATGCCGCGTGGAATCCATTCAGGGATCCATAAACGATCACAAAGATGACAACCGCAAAACCTGCTATGGAGAACCATGTCCGCCAAACAGTGACGCTATGGGTCGCTCTGGGAAAGATTGCCAGTATGGAAAAGATCAACCAGGTCAGAAGTGTCGCCAGGCTTTCATACCCCAATGAACGATCACGATTGGATTCATCCACAAGCAAGAACGCGCTCGCGACAGTGATCGTCAAAGTGACCGCTGAAATAACCGTTGCGAGTTTGACCAGTCTTGAAAGCGACTCGAGACTCGACAGCTGATTGAACAGAGCACCGAACTGCCCTTTTTTTATCGAACGTCTGAGGAGTTCCCAAAGAATTCCATGGATCCCGGCGATCGCCACACCCGCAACTCCGAAAAGAGCAGAGAAGGCATGCAATGAACGGATGGAATCGAGTACAGGCACCGATTGGCCCTCAAAAGTCAGACTGAAAGTAGTCGAGCCCAACTGCAGTAAAAATGCGAGAGACAATCCGTAAAGGAGTGTCGACCGATCCTTACTGATCACCACCAGAAACCACTGCAAAAACGCGATGAGAAAAGCCAATAAAGAGAGAGCTTCCCAGCGTGATCCAACCGGGCAGGATCCCACTTCAAATCCACGGGCAAGCACCACAGAAAAATGAAGCAACAAGACGAGGTTGAGCCAGAGAAGGCGAGGTTTCGTCTGATCAGCTGTGGATACAGCTTTTCTGGCATGCAACAACTCACTCGTGATCAGCGAACCGTAAAACACGGTCAGCAGAATCACGATGATATTGGTCAAAGCACCGAATGAATCAGGAGTCAACCGTCGTTCCTATCGGACGGGACACCATTTCAACTGGTGAGAGCGGAAATGATCTCCTCGTCGAGTCCAAGGAAGGAGTTCATGTACTCGACACGCTCCTTCTGGATCCTGCTGACATGGTCGCCGTATTCGTCACCCCTGCCTTGCTCAGCGTAGAGAACCCTGGGCTGAAGGATTCCAATGTCCTCAGCAGGAATTCCCGGAACTGCACTGGCTACCTGGTATCCGAAATCAGGGTCGGCTTCCCAGGTAATGGTGTTCTCAGCAATGCCTTTGACGATGGCACTGGAGTGAGGAATGCGAACCTTTTTCGAGCGATCGTCGGTGGCGGGTCCACCCACTCGCCCGGTGTTCATCAGGTAAACTTCCAACGGCTGCTTCTTGAGCAACTCGAGGAAGCGATTTCCCTGCTGGGCATGGAGCAGCGGGAAGAAAGGATTCGTTCCCGGGACTCGCAGGAACTTGCCTGCTTCATCTTTTCCGCCAGCACTGGTTCCCTGGGTTTCACCGAGCATGAAGTAGGCTGCTGCCTGCTTGTTGTCGAGTTTGCAAACTCCCGGGATGATGTTTTCGTTGCAGTTGAGGATGAGCAGGAAATCCGCCTTGGGAACTTCCCGTGCATCGATGGCACCGTCCACATCCTGCATGCGGATCACCGCACGGCCATTCTGTGTGTAGGACTCGTCGAAGAAATCGACACTTCCATCATCTTTTTGTGCCACGTTCTCAAGGTAAGACTCGTGACGACAAACAGCGGCGTGAATCGTCGGCTCATCTTCTACTGAGAGTGCGAAAGTCTTTGCGAAACAACCATTCTCGGTGGACTGGATCACTCCATCCGGCATCCATGCCACAAAGTCATCCTGAACCGGCCCCGAACCGTTCTGGCGGGTGAAGGTCGTGGTGGTCTTTCCTGTGCCGCTGAGTCCGACGATCAGGGCGCACTTTGCCGTGTCTTCCACGGGGATCACCTTGCAGCCGGCATGAAGGGGCAAGCCGCCCTGGTTGTAGACCATGGCATTCCACATGCGCAGGCCACCTTTTTTCGACTCACCGAAGTAATCGGAGTTCATGACGCGGGTCACACCGGCCTCGAGGTCAACGGTGATGACACGATCATCCGGGTAACCCTCTGCCTTGACGCTGGGGGTGTAAACCACGGTCAGTGTCGGATTCCAGTCTTCTCCCTCGTCACCGTCCAGGGGGTAATAAAGGAGGTTCTGCATACCTGCAATGTTGGCGTGGGCTTTTTCAATCCAAAGACGGGCGGAGGTACGGTACTGGGGGTGGTTACCGATGTATCCATCCACACAAATCATCTCTGCGCCACGAATGAACTCATCCTGCATGGCAGCCAGGCGATCCGCCTCCTCGCGGGTGACGCACTGGTCACTGTGGCGAGTCGGATCATCGTCGATCACATAAGTCGACTTTTTCGAGCGCGAGTCGACCTTTGCGTGAACGTTGTAGTTGTCGAAGGAAGTATGAAAGGCATTCGGCATTTCTGCCGTCATCGCCCGCAACTCTTCTGCAGTTGGTCTGAAGATCGTGACCTTGGGTTCGATTTTGAATTCGTTCAAGGTGGACATGCCTCTCCTTTACCTTCCTCTTGGCAGGGATCGACCTCTTTGAAGGGATCCTCTGGCAATGATCCCGTTCCAGACTCAACAGGCCCGGGCGGGGACGATTTCAACTCAACCGCAGAATACCTGTTTCCCCGTTTGAGCGGGGCAATTCCGGCAAGAGCGGCTCTCCGATATTCCAGTATTTTCCCCAAGGATGACCACTCTTGCGAGTAAATCCGCCCAGTTTTGGTCAGCTCGCCCAGGGAGTATCTGGACAGTGTTCATCGGCCATTGAAGCCGTTTCCGGGTCTACTTCCGATTTATTGCAGGAATTTTTCAGGACCGTCAAAGCTTCCTCGAGAGATTCCCAATGGCCCTTCAGGCGCGAATCCTTGAGGCCTACCGGTGGAAAGTCAACCTTCCAGGCGACTTTTCCCTTGCCGAGAGAGACGGCGATCACTTTCAAACCGTTTTCTGCGTGACTGGTCATCGTGGGGCTCCTCCCGTTGCCGATTCCGTGGCTCCGCCTGTGGGATTCCAATCCTCACAGTCGTTCTCCAGCACTTCTGATCCCATCCTAAACAGGTCAGCCCCGCCATTGAAGTCATTCCGAAGCCTTGCCCAAAGGGGACTCAGACCGCAACATCCCGATCGTGGAGCAGGAGAGAAACATGCAACGTCACAGGGCCATAATCCTCGATCTGGACGGCACACTGGTTTCCGATGATGGGGTCATCCACCCCCACACCCGTGCAGCTTTGCACAGAATTCACGACCAGGGGATCCGGGTCATGGTCGCCACTGGCAGATCCGAAAAATCTGCGGCACCGACCATCGACGATCTCGGCATTCACCTGCCCACCATCATCTACAACGGAGCCGCACTCTGGTGCCCCAAGGATCGCAGGTTGATCCGCGAACGTCTGATCGATGCGGAACAACTCGACGTCATTCTGGATTTCGCCCACCGGGAAGATCTCATGCCCATCGTGATGTGTGCACAGACAAAGCGGGCATTCACAGCAAGACCCCAGGTCCTTGAATTCCCACTGCATGACATGACCCACATCGACCTCGTCAGCGAAGAAGAGTTGCGCCTCGAAAAACCGATCCGTCTCTCCGTTTTCTCTGAGCGCCACGAAAATGCCGCAGAGTTTGCAGAAGAAATCAGAGCGATTCATGACGCCGATGCCTACATGACATGGTTTCCCCTGAGCCTTTTGCCAGAACTCCGGGACAGTCCCCTCAAGGTCGTCGATATCCAACCTCCCTGCGAAGGTAAGAAAGAAGCGCTGATCTATCTTCAAGAAGAGGAAGGGATTTCTCCGGAAGAGGTGGTGGCCATCGGAGATGCCACCAATGATCTGCCTATGGTGACGGAAGCAGGGCTCGGAGTGGCGATGGGCAATGCCATGGACGAACTGAAAAATGTGGCAGACAGGATCATCGGCAGCAATGAAACCGGGACCATCGGCGACCTGGTCGACGAACTTTGGCCTGCAGATTCTTTTTCCTGACCTGAAAACAGGCTCAGTGTTCGTCCCCCTTGTAGAGGCTGGCCACCTGCTCGGCGTATCCATTGTAGAGCAGGGTCGGTCGACGCTTGCCGGTTCCGATATCTCTCTCCATCGCCTGACTCCAGCGTGGGTGCGGCTTTGAAGGGTCGACATTCGAATAGAACCCGTACTCATTCGGAATCGCAGAGTTCCAGAAGGTACTCGGTTTCTCTTCAGTGAACTCGATCCGCACGATGGATTTCGGTGACTTGTAACCGTACTTCCACGGAACGATCACACGCCAGGGAGCTCCGAACTGCATCGGCAGAGCGTGGCCAAAGATTCCCACGCAGACCATCGCCAGATCATGACGTGCCTCATCGAGACGGAGAGCTTCGAAGTAAGGCCATGGCCACTGCGGGTCTGATTGCCCTGGAAGCCGGTCTTTATCGAGGATCGAAACAAACTTGATGTACTTGGCCTTGCCCAGTGGCTTGCAACGATCGATCAACTTGCTCAAGGGGTAACCGGTCCACGGAACCTGCATCGCCCACGTTTCGACACATCGAAAACGATATGTGCGTTCTTCGAGGGGAGCCAACTTGAGAAGATCTTCCAGATCGAGAGTGAACTCTTTCTCGACTGCGCCTCCGACGTCAATCTTCCAGGGCGTCGCCTTGAATCCCCTGGCCATTTGCCAGACACGATTCTTGACCGTCGTAAACTCATAGAAGTTGTTGTAGGTGGAAGCCACTTTCTCTTCTGTCAGGGTCCTCGGTGCAATCGAGTAGGCTTTCGACTTTTTGGCAGGGAACAGGTCTGAGTGCAGGTCTCCTATTGCCGGCTTGAATGCTTCCTTGACCGCTTCGTCGTCGAGCAGTAGTGAACCGTTCATGCCGCGAAGGAAACCGGGAACCGAGAGAGCGGTCAATCCGGCGGCTCCGTATCCGAGACCACGAAGAATATCCCGTCGGTTCAGATAATTGGATTCGGAGATTTCCTCTTCCGGCTTATTCAGGTGATCCATGGGTACCCCTCTGCTTTGTTGAGCCTTCCAGCCTATCCCTGCCTTCCGCAGTGACAAGGACGAAAGGCAATGACGGACAGTTCCCTGAACACCTCAGGGCTGATTTTGACCCCAATTGAGCCATGCCGTTTCCACCCTGCTGAGATTTCCTTCGTCAAAGACGGTGTAGGCAACCAGTGCCTGCTGAGTGCCGGGAATCTGCACGATCTGCGGAAACCCGCTTTTCCTGCCAGCGGATGTCTCCGCCACCACCCACCGGTTTTCGGTCAGGGATCCCAACTTCCAGGGTCTGACTGAAACCTCCGCCTTGCCATCCACTTCTTCCATCCAGCAGATCAGGAAGCGATCGTCTGTACCCTGGCAGACATCCACTCTCCCCAGAGGGTTGCCGGCATCGATTCTGTGCACTTTTCCATACCGCTCCTCGGCAGTGTCCAGGCTCCGCAGAAAGACGGCGCCCCGGTCTTTCGCTGTCATGCTTCCGGATTCGGTGTACCAGACGGCGACCCACTGTCCGCTGTCGCCTGCAACCGCAGGGCCATTCACGGGACAACCCGGCTGGATCCATTGGTCATCATGAACCAGCGACGAGCTGACAGGCTTCCCGTCGGAGACCCCCTGTTCTATCCAGGCGATGTCCCTGACTTCCATGTGGTCTCTGTCGCGATAAAAAGTCACCACACCATCTTTGCCGACCACCGCATCCACGGGGCAACAATCACAGACCGATTCGTCGAGAAGAATCTCATCTGACATCGTTCCATCGGCAGACAAATATCGTGAGCGCAGGGTCATCGGTTTGCCCTTCAGCGTTTCACGACCATCAAGCCAAGCCAGATGAAAACGCTCGCCCACTGATTTCAGAGAGAGAAAACCATGCTCCGAAGGTGAACGGTCAGAATGCGGAATCACCGGATCACTCCAGGTTTCACCGCCATCTCTGGAGAGGGAGATCTTGATTCCATAGGCATAGGTATCAGAGGAAATTTTGTCGAGCCAATGGACCGCCAGAGTCCCATCATCCAAAACTGCCATCGTTGGGTAGTCAGCCCAGTTGACGAACCATGTTTTTCCACGAACGATTTCCCGCGGCGGCGACCATTCGTTGCCTTGCCACTTGGCAAACTTCAGAACAGCGGCTCCGTCCGCTTCCCGGTCGACCCAGGAAATCAGCGGGATTCCTGATTGATTCAGGGTCAGGGATGGCAAGGCTCCACCGGGGAGACAGGGGACCTCAACCTGCTGTATCTTTATGGATCGGGCTTCATTCTGATCGGCCCCGAAACTCCATACGATGATCACAACGAAGATCGGTATCCAAAGCGAAGAAATCAGAAGATTAATACCCTGCCGCATGGCCATCCTTTCTCGACTCACTGGCTCCAACCCACGTCCCGTGTTTGAGATCGCGCATCACTGCCTGGTAACCACCAAAGAGCCCCCGCTTTTTGGAAATGACGTGCCCCCGTTTTTCCAACTCGGCGATAACGTCTGCAGAGACGCCGCTTTCGATGGCCACCTCTCCACCATCTTTCATGACAAAACCGGTGGGCTGTGAAGAACCGACATGAACGACTCTGGGAGCGTCTCCCGCCTCTTGCAGATTCATGTCGAAATCGATCATGTTCAGCAAGACCCATGCCTGTGCCTGAGGCTGGGTTGCCCCTCCCATCACTCCAAATGAAAGCCAGGGCTTTCCGTCCCGGAAGGCAAAGCCGGGAATGATGGTATGAAAAGGACGCTTTCCAGGCTCGTAGACGTTGGCGTGCTCTTTATCCAGCGAAAAAAGTTCACCCCGGTCCTGCAAACCAAACCCGAGACCCGGTGGGCAAACGCCGCTGCCAATTCCGCGATAGTTGCTTTGGATCAGCGAGATCATGTTTCCATCCGAGTCCGCTACGGACAGGTAGACCGTGTCTCCATCACGGGTTTGTGCCCTGCCGGTATCGATGGACCGGGCGGCCTTCTCTGAAGAGATCGCACTTCTCTGCAGAGCGGCTCTCTCCCTGGAGATCAGATCCCTGATCGGTACCTTGTGAAAATCCGGATCGACGTAATCCCGGGCACGATCCTCGAAAACCTGTTTTTTCGCTTCGATGAAGTGATGCAACAGCTCAGTACTGCCGAAGCCCCAATCCCTTACCGGATACCCCTCCATGATGTTCAGGATCTGCAAGACAGCGAGCCCCTGCCCATTGGGGGGCAGCTGCCATACGTCCACACCGCGATAGTTGGTACTCACCGGCTCGACCCACTCTCCCCGGTGGGAAGCGAGATCCTCCACCGTGAGATAGCCACCATGCTCTTGAACAAATCGGGCCATCCTCTCGGCCACTTCACCTTTGTAGAAGCCGGCGCGACCCTCTTTGGCAATCCGCTCGTAACTCTGTGCAAGGTCGGGATTCTTCCACAGCTCTCCTTCCACAGGAGCACGGCCGTCGCGGGTGAATGTCTCCATGAACCCTGGCTGTGGCTCGAGTTTGCGAACACTGGCCTGCCAGTAGTAAGCGATCACCTGCGAGACAGGGAACCCCTCGCGGGCATGCCGAATCGCCGGCTCCAGCACTTTCTCAAGGGGCAATTTTCCAAACTTTTCATGAAGACTGATCCAGCCGTCCACACAACCCGGAACAGAGATGGGCAGGGTTCCATGAGCCGGAATCTCATCGAGACCGCGATCGGAGAGTTCTTCCTTCAGCTTTTCCAGAGTCAAACCGCCAGGAGATCTTCCGGAACCGTTGTAACCATGAAGTTTGCTCTCCTCCGCATCCCAGACGATGGCAAAGAGGTCGCCGCCGATGCCGCAGCCGGTCGGTTCCATCAATCCAAGGCAGGCATTGGCAGCGATGGCAGCATCGATGGCATTGCCCCCGGCCTTGAGAATGTCGAGGGCCGCATCCGTGGCCAACGGCTGACTCGTCGCGGCCATGCCATTTTTGGCCAGAGCAGGAGAACGGGTCGCCAGAGGCAGACCGAAAACCCGATCACCCCCGCCACAGACCCGGGCACTGACCAGCAGAAGGACCATCACCAAAAGTATCAGTTTCATTTCAACTCCGTTTCGCCCGCACATCGTATCCACCCCCCCGAACCAGAGGTAGTTGCCACTCTTTAACGTACAGATTTCAGGAGCGGGAGGACCGCTGTGCTCTTGCTTCTTTACTCTCTGCCTCCGTAGTGTGGGTACCCCTCGAAGCGGTGGCGGATATACTTCCGGAAATTGACAGCAGGGAGAGCACGATGAACGTCAATGACAGTGAATCACTCAACGATGCCGCCGGTCACGGTAACCAGTCCCTCTTCGACCGCGCAAAAAAGCTGATTCCCGGGGGGGTCAACAGCCCCGTCCGCGCCTTTGGATCTGTGGGGGGGACTCCCCGCTTCATCCGCTCCGCCAAAGGCTGCCGAATCCTCGATGAAGACAACCGGGAGTACATCGACTTCGTCGGCTCCTGGGGCCCCATGATTCTGGGCCATGCCCATCCGGAGATTCTGGAGGCGATCGCCAGGACCGCTGTCCATGGCACCTCCTTTGGCGCGCCCACTGCCGCAGAGGTAGAAATCGCGGAGCTGATCGTCGATATGGTTCCGTCCGCAGAAATGGCTCGCCTGACCTCCAGTGGAACCGAGGCGACGATGTCCGCATTGCGATTGGCACGGGGCATCACCGGCCGATCACTCTTCATCAAGTTTGAAGGCTGCTACCACGGACACGGCGATTCTTTCCTCGTGGCCGCAGGATCCGGTGCCGCAACCCATGGCCATCCGTCGAGCCCGGGTGTTCCCGAGGCCACTGCCAACCTGACCCTGGTTGCCCCCTTCAATGACCTGGCTGCAGTGGAATCCCTGATGCAGGAACACGGATCGGATGTGGCAGCCATCTTCGTCGAGCCGATCGCAGGCAACATGGGCTGCGTCCCACCGGTTGAGGGATTCCTGGAGGGGCTGAGAGACCTTTGTGACAAACATGGATCCCTGCTCGTCTTTGACGAGGTCATGACCGGTTTCCGGGTCAGCCCCCAATGCGCACAAGGTCTGCTCGGGGTCACTCCTGACCTGACCACTCTGGGCAAAATTGTCGGTGGTGGCATGCCCATGGGGGTCGTCTGCGGACCCCAGAAATACATGGAGCATTTCTCTCCGACCGGTGCGGTCTATCAGGCAGGAACCCTCAGTGGCAACCCACTGTCGGTGGCCGCTGGAATCGCCCTGCTCAAGCGGCTGCGCAGTGATTCAGACGAGATCTACAACACTCTGGATCAGCGTTCAGCCCAACTGCACCAGCTGTGGAAAGAGGCTCTGGACCAGCATGGCATCCCCCACTCATGGCATCGGGTCGGATCGATGTTCGGCCTCTTCTTCACTGCGAAAACGGTGAACAACTTTCATGACGCCTCTCAGGGAGATGTGGAGCTGTTCAAGAAGTTCTTCCACGGCTTGCTCGCCGAAGGTGTGGCCATCGCCCCCTCTTCGTATGAAGCGGGCTTTGTCTCACTCGCACACACTGCCGAAGATATCGAATTCACTGCTGAGGCCATCGGCAAACTGAAACTTTAAAACACTTCGGTATCACTTCAAAAATACACAAGAAAAAAGGCCGCTCGATCATCGATCGAGCGGCCTTCTTGTTTCGAAATCAGTGATTTCTACAGATCGTCGGCGTCGCCGTCACATCCCAGTCCGTCGCCCGGGGTCGGGTCGAGGTCCGCACTCGGGAAGGGTGCCAGCGGAGCCGGGCCCTCAAGGAAGCGGTAGTTGAAGATGTAGATCATGTCGGCGGCGTCGATGGCACCGTCGTCATTGGAGTCACAGGCGTCGTCACAGACCGGATCAGCACCACCCTGGAAGAGGTAGTTGATACCGTAAACACCGTCCGCAATGTTGACGGTTCCGTCACTGTTGCAGTCGGAACGCAGGAACTGGTTGAAGTTCACCACGGTCAGGGAACCGTCGATCAGGGTCGGGGTCTCCAGGCTGGACTGACCAGCAACGAAGAGAAGATCCTGAGCCGGGCTACCGGCGGTGGCCGGGAAGGTCATGGCGGAGGTACCCTCGGCGTCGGTGTTCCAGGTCACGGTGAAGAGGTCGGTGGAGGCACCGGCCGGAATCAGTCCGTCCAGAGGAGGAGTGATGTCGGCAAGGCCGCCAACCACAATCTCACCACCATTGCCGGTGAAGTCCTGAACCAGGAAGGTCTCGAAGGCGAAATCGGCGTCGACAGAAGCCGCAGAAACGACGGTGTTGTCGTATCCGAGGTTAATCTGGACGGCGTCGATGGCCGGGTAGTTGACGTTGTTGAAGCTCACGGTGGTGGAAGCGGCGTCACCGAGGACGGCGGTTCCACTGGAGGCGCTCAACTGGTTCGGGTTGATCACGTCGATCAATCCACCACTGGTGGCGGGAGCAAGGCTGGCTCCGCCAACCACGACCACGGTGTTCACCGGGGGAGCTCCCAGAGTTCCGCAGTAGTCGATGGTGGTGTCAGAGGAACCGGCGATCGTGTAATCGATCGTCAGCATCTCGAAACCGGAGGTGTCTCCGATCACGGCACAGCCGGTGAAGCAGAGAACCACACCCTGGGTGGCACCGTCAGCAAAAGTACTGATCTGGTTGAAGTCAGGAGCAGATCCGTTCTTGGCGGTCTCCGTGTCGGCACCGCTGGCGGCTCCGTCTACGGTCAGGGCTGCAGGGTCACTGCAGACACCGAAGGACCAACCCTGAACGTCTCCACCACCGGCATTGTCCAAAAGCGCAGAAGAGGTGAAGCTGTCACCTGCTGCACCGGCACCGCCAGTCAGGCTGAACTGAAATGCACTACCGCCCGCAATAGCAACTGCAGGCACAAAAGAAACTGCCATTGCAATGGTCAGCATGATCATCATCGATCGAAGCATAATCGTGTGTTCCTTTCGGTCTCACTCCAGGGCTTGTCGCCCCGACACACCCCATTAAAGTTGTCTTGTTTTTCCAGACCCTGATAAACCGCACCGACACACCTCGTCGGATAAATCGCTCACAGGGTTCATGTTTTCAGCATCTATACCTGTCCACACCTGGCGGGAAGAAAATGAAGTGCACGCCGGGGGACCGGAAGTCTCCACGACGCACACCTTCCCACCTCCTCGAGGCTCTCGACCGTCTGGGAAAGCCCCAATCGACCTTAGAATGACACGGGAAAGTTCCCATAACGGAAACCCGCAAAGTGTCCTCCTTTTGATCAAATTCTCGAGCCCGAGCAACTCTGATTGTATCGACTTATCGGTCCTTGCCAACCACCCGACGAGAAAGTTGCCAGACCTGCCTTTCCCGACAGACAAGGCTTAACTGGCGGGATTATTACCCTTGGGAACAGTCATGACAAAGAACACCACTCCCGGGTTAAGTGGAGTGAGGAGTGAGGGACCCGGAAGAGATTCAATAGATGGCCACGACTGTTCCCAAGAGTGTCCAAAGCAATGAAAGGCCCAACTCGGGAAAATTGGGTCTTTGGGACACCAATGTTTGTAAACCAGTTTGTTAACGAAGTCAACCCATTAACTCCCGAGATATTCCAGCAGGTCGCGGATCTCCTCCGGTTCCAGAATCCAGTGCACTTCCGGCATGGCAGACAGGCCATTTTCGGCACTGTACCCCTCGGTGATTTCGGCGGATGGATCGACGATGCTTTGCAGAATATGACGCCGGTCCCGGCGATCCCTGAGTCCGTCCAGACCAGGTCCGGAAACCCCTCCATTTCCATCTCTCTGGTGACACCGAAGACACTGGGCCGCCGGGTGCTCTGTAAAAACCTTCTGTCCCCTGACTGCATTGCCCCCTGCGAGTGCCCAGAAATGGTCGTCAACCCGATCCTCATCGGTCCCCATTCTTTTGGAGAGCGCACGCTCCAGCAAAGAATCGGAGCCGGACTCTTCACAGGCTCTCAATACATCGAGAGTCAGTTCCGGTTTCACTTCTCCCTGATCGAGACGGTCCAGCTGTCGTATCAACCAGTCGACCACTCCGGCCTTGCCAGAATACTGCTGTGCCAGACGCCGAATCGCCAACTGACGTAGCGACAACTCTCCGCCCTGCTCGTAGGTGTTCATCAGATAAGTCGGTCGGTCTGATTCCGCCTGCAATGCTTCACCCATTCTCAGTTGCAGACTGGCTTCACCTTTTCCAACGAGAGGTTTCAGAATGACAGCCAGCTCCTCCGCTGAGATTACGGTCTGTAACTGTTCGAGAGCCTGAATCCTGAATTCGGCAGTCTGCTCCGCTGACTCGAGAACTGTTCTGTTGATGGATGGGTCCAGCTCAATCCCATGAACCAGAGCGACTTTCAGTGCCACTCCTTTCAGGGAACCGGTCTTCAGCAATGGACCAAGAGGGTCTTCGATCACTTCCCGGGGAACGAAATCCTGTGGCCGCTGTTCAGGCTCCACCGGCCTGACCAGCCCTCTCACTCCCTCTCTCGAGGGAGGAGAATTCCATTCGGCGGCAGCCTGCAATGCCAATCGACGCAACCCATCAGGGGCGTCCGTCCGTCCGGCGAATTCGACCAATGCTATGAGATGTCGGGCCCCACCATGACGCTGGGCAGCATCGATCACCCTTCTTCCCGTCGGCCAGATCCAATCGCCCATGGCCGCCACTTCTTCCGCAGGCATCTTCGACCACTGAATCAGCAGATCCGCCAGAGGACTCATCGCCTCCGTGCAATCCAGATCGTGGATAGCCCGGGCTGCCTCTGCCACGATCTCCGGATCTGCATCATTGAGAAAATGGGCCAGAGAAGGGGCAACCGGTCTGGCAAGAGTGGAACCCGTTTCATTCAACTTGTATCGCAATCCCGATTGCAGAAGATCCGCCGGGTCAAAGGGCTCAGTTCGCTCAGTCGCAGCGACATCAACATTGCCCTGCTTTCCTGAAAAGAGCCACCAGGGGTGATGTTTTTTGCGAAGTGCCAGCAGAGCCAACATTCTTCGTTCCTTTGAAGAGTCTCTCGACAAGCCTTCCAGCAGAAGCTCAGCCTCTGTACAGGATCCCGCCAGAGCCATCACTGCGGAATGATGAAGAACCGGGTCGTCGGCGGCGGCCTCCAGACCGATTCTGAAAAAATCCTCGCGAGCTTCGGGGACACCGAATTTTGCGAGTGCCAATGCTGCTGAAGATCGAACCCGGGGAGAGGGATCCTCCAACAACCGAATCAACACAGACTTTCCACGGGTCCCTGCTCCATCCCCGATTACCCGTGCCAATTGACGACGGACCTCTTCGTGGGGGTCACCCTCCAGAGAGGCCAATGACAACAATCGTTGTCCCTGATCTCCGGGGTTTCGACGCGTCCATTGTTCCAATCCCCAAAGTGCATGGATTCTGCCCAACAGATTTTCGGTAGCCGATTTTCCACCCCGTGCGATGGAGACCAGAAGATCGGCTTCTTTTTCTCCTCCTGAGGCGAGGTGGTTCTGGATACGCTGACGAACCCGGCGATCTGCGGAACCCAGCCAATTTTCGAGAGTGACCGCCCCCGCCAACCGATCCGCAGCAAATGAATCCAGATCATTGCGTGTCAGCAGATCCTGGACTCCCATTTCAACGGGCGGGCGCAATCCTTCGGAATCGGTGAACTCAAAAAGCCGCCCGCGATCAGTCGAAACCCAACCGCCCCCCCATGCAGAAATCCACAAGGCCCCATTCGGTGTGAAATCGACATCTGTACACAGGACGCCCTCGATAAACTTTTCCTTTTCCGAGAGTCGATACCCCGCTCCATCCGGCTCGAGGCGAAACCTCCACAGAAGAGAGGCCGCCGGGTCACCACGGAAATCACACATGAAGAAACTGCCCGCCAAATCGGAGCGAAATCCTGTCCCGGGATGGTAAACCAATCCCGAAGGACCACTCCCCAGAGAGGTAATCGGAGGCGATGCCCATCGAGGTCTGAGCGGGTGCTCCACCTGCCAGATTCCTTCCTGATTCCACGGCCCCCGTTGATTGCCACCTTCCAGAGTCTGGTACTCCATGCGCCAACCGGTCTCCCCACCAGGCAAGATCTGAACGATACGCGCCCGGTCTCCCGCGTCGGAATTGTTGTCACCGGTGAAAAGGTCTCCGAAGTCATTGAAAGCGAGCTCCTGGGGATTGCGCAGCCCCACATGCACCACTTCGAGTGCAGAGCCATCCGGCTCACACCGGAAAACTGCACCTGAGCCGGCATCGTGCAAAAGTCTTCCATCAGCGGTTTGCAGATAAAAACCCCGGTCACCGATGGAGAAGTAAATACGCCCATCCGGGCCGCGGACCAGCCCGTGCATATCGTGCCCACGCAAGGCGATGCGAACGCCAAAACCCCTTTGGGCAGACCTTCGTGATTCGGCCTGACCATCCTGATTCTCATCGGTAGCAATCCACAAATGGGGAATATTGGTAATCCAGGCAGTTCCCTCATCGACGAGAACGCCAGCAAGTGTGCCATCCAGTGGTTCAGCAAATGGATCGGTGAAGGGTTTCACCGTATCCATGATGCCATCCCCATCTTCATCGCTCAGGCAGGTCAGCCGATCCTCGCGTGCGCTGTAATATCCCATTCCGTCCAGGCGACGATCCTTGTGTTTTTCATACATGGCGAGGCGGTCATCCACCGTCTGCAGAGCCAGATCATCCTGCAACCAGAACGGACTGGAGCGATTGTCTTCAACGCCGTATTCCTGACGTTCCGATTCGCAAACATATGCCCTTCCCCGATGGTCAACAGCAAAGGCCACCGGATCCCTGACGAGGGGACCCGCTGCAATGATGCGTTTGGAGACCCCTTCCGGGGTTCGAATTCTCTCAAGAGCCTCCAGTGCTCCCTGGGGCCAGGGCTGAAGAGAAGAATCTGCAGCAGCCTCGGTGGAACCATCCTGACTGAATGCCAGCAAGGACAATATGAGAACCCAATTAGCGACCATCATTCCTCCGGATCAGCAGATTAAGGAGCATGCAGATTAAACGAGGAGATGGAGACTTCGATCAAAAAAATGCGGCTCCGATGGGAATCCCATCGGAGCCGCAAATCCAGATTTCAGCATTGATCAGGGGCAGACGCCGTAGCTCTCGCAACCCAGATCATCAGCCGTCATGTCGACTCCACAACTGTCGAAAGGTGCTGCCGGAGCAGGACCACCCGAGAAGAGGTGGGAGAAGTGGTAAATCGCATCCGCAATCGAGATCATGCCATCGTCATTCTCATCCAGTGAATCGAGACAGGTCGGATCGGTCATGGCCCCGCCAAAGATGTACTGGAGGATTCCAATCGCGTCAGAGATGTCGAAGGCACCGTCATTGTTGGTGTCACCGCGAATGAAGGACACTCCGCACTCATTGACCGTGATCTGGAAGCTGACCTCCGTCACAAATCCAACTGCGTCAGTAGCGATGACGGTCACGGTGTGCGTTCCCACCTCGAACTCTGTTCCCGATTCATGCGAGCTGGTAATCGTACCACCGTCACAGTTGTCAGAGATTTCCGGAGTCTGCCAGGTCACGATCGCAGTGCAGGTTGACGGATCCGGCTCGGCGAAGATGTGAGCCGGAAGGTTGATCACCTGCGGAGCTTCATTATCAATGACATTGATCGTGATCGAGGTCGTGTTGGCGTTGCCTTCACTGTCGATGGCCACGTAGTTGACCACTGTTTCACCCAACGGCAGGAAATCGCCCTGCTCAACGGTGGACTGCAGACTGGATACTTCACAGTTGTCGACCACCGTCGGCTCTGGCCAGAACGCATTTGCACCGCAAAGACCGGGATAGTTGTTCAACTCAACGTAGGAAACCACGTTCAGGAACTGGGGACCATCCTTGTCAACAACATTGACCGTGAAACTCTGTGTTGTGCTGTTTCCATAGAAATCGGTCGCAGAGTAAGAGACTTCAGTGATACCCGGCTCAAAGAAAGAACCACTGCTGTGAGAAATACTGATGGGCATCAGATCACTGCAGTCCTCGATGGTCGGCTCAACCCATGAATGGATTGCTCCACAGGAATCGAAGTCATTGGTCAAAATCACATTTTCGGGCAAGTTGCTGATGGTCGGCGCTTCGGCATCAGCAACGTTAATGAAGAACGAGGCACTGGAAGAGTTTCCAGCGCTGTCGGTCGCTGTATAGGTAATGGTATTCAAGCCGATCGGAATCAGGTCACCGGAACTGAATGTGCTGGTGAGAGTGACATCCGAACAGTCTGAGGTCACAGGCGGATTCCAGGACATCGGTACTCCGCACTCGCCGATCAACGCTGTTCCCACAAGGTCTGCAGGCATGTCGCTGATCGTCGGCGGCTCGATATCGACAATGCTGATCGTCACCAACTGTGCATGTTCATTGCCGCTGGCATCCGTTGCGGTGAAGACCACTGTGTGATCTCCGATAGCAAACACAGATCCAGAATCGTGGCTGGAAGTAACGGTGACGTCTGCAGCTGCGCTACAGAGATCCGCCGCCGTGGGCATCGGCCATGTTGCCAATCCCTCACAGGTACCCAAAGTACTTGAGAAGGTCATCGTCGCCGGAAGATTGGTGAAGAAGGGTGATTCCGTATCCTCAACAATCACCTCAAAGCTGGACTGACTGCTATTGCCCCATTCATCCATTGCCGTGTAGGTAACGGTGGTGCTTCCCAGCGCAAACATTTGCCCGCTGTTGTAGTCAGAAGTGATGAAAGAACCCGAGCAATCTTCGGTGGAAGGAGTCTCCCAGGTTGCCGGGCCAGAGCAGTTACCAGCGATGTTGGAAACCGTTACCGTTCCAGGCAGATTGAGGATTGTCGGCGCTTCTGTGTCCTGAACCTCAACGAGGAAACTGGCTACGGACTCAAGACCACTGTTGTCAATCACGCTGTAGAACACAGTGGTGGTTCCCACCGGGAACTCGGACCCCGAAGAAATCGAGGGCGTGATGGAGGCGATTCCGGAACAGTCGGTTCCACTCGGTGCAGACCAGGTGGCCACACCGGTGCACAGGCCCGGGCTGTTTTGGACGATCACCGTATCCGGCATGTTTGCGATTTGCGGTGCTTCCTGATCGATCACTGTCACGTGGAATGAGGCTTGCGAGGAGTTTCCTGCAGTATCGGTGGCTGTGTAGATCACTTCAGTCGTACCGATATCGAAAAGGCTTCCGGAAAGATGCGAGGAGGCCAATTCAGCAGACACACAGTCGATGGCCTGCGGGTCGCCCCAAGTGGCTGCTGCCTGACAAGATCCCAGATCTGCGGTCACCGTGATATCGGTGGGCATATTAGTGATCTGCGGACTTTCACCATCCAGGACTGTGACCAGGAAGCTGGCTGTCGACTGGTTACCCTCGGTATCGATTGAGGTGTACTGAACCTCCGTCACACCCGTGGAGAACAAGTCTCCCGGAGAGTGACTGGCAGTCATGCTGCTGAAGGAGCAGTCACTGGTCGAGGGTTCACTCCAAATCACGTTCACCCCACACATGGAGGTGGTATTTGTCACCGTCACATCCTGAGGCATATTCGAGATCGTCGGATTCTCGCCATCAGAAACAACGACGAGGAAAGAACCCATCGTGCTGTTTCCGGAATCATCCGAGAAGGTGTACGTAATGATATGGGATCCGATCCCCAACTCTGCACCGTTGGCAAAGTCACTGGTAGCCGTAACCTGACCACAATCGGTCGCAACGGGCTCAGGCCAAGTGACGATGGCAGTGCAAGAATCGATCGGCGTTGAAACATGTACCGGTTCAGGCAGCTGTTCCACCGTCGGATCAGTGGTGTCGAGAACGATCACCGTGAAACTGTGGTTCGTCTCATTCAGGTCCGCATCCAGAGCGGAGTAACTCACAAGAGTTTCTCCCACCGGGAAGATATCACCGGGCTGGTGATTGGAAGTGACCGTGACTGCTCCACCACAGTTGTCGATGAAGGAAGGAACGGTCCAGTTTGCGACAGCATCACACTCTTGAGTGCTGTTACCCACGAAAACCGGGTCAGAAGGGGCTTCCAGAAGAACTGGAGCCTCGGTATCAAGAACGCTGACGGTAAAGCTCTGTTGACGGCTGTTACCGGAAAGGTCTGTTGCGGTCGCTGTAACTGTCGTCACCCCTTGGGGGAAGACGGATCCTGATTCATGACTCAAGGTGAATGAGGAAGTTGAACAGGGGTCACTCGTCTGCAGTGGCTCCCAGGTCACGGTTGCCTCACAGGTTCCCTGATCATTCGAGACCGAGATATTTTCAGGGAATGCCGTGAATGTCGGAGCACGATCGTCCACAACCGTGATCACAAATGAATCCGTGGTCGCATTTCCACTGGCGTCGGTGACGATGTAAGTCACCGTTGTGTCACCCAGAGGAAGGAAGGCTGGATTATCATGGCTCTTTTGGACTGTCATCGACTGGCAATCCAGAGGTGCTGGCTCCTGCCATGTCACCGTTGCACCACAAACACCTTCATCGACTCCAGCAGTGAAACTCTGCGGAATCCCGACAATCGTGGGACCTTCGTTGTCCTCCACGACCACATTGAAGAAGAGGCTTGTAGAGTTATTGAAATCGTCGGTAGCAGTGTAGGTCACCAGAGTGCTTCCCACCGGGAAGATGTCACCTGACTGGTGATTGGAAGTGATGGTCAATTCTGCATCACAAGCATCCAACGCCAAAGGCTCGGCCCAGGTTACCACTGCTCCGCATGTTCCCGGATCGATCACCGTCGTCAAACTCGGCAGTGTATCGACAAAGGTCGGGGCATCCCGATCCTCCACGAGAATCATGAAGCTGGCGCTTGCTGTGTTTCCGGAAGAATCTGTAGAGGTGTAAGTCACCTCGGTCTGACCGACCGGGAAGCTGGTTCCCGGGACATGACTTGCGGCAAATCCGACCGGCTCGCAATGATCGAATGCAGTCGGAGTCAACCAGAAGACAGTGTTGGCACAAGCACCCGGAACATTACCCACAGTGATATCTGCAGGCATATTGAGCAGACTCGGAGCCTCCACGTCGGTCACGGTCACGTTGAATGAGAACTGGTCCACTTCACCACCACCATCGGAAGCGGTGTACGTCACCGTCGTGACTCCCTTGTCAAAGAATGATCCGGAAGCATGGGACGATGTGATGACAACATCTGCACAGTCGTCAGTGGCTGTAGGCTCATCCCAGAAAATCTGGGCCTGGCAGATTCCAATGGCAGCAGCGGCACTTTGATCGGTCACCACCGAACTGAATGCTGGTGCATTTCCATCGGTCACGGTCACATTGAAGGTCGCGGTGCTGACATTGCCACTGTCATCGATCGCCGTGTATGTCACCGGAGTCACACCAACAGGGAAGACGGTATCCGGTGCATGGGAACCACTGATCGTTGAAGTTCCACAGGAATCAGTGGCTGTCGGCTCGATCCACGTCACCAGAGAACTGCACTCGCCCGGAGTCACCGCTTGAGTGATGTCTGCAGGCACTCCCTGGAATTCCGGACCGAAACCATCGGTCACTGTCACAGGGAAAGTAATCGTCGACGAGAAGCCAGAAAGATCAGAAACCTCGTAAGTGACATCCGTGGTTCCCAACGGGAATGGGGTTCCCGGATCATGAGAAGCGGTGTAGGTGAGGTTGGCGGAGCAGTCGACGGCTAACGGCGGATTCCAGGTCACTGGCTCGGAGCAATCTGTTGTGCTGGTCGCTGCAGAGACCGGTCCAGGGGTACTGACGAAGACAGGGATATCCAGGTCATTCACGGTCACCGTGAATGAACCCACCCTCTCGTTACCGGAAGGGTCGATGGCCGTGTAAACCACGGTCGTCACACCCACACCGAAGGTGGAGGGAGGATCGAAGTTACTGACAGGCTCCAGTTCAAGATCGCAGTTATCGACCACGGTCGGCGGATCCCAAATAACCGTAGCACCACAGGCACCCGGGTCAGTGTTAAGAATCATATCCGCAGGCAGACCCACCAGAGTCGGCGGAGTGTCATCAAGAATGTTGACAGTGAAAGTCATCGTGGATGACAGTCCATTGGCATCGGTTGCCGTGTAGGTCACATTCCTGACGCCTGGCAACCCGACAAGAGGCTGCACAAAGTTCTGTGTAAGGGTCACCCCACCGGTGCAATCGGAAACCACTGGGTCGATCCAGTCGACAGTGGCATTACAAGCTGTTGCGGGAGCCGAAACTTCAATGTTGGGCAACTGCTCGATCGAGGGAGCAGAGTTGTCGACAACACGAACGATGAATCCGTCAATATCGGTATTTCCGCTGACATCTGTTGCGGTGAAGACCACAAGTGTCTCTCCGAGTGGGAATTCCGAGCCATTCGGATGACTCGAAGTCACTGTCACGTCAGAACAGATATCGGAGGCTGTAGGCTCATCCCAGGTGACAATAGCAGTGCAGGTCTGGGGATCCGCATCAAAATCCGGTATGGACGGAAGTTGGGCAAGAACAGGCGGGATGTTTTCACTCACCGTCACAGTGAAACTGGCGGTGGACTGGTTGCCGTGATCATCCTCGGCTGTGAAGGTGATCGTATTGACACCCGGGAACAACTCGGAACCCAATGCCACATCTGAAGAGATGGTGGCGTTGCTGCAAATATCGGACGCGGTCGGCTCCACCCAATCAGCAATCGCTGCACAAACACCCGGGTTCAGGAGGATCTCCTGATTTTCCGGGACACCGGCGATCACCGGAGGAAGCGTATCAAACTGAACGCCATTGATTGCGTCGCAGGTATCCGGAATCTGGTTTCCGTTACAGTCTTCAGCAAATCCGTTATTGATCTCACAAACGTCGATCACACCATTCGAGTTGCAATCCTGGTCACCATTGGCGAAGTCGCAACTATCTGGTATTCCATTGCCATTACAGTCCGGAGTTCCGGCAGCCAGATCACAGGAATCGGGCAATCCGTTTCCATTACAATCGGCGTAGGTCAACCCGGAAATCAGA
Source organism: Planctomycetota bacterium (assembly GCA_013911165.1). Lineage (GTDB taxonomy): Bacteria > Planctomycetota > UBA8108 > UBA1146 > UBA1146 > UBA12191. The sequence goes on along the minus strand of JACETR010000003.1, from coordinate 10,922 downwards.
CGCAAGTCGGAGGCGGTGCTCAGGTAAATTCCCGCGTCACCGAAGGCCAACGGAGAATCGTCCAGTGCTCCATGCAAATCCATACAAGCCACAGCAGCATCGAGTGTGCGAAGTTCAACACCTGAATCCCATACGCCCGCTTCCTGCGAGTAGAGTCTCAGACCACAGTCCGTAGTCACGACGGCCTTGTCAGCGGAGAGAACGCTGTACTGCCGGGCTCCTGCAGTGAAAGACAAATCACTCTGCAGGTCCCAACCTGCTCCAGCACGACGATAAATTTGTGCACCGGAAGCAGAAGGAACCAAAAGATCCAGATGAGCTCCTGAAGAATGGAGGCTGAATCCGGAAACATTCGACAGAGTCAGACTGGAATCAGCCTCCCATTCCAAAGATGGGCTTCCCACCGGAACAAAGACCTCGATGGAACCCAGTGATCTGTCCGCAGCGGCAAGGTAACCGTCCACCATTTCCAGCTCATCTCCCAGAGTTCCCCCGGGAGATCCTATATTTGTGGAACTCGTGAACCAGGAAGCAGCCTGCCCACTGGTAAAGAGTCGCGTGTAGAAAGTGATCGTATTGTTGTTTGGATCTCCCACAGCCAGTCGGTTTCCGGACAAGGCAACGCTGTGACCGAAACTCGAGGCGGGATCAGCAGGTCCGAAAGTAAACTCCTCGACCCAGCTGGAACCGTCATAACTGAGGATGCGGACCTCATTGCCCAGGCCGATGGCAAGCAAGGTTCCATCCAGATCCAGCGAGTGAAGAGTCTGCAATCCCAGATCAAGAGTCTGGAAGCTTGTCCAACTCCCCTGATCTTCGAGTAACAGCTCGACCTCACTGCCCTGACCACGAACCAGCCATGAACCGGAGTTGTCGACATGGGTTGCCGAGGCAGCCAACGTCTCAGAACCTGTTTCGCAGTTCTGCGCCGTCAGTGGAGTGCCTGACATTCCCAGGGAAACAAATACAAACATGAATACAAGGCCGAGCCGTTTGAAAGCGGCGTGGCTAGATACGACACAGGATGTCGTTACAGAAAAGATCTTCATTGGGTCTCTCCCCCATTAAATTGAAGAGTTTTATAGTTCTCCCGATCCACTAAATGTATTGATTTAGTTAGTTTTTGACAATGAGAGAAGAGCCGTTGTCAATATGGCGTGGATCGAACCCTTTGCGACAACGGTCGCATTTGGCAGATGAATTACCGTTCGTCTCGACCCATCTCGACAAAGGCGATACGCTCCCGGGTCAGGTTGTGATGGTTAGTCATGATTCAGGCTGTCCCCGTAGCTCAGCTGGATAGAGCATCGGATTCCTAATCCGAAGGTCGCAGGTTCGAATCCTGCCGGGGACGCATTTTTCGCTCCTCTTCACAGGAAGCTTCAGAACTTGGTGATTCACCGCCTTCTCTGCCTGCTTGTTTTGCTCTCACTTCTCCTGCCCAGCTGTACCTCGAGCCCGGACAAGGTGGTTTCTGGCGTCAACTATGAGGTCAAAACCTGGGGCAGTATGAGAGCGGTTATGAAAGAGGGAAAAATTTCCGGCAGGGTCCCTCTGGCTGAAGTGGTGACCCCGAACTCTATCGGTGTGGGGGCTCTGGCAAATCTCGAAGGAGAAATCACCCTCATCGATGGAATCGCTTTCATCGCCTCAGGGTCGACTGATCCTTCATCCGATCAACAAGTCTCCCACTCCCGAAATCTCCTGAAGTCTGATCAGGCGACACTTCTTGTCATCGCCGAGGTTCCCCACTGGGAATCGGTAAAGCTGGGGCCCTGTGCCACCTACTCTGAAATGGAAAAGAAAGTTTCAGCAGTCTTGAAGGAACGCGGATTCGATCTTCTGAAGCCGACTCCTGTCAAGGTCCGTGGAGTCGCAGGACGCGTCGATTTTCACGTGATTGCCGGTTCCTGCCCCATTGCCGACCCTCAGGGAATCCCTCCCTGGCGCGGTTCCATTATCGAGGAACCTCTGGAACTGGTCGGAATCTATGTTGAGAAATCCGCCGGAAAACTGACCCACCACCTGCACAACAGCCACCTTCATGTGGTTTCAGGGTCCCGATCGGGCCATGTCGACGCGATTCAGCTGCACAGTGCGGAATTGCAGATCCCACGCATTGCAGAACGATGATCTCGATCAGGGACAACCGCTGAAGGTGGAGCAGTCCAGTGCATCACTGGTGGGATCGGCCCCACAGTTCTGCGGTCCCGGTGCGGGCAGATCGCCAAAACCTGAGAAGAGCATTCCCAGCAGCGTCACCGGATCCGACACATCCAGGGTGCCATCGTCATTCGCATCGCAGGAATCCTGACAACTGGGAGGAGCTCCGCCGCCAAAGAGGGTGAGCAGAGAAGCGACCGCATCGGAAATATTGAGAGACCCGTCAGCGTTGCAGTCTCCCCGACGAAACAGCGTATCAGCTGCCAGAGGGCGGAAATCCGCCACCACCAGCAGATGATCTGACCCGTTCGAATCATCAAACTGCAGTCCATTCTGCACGAGTGAGCTGTTCGACATCTCATCGGTCAGAAGCACATAATGGCGCCCCAGCTCCAGAACCGAATCGGAATAGATGATGTAATCCAGATAACCGGGGGAGTAACTGCCGTTGTCGTTGCGCCAGGTGTAGATTTGACGTCGGGCGACATGGCGCGATTTGGTATCGATGAGATCGGATCCATCTGCATCCATGGGGTAGTCCCAGCCCCATTGGGTCTCGTCGAGAATGTCCCCGGTCAACAGGGTCGTCCGCTGACGGGATTCGCCGACAAAGTTCATATCCCCCACAATCAGCACCGCCGCCTCCGGGTGGGTCGAAAGCAGCCCTGCCAGGCGCTGATCACGAATAAACGCGGCAATCTGATCACATTCGTTCTGCCGGCCCGATTCATTGGCACAGCAGGGAAGGTGGGCGTTGATCACCATCGTCGGTACCCCCCACTCACTGGAGGTATCGATCCATGCCGCACTGTTCCCCGACAGGGCCCAGGTCTGCAGAATCGGGAAGCGGCTGACAAAGATGCAGTCGGACTGACCGGCACTGAACCAGTTCCCACCGCCGCTGGGGCTCACCCATGAACTCACATAAGAGGCGGTTTCAGCCGGTGTGTGATTGTAGATCTCCTGAAAACAGTAGATATCCGCTGCCACCGCCGCCAACTGTCGGCCGATCCGATTCCCCTGCCCCTGCCACGGGTTATCGGTGAGAACGTTGTAACTCACGACCCGCAGATCGGATGCCTGCTCCCGGGTCAGGGGAATCTCGGCATCCGGAGGTAATTGGCCCAGAGCCAGCGGGTGAAAGAGCCCACCTGAATCGGGAAGACAATCTCCCCCGGGTCGGTCGTCACACAACAGCACCCGAACTTCCGATCCCAGTGAGATCAGTGGCGAGTTTCTGCGAAGACTGATTTCAAACTGGGTTCCCGAGACGGTGGGTGCGGCGACGAGGCCCACATCCGCATGGCTGATCGGAAAGGTCGCTCCCCCGGATCTCACGGTTCCCTGCCTGGCCCCAAAATCCCATTCCACTTCGGCACCGATCCCGGAGATGGCCAGCCCCGTGTTGGGATTGGCATCGGTATCGATGTAGAGAATCAGTGTGTCCCCTTCATCAAGCTGCACTTCCGGCCCGGCAAAATCGAAACGAAGAAACAGGGACTCGTCATCATCGGCCACGGAAAGGGACAGCAGATCGTGGCCGCCGGGAACCGCATCCCCGATCGGGTCCTGTAGAGGTATGACACCACTCCAGTCGTCGTACTGTTCGTCGATGGTCACCGCCACCTGGGTCGGGGGGCCATTCAGGGTGGTCACCGCACAGACTTCCGCACAGGAAACCGATTGACCGGGAGGTGCCACTGCACCCACAACAGAGATTTCCAACAGGGTTCCCGGTGCAACTCCATTGAGGGTGTGGGTCGTCGTACTTCCCGGTAATGACAGGACTGTTCCGTTGACCGTCAGTTCGATGGAACCGAAGGGCTGGGGGTTATCCCAGGAGAGCACGGCCCCGTCCTGAGTGGGAGTGCAGGCAAAGTTTTGCACAGCCGGCAAAACCGAGACGGGCGAGTTGAAGAATCGCAGGCACCAGCTGTTGAGGACTCCATCACTGTTGGCAGGAAAATCATCCTCCACATTCAGGGTCCACACCCCCTGGGTATTCTGACCGCTGAAGACACTCAGGAGTCCGTTCGATGGCTGCATGTAACAGCCGAAGTCATAGGTCACCGCCCCGTTGGCCACCCCGTCATCGCTGAAGATGACCCGCAGATCATCGAGGTCTCCTCCCAGGCCGTCATGAAGCCGGAGAGTGGTGCCCGTTGGCGAATTCAGATCGACGAGCAGATCGGCAACAAAGCCGTGGCTAATGTCCACCCGAACGTGCAAGTCTTCGATGATCAGGCTGTCGTTGATCTGGATCGAATCGGAAATCGAAACGGGAGTCCCCGTCTCTCCACCAAAAGTGATTCCGGGAGAGGAACAGGCCTCATTGCCTGACTGGGCAAATGAGGGAATTGCGGCCCACAACATGGCTCCCAGGAAACTGGCCAGAACCACCGGGAATCTTCGTGCCCACATTGAAACTGCCTCTGCTTCCGACGTCCCCTGAAAACTGCGGGTGATCACCCACAGCCTGCTGATCGATCATTCAAAATAGTGATTCCTATTTTAAGTGATGCCTCAGGCATTTCGATCCCTTAATCAGGGGCCCTGCCTGCAAAGGTGAGAAAAGATCATGACCCGGAGGTCATGAGCCTTGGCTGATTCTGGAAAATGCGGCTCTCCCGATCCCAAGTTCCCGAAAGAAGGCTCCGTAGACCGGAAAGTCGGTCGGTTTTCGGTTGTTCCGCGTGAATGGCGGAAGGTAGCATAAAGGGCCTGTGTCAAAGATCCTTGGGGATATCGATGGATCGTGCGCAGCGGTGCCTGCCGTAACTCGGAGGCTCCCAAACCAACATTCAATTCCCCTCTCAAATGTCGAGGGGACAGACAGGAGAACGGATGAGCGATATCAGCAAGTGCCCCGCAATGGGTGGCCCGCAGCAGCACATCGCTGCCAGCACCAGCGCAAACCAGCGTTGGTGGCCGAATCAACTCAACCTCAAGGTGCTCAACCAGAACGCACCGCAAGTGAGCCCCATGAACGACACCTTCAACTACGTTGAAGAGTTCAAAAATGTCGATCTGGAAGAACTGAGCAAGGACATCGAGGAAGTGATGACCACTTCACAGGAGTGGTGGCCCGCAGACTACGGTCACTACGGACCTCTCTTCATCCGCATGGCCTGGCACAGTGCGGGTACCTACCGCATCGGTGATGGTCGTGGTGGTGCGGGAGCCGGAACCCTGCGTTTCGCTCCCCTCAACAGCTGGCCCGACAATGCCAACCTCGACAAGGCACGCATGTTGCTTTGGCCCGTGAAGAAGAAGTACGGCCGCAGCCTGTCCTGGGCAGACCTGATGGTCTACACCGGCAACTGCGCCCTCGAGTCGATGGGTTTCAAGACCTTCGGTTTCTCAGGAGGCCGTCAGGATGTCTTCGAGCCGGAAGACGACATCTATTGGGGATCCGAGACGGAGTGGCTTGCCGACGAACGCTACAGTGGCGACCGCGAGCTGGAAGGTCACCTCGGTGCCGTGCAGATGGGTCTGATCTATGTCAACCCGGAAGGCCCTAATGGCAATCCGAATCCCATCGCCGCTGCCAAGGATATTCGTGAGACCTTCGGTCGCATGGCGATGAATGACGAGGAAACCGTCGCCCTGATCGCCGGTGGACACACCTTCGGCAAGGCCCACGGTGCCGCACCCGATTCCCATGTCGGTCCTGAGCCGGAAGGCGCACCGACCGAGAATATGGGCATGGGCTGGATGAGCAGCTACGGCAGTGGAAAAGGTGGCGACGCCATCACCAGTGGCCTCGAAGGTGCCTGGACCACCAACCCGGTTCAGTGGGACAACAACTACTTCGAGAACCTCTTCGGTTACGAGTGGAAGCAGACGAAGAGCCCTGCCGGCGCGACCCAGTGGATCCCCACAGATGCTGCCGCCGATGGCACCGTGCCGGATGCCCATGATTCCAGCAAGCGTCATGCTCCGGTGATGTTTACCACCGACCTTGCCCTGCGTGAGGATCAGGCTTACGGCCCCATCTCGAAGAACTTCCTCGAGAACCCGGACCAGTTCGCCGATGCCTTTGCCCGCGCCTGGTACAAGTTGACCCACCGCGACATGGGCCCCATCAGCCGTTGCTACGGTACCCAGGTTCCAGCCGAAGCCCTGATCTGGCAGGACCCGGTCCCCGCTGTCGATCACGAGCTGATCAACGATGATGACGTGGCCTCACTCAAGGCCAAGGTCAACGCCTCCGGTATCGCCGGTGAAAAGCTGGTCGCCACCGCATGGGCTTCCGCCTCCACCTTCCGTGGAACCGATAACCGCGGAGGTGCCAACGGCGCCCGTATCCAGTTGGCCCCGCAGAAGTACTGGGAAGCGAACAACCCGTCACAGCTGGCCGAGGTCCTCGAGTCCCTCGAAGGCATTCGCAGTGAGTTCAACAATGCCCACTCCGGTGGCAAGCAGATCTCCACGGCGGACATGATCGTCCTCGCAGGCTGTGCCGCAGTCGAAGCGGCCGCGGCTGCCGGTGGACACACCGTCAACGTGCCCTTCACTCCTGGCCGTACCGACGCCACTGCCGAGCACACTGATGTGGATTCCTTCGCTGTGCTGGAACCGCAGGCGGATGGTTTCCGTAACTACTACTCCGCAGCATGCACCCGTTCCTCGGAAGAGTTGCTGGTGGACCGTGCGCAAATGCTGGGTCTGAGTGTGCCGGAAATGACGGTTCTCGTCGGTGGACTGAGAGCTCTCAATGCCAACACAGGCCACACCGAGTTCGGTGTCTTCACCGATCGCCCCGGTGTTCTGAGCAACGACTTCTTCGTCAACCTGCTCGACGTGGGAACGAAGTGGCAGGTCTCCGAGCGCTGCGAGCATCTCTACGAGGGCAGTGATAGCAACAGTGGCGAGCCGAAGTGGCGCGCCTCCGCAGTGGACCTGGTCTTCGGATCCAATTCCCAGTTGCGCGCCATCTCCGAGGTCTACGCCTCCGACGATGGGTCAGATCAGTTTGTCGCCGACTTCGTCAGCGCCTGGAACAAGGTCATGAACGCAGATCGCTTCGATCTCTCCTGAGATCGCTACTGATCATCAAACGGAACAGGCCCGCACACCCTTCGGGAGTGCGGGCCTGTTTTTTTGAACTGCTGCGGATTACTTTCTGCGAAAATTGCGACTCGGTTTAAAGAGTACCGGCTCCGCCTTCTTTCCCGCTTCGGTGCGCAAATCGGTCTCCGTGAAACCGGGCCCTCTGGCCACAAAGTTGTAAATCAGTACCGGTTGATCTGCCTTACCCTCCCCGGCGAAAGGATTGCGAAAGGTCAGAGTCACACCATCGAAATCGCCCTCGTAATATTCCGGGTTTGGACTTTTATCGTGAAGCACGAACATTTGGAAAGCCCCCCTGGTGCTGTCGAATCCGATCAGGGTGAGACTGGACACGCTTTTATTCTTGATATCTGAAACGTTGAGAAGAGCCAGAAAACGACCGTCACAGATGATTCTCCCCGCCCGTGGCAGAACTTCTTCCGACTCTGTAGTCATGTCTCCTGCAAACTTGTGAAAAAGCTGATGCTCAGGGGAATAGTTCTCTGCGGGATCATCGCGCTCGTCGGATGTATTGACCACCCTCGGAATCGGTTTCGCAGCCATCAGGCTTGCCCAAAGGTCGGTAGTCCTGCCTTTTTTCGGTTCGGAACTCAGGGTAAGGAAGGGCGTTTTCGCCTCTCCCAGAAAGATCTCGCTCTCACTGCTTTGGTCATCCGCATCAAACCGAGTGACCTCGGTCACATACCCTGAGGGATCCTTCAGAATTCTTTCCCCCTTCTCTTCTTTCCCGGACCGGTAGGAAAAAGGTGTCCGTAACTCCTCCATCACGATGACGAAGTACTGTTTCAGATCGCTCCGGTAACCCCGGATCTGGTATTCAGGAGTTTTCTTCCCCTGAGTCAGGGTCCGAGTCAGCAGGAACTGCTCACCCAAGATCATCTGTGAAGTTGATTCTCCCTGCAGAGAAATGTACTTGGGCCCTTTCTCTCCGGTCAGTGGGTCAACCCGACCAAACGTGTAATCAAGTTTCCCTTTCCAGCGGAAGAGCCCCTGCTCCTGAGCCAGGCGTTCGTGTTCTTTGGAAACCTGCGGTTTTTTTGCCGGATCGTCGGTATTTGGCAAAGATTGCTGAGGGAAAGAACCCAGCAACGCCAACCATCCGACCAACAGAACCGTTTTCACCATCACTCCTCCTTTATTTGCTCTGGCCTCTGGAAGCGGACCGCTCCCCGAAGTATTCAGGGTTTTCACAGTGATATCGACAAATGACTCTCAAAAATTCTATGATAGGGACACAAGAATCACTGTCAGCGGAGGACCTGTGAATACACTACTCGTCACATTGATGATTTTGACTCTGTCGCCTCAGCCTTCTTCTATCGGCCCTGTTGAAGAAATCACCAGACATTACAACTCCCTGATTCAGGCTGAAGACAAGGGTGATCTCTCGGGAGTGATGCGGCACCGCCGAAACTTGCTCAAGGAAATCGGTGATCAAGACATCTTAACTCTGATCCCCGGTGAAGAGCATGCTCTCCTGCGCCTCGGTTGCCAGAGAGTGGTCGGTCAAGATCACCAGTTGAACCAGAGATTTTCCAAAGCGGTTGAGGTTCTCAAAACCATCCTCGATGAAAATCTCGCAGGAGAAGAACCGCAAAGAAAGATCGCCACCCGGACGATTCTTCCCCTGTCCCAGTCCTATTCCGAAATGGGCCAGATCGAAGATGCTCTCGCAGTCCTCGACAAAGGAATTCCCTATCTCAGCCCGGGCAGTGTCGAGATTCGCGAAGCGTGGCTACTCAACGGAGATCTGAAAGCGGCCCTCGGGGAAGTTCTTCCTGCCAAACGCGCCTGGAGTCGCCTCACCGACGATCTCAACAATCACGGAGACGAGGCTCGAGCTCGCAGAAACTCGGCGGTGCGTTTGGCACTGCTCGGCAAGAAAGCGCCCAGCCTCGGCAGTACCACCTGGTTTGGTGGTAAAAAACAAAGCCTTCAATCGATGAAGGGAAAGGTGATCCTTCTCGATTTCTGGGCTACTTGGTGCGGGCCCTGTCGCATGTTGATGCCCGGACTGGACGAGATCCAGAAACACTGGGCCGACAAGGGATTGCAGATACTGGGTGTCACCAAGCCTTACGCCCAGGGCTGGTTGCCAGAGAAAGACAACAAGCAGCGGGGCCAAACCGTGCGCGGGATGACGCGTGAAGCGTTCCTGCAACACCTGCTCGAGTTCCGTCGCCGCTTCGGCGTCGAGTACCCCTACGTGGTCACGGGTAAACAGGGATTCGATTCCTACCGGGTCGGAGGCATTCCCATGGTGGTGCTGATCGACAAAAAGGGCGACATCGCATGGGTGCGAGTCGGTGCCGGAGGCGAAGGATTGCTCGAGGCAACGATCCAGCGACTTCTTGAGAAAGAGTGAAGGGCGAACCACCCTTCCACCGGATTATCCGGTACTCAAACCGCCGCGAAACTTGCTCGACATGCTGAAGGTTGCCCAAAGCGACAGGATCAGCATCCCGCAATTTTCCAGAAGCTTGTTGCAGATGGGAATCGCACCGGATCCGCAGCCACAATCGGCCACCACATTACAAAGCGAATCAAACTCGGCAGTCGTACCAACAAGACTGCTGCCCAGCAAATAGACTGCAGGAGTAAAAGCCATCAACATCAGCGAAGTGATGGCTCCGCCCGCTCTCAAGCCGACCCCCGACAATAATGCAAGGCCACAAACGATCTCAGTGAATGGCAAAATGACGGCAATGCTGTTGATGAACCATGTCGGCTCCAGAGGCAGCAAATCGTAGTTCTTGATACTTTTGAGGAAGGCGAGAGGGTCCGAGACCTTTTCAATTCCGTAGGAAAGAAAAACAAACCCAACCACGATGCGGGCCAACAACAGTGGGAATCCTGTGGCATCCAGGCGCTTCAGGGCATCCATCAGCGAGCCTCCGATCCAGTGACGACGGGCATTTCCCGCTCTTTCCACTCGTTGAACCCACCTTCATAGACATAGATGTTTTCCGGTGGCAATCCGTAGAGGGATCCCAGATCCGCTGCCAGATACAAACTGTCTTCACAGTCCCCGCCGTTGCAGTAGACGATGATGAAGAAAGCCATCTCCAACTGGGGACGCAAGGCATCAATCAAGTCTCCCGACTCGTAATGATAGAGCCAGAGAGCTCCCGGAATATGACCCTCTTCATATTGATCACGCACCCTCGCATCCACAAAAGCAACGATGGATTCCCCCATGCCCACCATCTCTTCAGCGGTCATGAAGTGATCATGCACATCTTCGAAAGTGAGCCTCTGGATACCATCATCGGGCTGGGCTTCCTCCTGGCCGGAAGTGGTGTCCTGATCAGAAATGCTTTCGCCGGTATTTCCTGCAGGGTTGACCTCAGAGTTACTCCCGTTCGAATCCTGTTCCTGCACCGGATTTACCGGTGCCTGCAAGGTACGGAAGTAGTTTCTGGAAAGATCGATAGAACCGGAAGACCTCAGGGCGTTGGTCGTCAATGCCAGAAAAGAGGACAAGGCGACGATCACCACGGCACTTTTGAGAACAGATCTACAGCAACAGGAATTGGACCGCCCCTCACTGGGGCCGTCATTTGCCAGGCTGGCATTCTCTCCATCATGATTATCTGCATTCATGCGTCACCTCTTCTGGGTCATTCCTGCTGAAAGTGTATCACCCCGTCGTCAAGATTCGGAAGTGGATCACAAGTGCGGGCCAG
>JACETR010000029.1 GCA_013911165.1 Planctomycetota bacterium | reverse complement strand
GGATAGCCCGCTGCAAATTGTTTGCAGGGTGGAGTCATCCACAGGCCCTTCCCTGAGCAATCCCGGGGCCGCAAAAGCGAGCCCTTGATCCCGTTTCCTGATGCGAACCTTGCCGATGCCACATTCCTGAATCATCTGCTGGTCTTGTTGTGGCTCGCCGCCCCGATTCAGCCATGCCCAGGCGCTACCCAGAGTCGGGTGACCGGCGAAGGGCAACTCTCCCTCAGGGGTGAAGATTCGAACCCGGTAGTCCGCTTCTGGATCGGTGGGGGGCAAGAGAAAAGTGGTTTCCGAGAGATTGGTCCAGCGGGCAAATCGGGCCATCTCCTCAGTGGAGAAATCTGTGGCATCGTGAACGACGGCGAGCGGGTTTCCCAGATAGGGACTGCTGCCAAAAACATCCACCTGATCAAAGGGCAAAGTCGAATCATTCATGGTTTCACTCCGTTGGCTTCAGTCCGCGGTAGACAAAACGATAACCTCCGGCTGTTGCACCCCAGACCTGCTCGCCAGAACTGTTCCAGCCTTGATCCCAGCTGACGAGCAAGCCGTCACTCAGGGTCACTTCGCTGGTTGCGTACTCTGCCCCTCCCAGTGAACTCTGGCACTCTTCGCCAACGGTAGAACCGACGAACCCGGCTCCATCGGGTTTCAGAAGAACAGAGCACCCCTCTCTCAGGGTTAGATCCTGTGGACCTAATCCTTTAAACATCTCCTCAGGATTTTCCCAACCTCCGGCATATTCCAGAGGATTGCCCGGAAGCAGATAAACGTCGCTGCGAATCTGCGAATTTTCATCGCGGTAGACATGTTGAATCCGTTGCCGATAGGGGCGCTCCAGAGATTCGAAGGAGGCTTGCTCCACATACATCCAGTGTCCGATTTTTTCTTTTGGCCAAATCGGTACGAGGATCAGCCGGATCTGAAAATAGTTTTCAGGATCTGAGATAGCCTGATCCTTGCTGTCAAAGCAGCCAGTCAGCATTCCTGCGGCGCGTTGAACCTCTTCATCAACGTGAGGCCTCAGATTCAGGGATCCACAGCCTGTGACTGTGATGAGCAGGATCAGGGGCCATGATGGGAAGAGGCGATGCAGGAACAAATGAACTCCTGTGGTCAACGGTTGTAATGCGTGGCCAACCTACCCCACGGTGACCGATTTTGCCAGTGCACGAGGCTTGTCGACATTACGCCCCAATGCTTTCGCCGTGTAGTAGGCAAACAGCTGCGCCTGCATCAGTTGCAACAGAGGGGTGGTCCATGGACCGGCGGAAGGGCTCTCGATAATGAAGTCGGGACGTGGCTCCGGAGGAGGAGAACCACTGGGCTGGAAGCAGATCACTTTTCCGCCACGGGTCGAGATCTCGGCGATCGCGCCGATCGCATGTTGACGCAACTCATCGGTGTCAGTTCCCGGAAGGAAGATGACGGTATGCATGGCATCGTCGATCAGGGAGATGGTGCCATGTTTCAAGGCTCCCGCGGACATTCCCTCTGCATGGCAATAGGTGACTTCCTTGAATTTGAGTGCGGCTTCCAGAGCCAGCCCGTGCTGAATCCCCCGACCGATGAAAAACCAGTTTCTCATGACACTGTGACGGCGTGCGAGATCCCGGATCAGGCCCTGGTCGCCACTGGCGATGCTATCCAGACGAGCGGGCAGGGCCGCCATGTCACTCTTGATGGCGTCGAGTGCTTGGCCACTGAGGACACCCTTGCGCTCTCCGAGTCGCACGGCAACTCTCAGTATGAGTGTCAGCTGGGAAATCGTTGATTTGGTTGAGAGAACACAGATCTCAGGACCCGCACCCTGATTGAGATACTGATCCACTTCCCGGGCCATCGATGAGGATTCCACATTCAGAATCGCAGACAGATTTGCACCGCGGGCTCGCGAAAGGCGAAGGGCCCGCAGTGTATCATAGGTCTCTCCAGACTGACTGATGGCGAGTACATGGTCCGAATCCCTGAGCGGTACCATATGGGGCAGCTCATCGGAGGACATCGCCGGAGTGAATTCGTCTGCCAATTCACTGATCATGTATTGACCCATCAAAGCGACGAAATAGCTGGTTCCGACACCGGTAAGGACGGTTCTCTCCGATTGCAGAATCGCTTCGACGATGGAGTCGATCCTGGCTTCTTCGATGGAGAGAGCCGTTTTGACCACCGTTCCATTTTCTGCGATCTCCTTGGACATGAAATCGGGATGCCCATTCAAGTCGACCGCCTGGGCAGAGATGGTTACGGTTTCCGGTTCGCGGTTGATTTCACGGCCGTCCGCAATCGAGAGCAGACGGCAACTGTTGCGGTCGATACGGGCCATCTCGCCGTCTTCGAGCCAAATGACCTGATCTGTCAGTCCACCCAGAGTCAGAGGATCAGATGAGAAACAGTGGAAGCCTTCTCCGACACCGATCAGCAATGGGCTCTCGTTACGCAGTGCGTAGAGAACACCCGGTTCCTGGCGGGTCATCACTCCGATCGCGTAGGTGCCCTGCAACTGTCTGGCACACTCCAGAATCGCGTCCTCGACTTTCAGGCCGTCCTTGAGATTTTTCTCGATGAGGTGGGCGATGACTTCTGAATCGGTTTCCGAAAGGAAGGTGTGACCTTCGGAAACCAACTCCGATCGAAGCGATTCATACCCCTGCAAGATCCCATTGTGCACGATGGCAATATCGCTGTAGGAATCGACCAGGGGATGGGCATTGAGTCGACTGACCCTTCCATGGGTGGCCCAACGGACATGACCGAGTCCCCAATGTCCCTGGAGTTCTGAGAAGCGTTCTTCGGAAGCCACTCTCTGAACTGGGCCCGCTCCCTTGCGGATTTGCAACTGACCGTCTTCACCGGCTATGGAAAGTCCGCAAGAGTCATATCCCCGGTACTCCAGTTTCTCCAGAGCTTCCAGGAGTGTGGGGGTTACATCGGATGGAGAAGAGATTCCAAAGATTCCACACATCGTCAAGACTCCTCGTCTGCAGGTCCCCTGTAGGTACAACCGGTGTTGCATGTTTCATGGACGGTAACGGAACTCAGCCCGGGGAGGTTCCCCTCGATCCGATTCCAGATCCAGACCGCAATCAGTTCGGAGGTGGGATTTTCCAATCCTGGAATTTCATTCAGATAACGGTGGTCGAGTTCGTCGATCACAGGGTTCACAACTTTTTTGAGATCGGCGAAATCCATCACCCAGCCAGTGGTTTCCCCAACTGGCCCGGTGACCCGGACTTCCACATGAAAGGTGTGCCCATGCAATCGGTGGCACTTGTGACCCTCGGGCACGTTGGGCAGGGAGTGTGCTGAGTCGAAGGAAAACTTTCTCAACAGTTCAATCTCGTGACTCATTGGGCGACAGTCCTTTCCAATATCTGGAGGGGAGCAGAGGGGCTCAACGACCCCGTTCCTGGGGATCCCATATGAACTTGTGCTGCTGAAGGTGAAGTCTCACCTTCAAGTGATCTTCCAGTATCCATTCTGAAAGTTGGGCCGCCTCCAGTTCTCCATGAACAGGAGAAAACAGGATGGGAACCCGTATCTCATGGGTCTCGACCAGTTGTTTGGCCCACAGATAGTCGTTTCGATCAGCAAGAACCAATTTGAGTTCATCGCCGTCTTTCAGATGATCGAGGTTTTCCAGCAGGTTTCGATCTTCCTCACCGGATCCCGGGGCCTTCAGGTCCATGATGATGCCGACCCTCGGGTCAAGGTCTGCGATAAGGTAGGCTCCGGAGGTTTCGAGAAGAACCTCTTCGAACCGATCACAGAGCATCGTCAAGAGCGACCCTGCATCCGGTTGAGCCAGGGGTTCACCCCCGGTGAGTTCGACCAGACCAATTCCGTGTGTTGCAGTGGTCTCGCAAATTTCTTCCAGAGACATTTCGTCGCCACCCTTGAAAGAGTACACGGTGTCACACCAGCGACAGCGGAGGGGACAGCCCGCGAGGCGAATGAAGACGCAGGGGATCCCAGCGCGCGTACTCTCTCCCTGAATCGAGGGGTAGATTTCGACGACTCTCAACTGGATTCTTCCAGTTCATTCAACAATTGGCGGATGTCTTCGGGAATCTCCACTGCTTCAAACTTGCCGTCTGTCTGGGGTTTGCAACAGACCTTGCCAACCTTGGCAATGAAGCAGCATTTGCTTCCCTGATAACCTTCAAATTTGAAGTGGACTGAGCGTGCGGAGATCTGGGTGGTCGACACTCTCAGGGTGAGGGAACCGGTGTATTCAACAGGAGCCAGGAATTCGACCTCGAGGCTGCGACTGGGGAAGCCGATCTTCCGTTCGGTGAACAGGGTGTGATAGGGAGTCTCTCCGCGTTCGGAGAAGATGGATTCAAATGCCTGATGGCATTTGTCGAGGATTCGGGGGTAGTAGACGACCCCTGCTGCGTCGACGTCATCAAATCGGACGGGAAGGTTGATTTCGTACGTCATCGATCCTTCTTCCTTCCTGTCATTCCTTTGGGCGATTTGACCACACGATGGGAGAAAATTCCCCCTGATCGATCAAGGGACCCATCTGAGAGCATTGCCGCCCCTCCATCCAGTCGATAAAATCAGGATTGAGCGTAATTTGGAAAAGCCGATCCCGGATTGATTCCAACGACTTGAAATGGGGAGCCCGTGCCACCGATCAGCGAATTGCCCGATCTCATCGGAGCGTTTGAAGAAACGATTGTCACCGAAAAGAATGAGCGCCGCCGTCTGAACGGACTGGTTCGCGTGGTCGAGGACTACTGTGCAGGTGTGTCCGACGATTTCCTGGGGCAGTTCGGCGAGAGTTCCCAGAAATACACGCGTCACCTTTTACACGCCGATGCCGAGGATCGTTTCTCTCTTCTGGCTTTGGTTTGGAAACCGGGACAGGGAACACCGATTCATGACCACCCTTCCTGGGGTGTGATTGGCGTTCTTCGCGGACGCATGCGATTTACCAATTATGCACCTTCCACAGAGGAGGGGCAGAACTGCCTCGTTCCGGTGGAGACTTTCATCGGTACCGCAGGGTCAGTAGGAACGGTTTATCCGCCTGCCATGGACCTTCATCGCATGGACAACTGCTCCTCGGATGAGGTTGCAGTGACGCTTCATGCCTATGGCTGTCTTGTGAAAGAATTCCATATCTACAGCCCTGAAACCGGAGAGCGCCGAGAGGCGACCAGCGCTTTTGATACAGTGCTCGAAGGGGCGATGCCCTAGGCAGCCCCCCGGAATTGGACTTCGATTCTCCGCAGATCCCACTTCCGGACTTGCGTTGACCCCGTCCGCAGAGTGTCATCCTTTCTTGAGCAAAAGAAAGGGGCCCCGTGCGTATCGGCGTCGTCACCATCAATCCTGAACTGACATCTTCCCAGCGGATCCGGGAGGCGGGGCGAGAGCGTGGGCACGAGGTACACCTGTTGTCACTGCTCAATTTTTCTGTTTCGACAGGAGATCCTGCGATCCTCCATTCCGGAGAACCGTTACCCCCTTTGGATGCGGTGATCTTGAGATTGGGAACCCAGTTGCCCGGCCTTGCTGTCGCAGTGGGGAAAACACTGGAGTCCCTCGGGATGACTCTTCTTGATTCTGTCTCCGCACTCGAACTCGCCCGTGACAAGTTTGAAACCTTGAGAGTTCTGAACTCGGCGGGTTTACTGACGCCTGAAACAGAGTTGGTGCGTGATCTCGATCAATTGGAAGCTGCTGTGGATCGGGTCGGGGGAGTGCCTGTGGTGATCAAGCCGCTGCATGGCGCCCAGGGACAAGGGACGATCCTCGCAGAGAGTACTGCGGGAGCAGTCTCGATGATGCAGAGCGTCCTTTTCCAATCGCGGGAGTTTTTGATTCAACAGTACATTCCCTGCGCGGGAGAAGACATCCGGGTCATCGTCGTCGATGGTGAAGTGGTGGCAGCGATGAGAAGGAAAGCACCGGCTGGTGATTTCAGGTCCAATCTCGCCCGTGGAGGCAGTGCTCGTGTGGAAGAGGTCACACCCGAACTGGGTGAGCTGGCGGTCCAGGCAACCGCTGCTCTGGGCCTTCACTGTTCCGGGGTCGATCTGCTGCCGGGCCCGGATGGCCCCATGATTCTGGAAATCAACGGGTCTCCCGGTTTGGGGGGGATCGAGAAAGTTACCGGTTCGGACGTGGCGAGCCGCTGGATCATGTCTCTTGAAAACCGGTGTTCAGAAGCGAACTGATCGGAAGGAAATCCCATGTCTGAAACCTCGAGTCTCAGCAAGGATGAGATCTGCAGGACCCTTGTCGAGTTGGGACACATCCTCGAAATCTCCGGATCCAGTCCATTCAAGGTGCGCGCATTTGCGAATGGTGCACGGGCCCTGGAAAACTGGCAGGGAGATCTGGTCTCTCTGGTTCAGGACGGAAAGGTGACGTCAATTCAGGGAATCGGCAAAGGACTGGCGGGCCTGATCGAGGAGTGGGTCCTGGAAGGGGAGAGTGAAGCGGAGGAGGAGATTCGCAGTCTCGTCCCTGAAAGCCTGCTCGATCTTCTGAAGATTGCCGGACTGGGCCCCAAAAAGGTCCGTGTCATCTATGAAGAACTGGAGATTGAATCGGTCGACGAACTGGAAGAGGCGTGTCAGGAGAACCGTATTCAGTCTCTCGCCGGATTTGGCCAGACGTCGGAAAACTCTATCCTGAAAGGGATCAACAACCTGCGTCGCTTTGCCGGGCGCCATCTGGTGTCTCAGGCCCGAGTCGTCGCCCAGAGGTTTCTGGACGCTGTCAAATCCGTATCCGGAGTGGAACGGGCGGAAGTGGCGGGCTCACTTCGTCGCAACAGGGAAACCATCGGTGACATCGACGTTCTGGTCGGGACACTCGATCCCATTCCTGTTCGCGAGGCGTTCATGGCGGTAGAGGGAATTCGCGAGGTGATGGCTGAAGGGGAGACCAAGTCGAGAATCCTTTCGGAAGAGGGAGTGGGTGTCGATCTGCGAGTCGTTGAACCGGTCGCCTTCGCTCCAGCGCTGCATTACTTCACCGGCAGCAAGGAACACAACACGCGATTGCGCCAAAGGGCACGCGAGCGCGGTTGGAAATTGAATGAATATGGACTTTGGGATGAAGAGGGTGCGGCCCTGCCGACTCCCGAGGAACAGGATATTTTCCGACATCTGGACATGGCCTGGATCCCCCCAGAGTTGCGGGAGGATCTGGGTGAGTTGGAAAAAGCGGCTGATCTGCACTCCCGTTCTGCCGAATGGGAGCCGCTGATCTCTGAGCAGGACGTCAAAGGGGTTCTTCATTGCCACTCTACCTGGTCAGACGGCAAGGCCACCCTGCGTGAAATGGTTCAGGCCGCTTCAGATCTCGGTTGGGTCTACTACGGAACCGCCGACCATTCGAGAACCGCGTCCTATGCCGGTGGATTGAGTATTGAACAACTGGCCGAACAGCGAGCCGAGTTGGAAGAGATTCGCAGTGATTTTCCGCACATGACACTTTTACAGGGGATCGAGAGCGACATTCTTGCGGATGGATCCCTCGATTATCCCGATGAGGTATTGGCCGAGTTGGATTATGTCGTCGTCAGTGTGCACTCCTCCTTTAGTTTACCCAGGGCGGAGCAGACGGCCCGTATCGAAAAAGCACTGCGTCATCCTGCCACCACAGTCTGGGGTCATCCCACCGGTCGTCTGTTGCTTCAGCGGGATGGGTACGAAATCGATCTGGACCACCTGCTCTCAGTGGCTGCCGAAGAAAAAGTGATCGTGGAATTGAATGCGCACCCCCGTCGTCTCGACCTGGATTGGCGTTGGGGAAGAAGAGTTCTTGAGCTGGGGGTGGACATTGGAATCCATCCCGATGCACACTCCACACAGGGTTTGCGTGATGTGGAATACGGGGTCGCAGTCGCACGCAAGATGGGCTTCAGCTCCAGCCAGGTGACGAACTGCATGAACCCTGAGGAGTATCTGAAGCGTCTGAACCTTTGCCACAAAAGTTGAAAATACCTGAGAGGGGACTCCGTTGAGCCGAGAGCAAAAGAATCCCGCTGAAAGTGCAGTGGAGATGCGTGAGTTGGTCCTGCCCAACGATACCAACAGTCATGGCAATGTCCTCGGAGGCAAAGTGCTCCACCTGATGGACCTGGCCTGTGCCATGGTTGCCATGCGTCACTGTCGCAGGCCGGTGGTGACGGCGGCGATGGACAATGTGGAATTTTTGGCACCGATTCCCGGTGGTCACTTCATGATTCTCAAGGCGATGGTCAATCACACCGGTCGCAGTTCGATGGAGGTAGGTGTTCGTGTGGAGGGTGAGGACCCTCGAACCGGCGATATCACTCACACTTCGAGTGCCTATCTGACCTTCGTCGCCCTCGACGACCTCAAAAATCCGGTGGTGGTTCCTGAATTGGTTCCCACTTCTCCTGAAGAGGAGCGCAGGTTCAAGGAAGCCATCGGGCGCAGTGATGCACGCCGAAAGCACCGTCAAAAAGGGGATTGATGGAGATCCTCATCAGAGGCCCGCTCAATTTTTGAAGGAGCGAACTCTCGTTCTCAAGACTCTTACGCCTTCGTGAGCAGGGTCGACTTTGGATGCGCGCTCAAGGCAGGTTTTCGCAGTTTCAATATCTCCGACCGAAACTGCCAGCAAGCCCCGCTGGATATTGGCGAGAAGATTTTCCGGTTCGGTCACAAGGATCGTATTCAGTGCCTGTTTCCCGGTCTCCCTGTCGTTCAGCTGTGTGGCCACCTCAAAGAGACGGAATGCTGTGGGCACATTCTGTTGATTGAGTGAGAGGGCGGTCAAAAGGCTGCGTTTTGCCCCCTGAAGGTCATTCAAAAGTTGAAGACACTTGCCGAGAACGAAGTGGGCTTTCCAGTCCGATGGAGTATTGCCGATGACCTCATTGGCAATATCGCGGGCACGACGGATTTTTCGCTGGGAAGACGAATTGGCTCCCTGTGTCTGCAGATCCTGAGCTTCCTGAACCAGAATATCGACCAGCAGGAGGTTGCTGCTGTCGGTCTTGAACTCAGGGGAAATTTCCTCGAGAACCTTTCGGGCCTCCGCAGAGCGTCCCGCAGCATGCATGCATTGGGCAGCCAGATTACGGACACCGGGGTCACCGGGAAAAGCATTGAGCAGCGGTTGGGCCAACTTGTCTGCGGCTGCAGTGTTGCCTCCGCGCAGATTGGCCTGAACTTGGCGTATCTGATGATCCCGGCCTGTTTTCTGTTTCAGAAATTTCTGTTCCAGAGGATCGAGAACGATGGTGCGCTCACTGGGTGTTGCCAGTACCAGCATGTTTTCCACCTGCTCCGGAACGGCATTACCCTCCAGCAGGTAGACTTCTCCCAGAAGGCGATAATAGAAGGGAGTTCGGGTATCCCTTTCCGTGATCGCATTGAGGATCTCGAGAGCCTGTTTGTGCAAGCCGGAATCGAGCAGGATTTCTGCCTGTGTTGCCAACAGGGGATTGGAGCGGGGGGCTTGTGTCAGGCACTCGAGGATCAGGTTCCAGGCTTTGTCCATCTGTCCCAGGTCGAGATACGCGGTGGCCAGAAAATGTTTGGCAGGGAGGTAGGCCGGAAACTTGCGGGAGACCTCTTCCAAACCTGAAATATGGTCGGCCTTGTTGAGAGCCGATTCGTAGTCGGATCTTGCGGTGCGGTAATGCCAGAGCGGTGAACTGGATTCAAGCAGTCGCGCCATGGAGAACTCGTAGGCAGCATCTTTGTGGAGGCCATGAACGCTAAGTGCATAGGCGTACCTTGCCCGGTCTTCTGCATTTTTTGGAGAACGGAGAGCTTTGCTGCGAGCCTGATTGACGGCGGCTTTCTGTAAGGTGTCGTGGCGGCCGGTCATCATGCTCTGTGTTACCGGACCCGGTTCCGGGCTGGAGCATCCTGCGAGTACCAGTATCAGGAGCATGAACCCTTTAAGGCAGGAGTGGGCCATTCGAAGAATTTTCATGGTTTCCCAACACCTTCGTTTTGGGCCTGCCTTTTATTGAAGGATTCGATCTGCGATTTCAGAATCTGGGATTCCGTGTGGTCTGGGTTCACAGAGAGCAGTGATTGCAGATCCTGATTCGCCTCTGTGACCCTTCCTATTCCGAAAAGTAGTGAGGCTCGATTGAAAAGAGCACTGATTCTTTCTGGCTCCAACTTCAGGGACTTGTCATAGGACTGCAGAGCTTCAGCGTATTGTCCCAGACGGAAACAATTTCTTCCGATTCGATCATGAACAGCAGCCGCATCGGGGATTCCTTGCGCTGCAAGTTCAAGATAGACATTGGCACTGGCGTAGAATCCTTTTGTTTCCAGATTCACAGCCTGGTCGAGGCAGTGTGCGGGAGATTTCTTGAGTTTGTTTTGAACCTGAATCAGTGAATCACTGATGGATATTGGAGTTTCGGTCAGCTCTCCACTACGCAAGAGAGCGAGGGTTTCCTGCAGCTTTTGAGCTTCTTCCCGGTTGCCGGATCGCAACTGGGCCTGTGAGAGTGCCGTCAATGTTCCCCGATCCAGGGGATATTGGTCTTTCGCCACTATCAGGGCGGGGAGGGCCTCTTCCGGCTTGTTGAGTGCCAGCAAATTCTGACCGACCCTTCGATGAGCTGCAGGGCAATTCGGGTTCGACTTCAGATAGCGGTTCAGAAACTGATTTGATTCCTCAATTTCACCCGTTCGATTCAGAAGCTCACCGATTCGGTAGAGGGTGACGGAGTGGTTCGGTTCGAGTTCGAGGTAACGTCGAAAAGATTCGAGAGCTTCATCGACCATCCCGGAAAACTCGAGGGAGTATCCCAATCGGTAGTGACACTCGTGGAAGTCCGCATCCCGGTCGAGAATTTCACGCAAAACCTTGATGGCAGATTCATGAAAATCGTAGGCGGCGAGTTGGATCGCCAATGCCATTTGACCATCATTCCGGAAGCGACTGGACTGGCTGATAAGGTCACAGCCGACGAGAGCTTTCCGCACGGGAAGAGCCGTGTCCTCGTCGACCAGTTCATTCACATCAAAAGGAGTATCCATCGTTTTTTCGGCGGATTGGGAGCCTGCTTCCGAGATTTGAATCAGGAATATGGAAATCAGAAGCAGTAATGCCACCCTGAAAGATTGGGGGGGGAGTCCACCGAAGTCTCGAATCATGGTTTGTTTCCTTCTCCGAATTTCAGTGTGACGTGTTGATTCCACTCGGGGATCTCAAAGATCTCCTCGATTCCACCGGGCCAGAATACTGTGATCTGTTTTCCGGGATCAATGGCCCCGAAGTGTACCTCATGGGGAAAAGAAGAAGCATACCCGCGACAGGCGGAATGGATTCGCACCAGAGGTACTTTTCCATCTGAAGCCTGGATACTCGCCCCTTCTGCAACGGGATCTGACCCTTCCCGTTCCAATCGAACTGTCAACCAGGAACCGGAGCGGGGAGCATCATTCCTGAAGATCTGGCTTGGTTCATGGAGGTGGGTGACGACCATGTCCAAGTCTCCATCCCGATCGAGATCGGCGTGTACCAGACCCCGACTGACTCGAACCGTATCGGTCAGCAGACCTCCAACCTGATCATCGAGAGCAAATTTGCCGCTCCCGTCATTCAGATAGATCAGATTCGGTTCGGAGTATTCTGTCAGGGGCTCAGGAGTTTGACAGGGGAATGGATTGTCGCCGCGAGTGACTTTTCCATTGGCGATCAACAAATCCAGATCACCGTCGAGTTCGATGTCGGCAGCGGTCAATCCGAAACCGGTATAGGCCATGCTGCTGGAGGCGAGGCGTGCCTGGCCGGTTTCGTCATTGAACCCGATACCCGAACCCAGGTTTCTGTAGAAAGTATTGCTCTCCATGAGTAGGTGGGTGACGAACAGATCGGCCAAACCATCCCGGTCCAGGTCTGCGGCCACGACTCCCATCCCTGCTTCGGCCTGGCCATTCATGTTCAGGGCCGCACCGAGCAGGGAGGCTTCATCGACAAACCCTCCCTCTTCCACATTGCGGTACAGGTTGTTTTCGTAAGCGTCATTGGCGAGATATAGATCCGTTCGCCCATCTTCGTCAAAGTCGAAGACACTGACCCCGAGACTGGCGGCTGCCGATTCACGGATTCCGACCTCTTTGCTGATATCCCTGAAGGTGCCGTCTCCATTGTTCTCCAAAAAGACGTCCAGAGATGCAGGGAAGGCTTTGGGTCCGCAAAACTCTACCCTGCCGGCAGCGTCATTACAGACGGTTTCCGGATTGAACTCGGTGTACTGGGTGATGTAGAGATCCAGATCCGAATCCTGATCAAAGTCGATCCACCCCGCCGAAATGGAGAAACCTTCGACCCCAATGCCTGCTTCGATGGTGATATTGGTAAAGGTTCCGTCTCCATTGTTTCGGTACAGGGCATCCTTGCCAAAGTTGCACAGGTAGACGTCGACATCTCCATCGCCGTCGAAGTCTGCGCAGGCGACACCCATTCCGTGACCCAGGTCACCCAGACCACTCTGCTCGGTAGCGTCGACAAACTTCAAGGGAGCGGTCTGGAGAAACAGTTTGTTTCCGGTGGGGGGCTGTTTGTCCGTTGCGGAACTGAGGTCATTGGCCTGAACGAAATAGAGGTCGAGATCACCGTCTCCTTCGACATCGAAGATCGCCATTCCACCGCCTACCACCGCAGCGAGATGTCCCTGCTCGGTGATATGTGTCTGGTATGTGAAATCGACTCCCGAGGCCGAAGTGACATCCTTGAACCAGCCTGAATCACTTTTGTTGGGCTGCGAGGGAACAGTCGTCTCCGAAGATGGGGACGGGGTGAGTGGCTGCGATTCTCCGGGGGGGGCTTTGGAACTGCATGAAGAGAGAAGCAATGCAGTCATGAGCAGGAAAAGTTTGAAGAATGCAGAGTTCACGGGCCCTCTTCAAGGGTATCTCAAGTGGTTAATCAAGTCTCAACTCAAGTGGCAATCCATAGAGGATCAATGAGTAGACCAGTGGTCACCTAAATGGGGAGGAAGCCGTGAAAGAGCCCTTGCTTCCTTATTTTTATAATACGCATTCAGCGGGATGAATGCGACAGGTTTGTGGGGCTTGGGTCCTTTAACACTGCAACGCAATGCTTTTTAATAGCGTTTGGTAGTGGGGTCATCATCCTCAGCGCAGAGTGTTTTTTGAGATGAGGGAATTTGGGATTTTGGCCAAACTCCGAGGAATCTACTCATCATCGCAGCGAAGATTTTCGGAACTGTTTCCTGCAAGTCCAAACCGACATTCGTGAGATCTTTGATTTGTCCACTGAAGAGTGGGATGTCCTTTTGGTACCGATGAATGGCTCCCTCGCCATTGAAAGTGTGATCCGAACCTTTGGCGGCAAGGTTCAGGTCCAAACCGATGGAGCTTTCAGTCAGAGGGTGGCTCAGGTGCATCATGATCCCCATGCTCCCTGGTCCTTTGGTGTTCAGCATGAAACTAACGATTCTCGACTCTGTGATATCAGTCAGTGCGACATCGTCGATGCGGTCTCCGCCTTGCCCTACTTCGATTTTCCCCGCCAGGCCAAAGTGGTGATCACTGTCAGTTCAAAGCAGTTCGGAGCGGCGACGATCTGGTCCCTGGTAATGGTTCGAAGGGATTTCTGGGAGCAGGCAGACCCTCTCAAAGGGTACCTGAACCTTCAGCGCTACCGCGATTTTGCCATGATCAGCGAAACACCCTGCACGCCCTCCATCTCTGCTCTCTTTTCACTGGAAGAGAAACTGAGGGGATTCGACCTCAAGAGGTTTCGCGATCGAATCAACGACCGATACCAACGATTGAGTGAGGCCATTATCGATGTGGGCGGAGAGATCAAGGGTGGGAGGCCTGTTTTGACCTTTCGTCTTCCCCAGTCCCTCGAAATCACAACCGACCAACTTTGGTACCCTCCGGGCAGCGAAGGCTGGTTGCAGGCCTTTATGTGGTCCGGTTCGGATTCGGAGGTGGAAGAAATGCGCGAGACCTTATCGAGGCTCAAGACAAGTCAGATCTGAAGGCGTGTTGTAAGCAAAAAAGAAGAGGGCGCTTTACCCGTCAGGTAAAGCGCCCTCTTTTGCTGCGACTGTTTGAATCTAGGGAAGGATCTCTGGAATGATTCTTTCCAGTCTCTGCTCGATGGCGGGCAGGGCCATCTCTTCTGTCAGTGCACGCTGACGGGCGGTAATCACCAGGGTGTTCTTGATACGCACCGTGTTGCTCAGGGATTCGTAGGACTGTTTGACCTTGGAGCGGGTGACGGCGCCTCCGGCGGCGACGGTGTTGTCTCCATGAATGCTGGCAGTGGCGGTTCCTCCGCCGCGGCGGGACTGGTCATCCAGCTCCTTGCTGACGGTTCCACCGACCGTTTCATCGATTCGGGTTTCGATGATCATCGTGTACGCTTCGCTGCGGGTTTTACGATCCATCAGTTCCCCGAGGGCGGAGCCGATCACGGCACCGGCGATGGTCGCGTTTTCACGGGTGCTGTCACTATTGTTTTTGGTCTGGTTGCGGGCGATGGCCGCTCCTGCGAGACCGCCAACCAGTTGACCCATCTTGCTGGAATCGTTGGGCAGGTTTTCATTGCGGCCCCAGAACTTGACGACAGCGGTCAGGTCGTAGAGAGCCTCACCAGGGTCGCGGGTCACACGCCAGCCATCCTCTTCGACACGTGCGGCCAGAAGGGCGCGCAGGCGCCGGGTATCGAGGTCGATGCCGGATGGATTGCGAACCTGAAGGCTGATGACCCGGTCCTCGCCTCCGGGTCTTTCACTGACGAACTCGGGAACGCCGTCGACCCATTCCGCCTTGACGACCATCTCGGTGTAGCGCTCGCTGCCACCGGAGGTGCTGACGCAGCCGCTGGTCAAAATCACGAATCCGAGGAAAAGGTATGTCCACGAAAGGCGTGTGATTCTGGTACTTGCGGGTTTGGTGCTGGTCATGGAAAAACTCCTTCAATCTTGATCTTTGGCGGTGTTGGGCCTTCATTCAGGAAGGCTAACGCATCAACCATCGGAATATTCACCCCGAATTGGACAAAAATCCAAAAAAAAGGCCTGCCCCGGGGGGCAGACCTTTTGCGAGGTGTGGGCAATGGAAGGTGTTCAATTCCGTTTCAGGGGCGGACACGCCACTTTTCGGCGCTCCTTGCTGAAGATGAAATCAGATCGGGTCTGGTCCTTGTTGTGGCAGACCAGGCAAGAGGTCTCCTTGACCTTTCCCCAGGGGTGACTGGCAGGGTCCTGGGGGTGGTTGGGGTTGAGACCGTGGCAGTTTTCGCACTGGACGTCCTTGTACGGCTCGGCGTCTTCGGGAGCGATAAAGGCCTGTCCATAGCCGAGGACATGGCAGGCGATGCAATCCTGTCGCCACTGGTCTCCGGTTTCGACAAGACTGGCAAAGGCATCCGCATGGGTGGTGCCCTTCCAGAACTCGGTTTGTTCCACGTGACACATGGCGCAGGTACTGGCGGTCAGGTACTTGCCTTTGTGAGGCAAGTCCGGCAACTCCTCCGTATTGACGAAGGAGGCTCCTTTGCGGAATGCTTCGACGAGAGTCAGGATGTCAGGATCTTCCAGCAGGTGCGGCTCCATCGAGGCCCGTTCGTACCAGTAGGTGGAACGGCCGGCGGGTGGAGCACTGTCGTAGGAGAGGGAGACCAGCGGTCGACCATTTTCGACCCAGTCGATATCGAGGGTTCCCAGGCGGGCTCCCTGTGCATCGGTTCTGACCAGCAGCGTTTCGCCAACCTGCTCCATACTCAGTTCTTCGTCGATCCAGATCTTGTGATTACCCAGTTCGATGAAGGGATCGACGATCAGGTCGATACCAGCCACTTCGGAGGCAATCTGGCGATTGGTTTCGGTTGAGTTGGCTGAGAGAAGGATCAGAAGATCGCACTTTTCACGCAAATCCGGAACCAGGGATTTGGCCTCTTCGAGAGCGGAGGTCAACAGAAGTGGACGCTCCGGGTTGGCACGGGTCAGGTAGTACTCGGGAATCGTATCGATCGTCAGTCCGACGACTCCGACCTTGAGGCCATCGCAATCGAGGATGGTCGTGGGATCGAAAACCCGCTCATTGCTGTCCTTGAAGCGCATGTTGGCGGAGAGAAAGGGGAAGCGAGCCATCTTCTGATATTCCCGCAACTTCTCGAGACCCATGGTGATGTCATGGTGTCCGACCAGCATCGCCTGATAGCCCATGCGATTGTAGGACTCGACGATCAACTTGGCTTTTTCATGAAGCTGTTTCTTTTCGAAATCCTTGGCCTTGCCATCTTCGGGGCCAAAAAGTGTGTTCCCGCCGTCGAGCAGACACAGATTGTCGTGATGGAAACGTGCCTGCTTGACGTAAGAGGCTCGTCGGGTCAAAGAACCCTGACGGACTTTTTTACGCTTGCAACCGCACACATCGATATAGCCGACGTTGTTGACGGAGTAGACCAGAAACAGATCTGAAGAATCACCAGCTCCTGCAGATTCGGGAGCGGACTCTTTGTCGTCGAGAGAAACCGTTTCGACGGACCTCTCTGCCACTGCAGAAGTCTGATCGCCGAGAATGGCGGGGAGGACCAGCAGTGCGAGAAGGGCAATCGTGAGCCATTGCGGGGCAGTTCTCAGGAACTTGGCTTTCATCTTTTCTCTTTCCACAGCTTCATCGTTCATGGATCAATTTCGTTTCAGGGGTGGGCATGCAATCTTGGGCATGGCCACCGCAGGATCAAATTCGACACGGGTTTCAGCCGGATTGTGACATGCCCAGCAACGATCGGCGTCTACCTTGTCCCAGGGGAAGGCCTTCGGCTGGACCGGATGCCGCGGATTGTTGCCGTGGCAGCTCTCACACTGGACGTCTTTCCAGCGTCCCGGCTCATGGGCATCAATGAAGGTCTCTCCATATCCGGTCACATGGCAGGGCATACAGTCGTATCGGAATTGGTCACCCGTCTCGACCAGCGTCTGGTAGGCATCCGCATGGGACGTCCCTTTCCAGAAAGCCGCCTGTTGCGGATGGCAACCGGCACACGTGGTCGCTCCCAGAAAGTGGGGGACGGGGGAGAACTCGAGGGCCTCGTCGCTGCTCTTTTGGTAACGGGTCGAGCGCACAAACGCCTGCACCAGCATTTCCATTTGGGGGTGCCGTCCGATGTGTGGAGCAAGTGCTGCGACCGAAAGGTCGGCGACATTACTTCCTGCGGGTGTTTCCTCGTCCCAGATGTCATGCCACTTCTGGCCTTGGGATCGGAACCAGAGATCAGCTCTCGCAAATTCGGAACCCTGACCACTGGGCTTGAGGAGAACCGTCCCCTCATGGAGACCGGTTTTGATGTCCTCGGTGATCCAGGTGATTTCTGTCCGGTCATGGGAGTGGGGTTCGACGATGACGTCAATTCCCGGAACCTCCACTGCGAGTCGATCCACATCCCTGCGATCGATATGACCGAGGACGACACACAGATCAAACTTGCCCTTGGATTGGTCGATCTCTTTTTTGATCGCTTCGTAGGGGTCGCTGAATTGTGCGTCAGGACAATGCTTGCCGATAAAACGCTCGTTGGGGATCTGGATGGCGCCAACCAGAAGAACTTTGCGACCCTGACTTTCGACGATGGTGCTTCCACCAAAGGGGCGCGTTCCATCCTTGAGGGTCATGTTGGCACAGAGGAGTGGAAACTTGAGTTCCTTCGCCAACTCAAGAAGGCGATCGAGACCCAAAGCCATATCGTGCTCACCCAGGCAGACTGCTGCGGTTCCAAAGCGGTTGTAGGCATCGATGAGCAATTTGGCTTTTTCGTCCATTTGTTTCATGACCAGAGGATTGGATCGCAATTTGTTGAGGTGAAAGAGCCAGTCTCCACCGTCAACGATGCACGGTTCGATACCCTGGGCTTTCAGTGAGTTCAGGTAGGTGAATCGCCGCGACAGACTGCCGAGCTTGATCTTTCTCTTGGGTCAGCCACAGGGTTCGACGTAGCCGAAGTTGTGGACTGTGGCGAGAAGAACAAATGGTTTTTCCTCGTCGACATGGACCGGGGATCTGGAGCTTGCTGCAACAGACTCCTCCGCCGGAATGTGGAAGATCCACAGCGGCAAGGCGATCGTCAGCAGAAGCAGGCTCTTTGGAAGCATGGTCGGGGATCTCCGGGTCTCAGGGACAGTGTTCAAAGCAGGGCAGGGAGTCTACTGTTTGGGAGTAAAGAATGGTGGAATCGAGCCCGGCCCCTTCGGTGAGGTGTGAAAGAGCCAAAACCGAATCATCGATGGTGATCTCCCCATCCTCGTCAAAGTCACCGGCAGCAATACAGCGCGGCTCCGGTCCATCTTCCTGCAGGAAATCGATCAGCCCCTGAACGTCTCGCCAATCCAGTTTGCCACTGGCATCGACGTCTCCACGGATCAGGGTCAGGGCAACGGGTGCAGATTCTGTTCCGCTGGGAGAGGGGGTCTTTTCGGTACCGGGGAAGAGGAAGAGGGCGAGTAACAGGGAGGCGGCCACGCTGGCCCAGCGACCGGAGCCCGGGCCGGGCACCGTCGCAGGAGCAGAAGGGGTGATCGGACTTTCATGGGTCGTGACCGGTTCCTCCTGCTGTGGAAGAACAGAGGTGACGTCTTTGACCCAGTTTCGGGTTTCAGTGCTCGGGTCACCGTGGATGACTGCGAGAGTGTCTTTCCACTCTTGAACCATGTGGTCATGCTGTTTGCGACAACGACTGCAACGCTCGAGGTGCTGGGCCACCCGAATCTCTTCGGTCGGTCCAGATTCGCCATCGATAAATCGGGGCAATGCCTCGACGATGGTGGGGCAGCTTTGCAGTGAAAAGAGAGAATCGGCACTCATCCTCGGCCTCCATTCGAAAGATCCCGACGGGCGGTTTCCCGTTGGTCGAGAAGCGACTTCAGGGCTTTTCGGGCCCGGCGCATCAGGTAATCGACCTGATGAAAGGAGAGGGAGAGTCTTTCGCCGATGGTGTCGTAATCGAGACCATCCACGTACTTCCAAGTGAGTGCGAGACGCATCTCATCCGGAAGCTGGTCGAGCCATTCCCGCGATTCGGATTCACCAGCGTCGGTGAAATCCTGTTGATCGGTACGGGTTTGGGCCCTGAGCAACAGTTCGTGACGGGCCTCCTCGAGGACCACGGTTTTCCGTTGCCGGCGCTCAATCCAACGGTGCGCACGATTGCGCAGCAGTCTGGAAAGCCAGCCATAGAAAGCCTGGGGCTCACGAAGGTTCGGCAGTGACTTCCACAGGTGAAGCATCGCCTCCTGTGCAAGATCCTCTGCGTCTTCCCGTCCGACCTTTCTGCGGGCCATTCCGAGGAGCAGTGGTGCGATGTTCTCTGCCAGCTGGGTAAAGGCCTGTGTGTCTCCGGCCATCGCCAGGCGGACGAGACGAATGTCATCGTTCTCCTCGGCTCCAGCTTCGGAGTCAGGCTTTTCAGCAGCAGGGCACATGTCCACTCCTTTTGAATCGACCATTGCGGTAAATCGACCGGCGGGCGAAACGAACCAAAGAGACCCAAAGGGCCAAAAGAATCGCTGAAGGAGTATACCATGCTCCCGGAATTCGCCCGTTCCGGGTCGGCACCACCTCAACCCCCTCGGCTGAGGCCTCAGAGGACTGGAGACTCTCCATCTCCACCCCTTCAGTACCCGGAAGGAGAGGGTGTTCGGAAAGGTATCAGGACTGAAATTCGGCTGAAAAAGCTTCCAGGGCACGTTCTATCGCCAAATCGTCGATTTGACGGTGTACGACTGCCCGCAAGCCTCGAGGGCCGATACTGAAAACCTGAACGCCCCGTTCCTCGAGGGAGATCTGGTACCGGTCGTAGTCCTCTGCAGTCGAACCCGCCTTGCGAATGAAAACGATATTCGAATGGGTGGGGTTCGGGGAGACCTCGATTCCCGGCAAGTTTGCGAGACCCTCCGCAAGAATCTGACACCTTCGATGATCATCCTTGAGGCGCGGGACACTCTCTGCCAAGGCCACCCGGCCTGCTGCGGCCAACACTCCAGCCTGACGCATTCCACCTCCGAGCAGTTTGCGCAGTCGGTGAGCTTCCGCAATCGTCTTCTGGTCACCACACAGAATGGAACCGACCGGACATGAAAGACCTTTTGACAGGCAGAAGGAAATGGAATCGAAGTCCTTCACCAAGTCGGAAGCGGCGATATCGAGTGCTGCCTGAGCATGAAAAAGACGGGCACCATCCAGATGCAATCGCAAAGAGTGCTTTTTGGTCGCCGCAATCACGGGCGCCATCTGTTCCGGGGAGACAACAATTCCACCCGCCATGTTGTGCGTATTTTCCAGGCAGACCATTGAAGTGATCGGCTGGTGGGGGTCATCGGGGCGAATCCGGGAATCGACGTCCTCAGCAGTGAGGCAGCCATCGGTTGAAGAGATGGAGCGCGGATGAACACCCCACAGGCGGGAGGATCCTCCCGCTTCATAAAGAAAAATATGGCTGTCTTCCATGAGCAGGATTTCATCGCCGGGCCGGGTCTGGGCTCCGATGGCGATACTGTTGGCCATGGTTCCGGAGGGGACGAAGATGGCCGCTTCCTTGCCGAGCAGTTGAGCACTTTCCTCTTCCAGAAGATTGATGGTCGGGTCTTCACCCATAACGTCGTCTCCGAGGGGGGCGGTTCTCATCGCCTCGAGCATCTCTTCTGTCGGATGGGTGACCGTATCGGAGCGGAGATCAACTTTGTTGTTGGGTGGATTCATCGCTCTTCTCTCTCCGCTCTTCCTGCTCAGGGTGGTTTCAACACCGATTTCCTTCCGTCATGATACCGGTGATTTGGTTCCGGTTTCAGAAAACCTCTGCTGTCCGGCCATCATTCAGTCCAAATCCGCTCAGTTCCGGGGATTTGTAATTCAGGAGTCTTGACGCAAGTGGAGGGGTGACCCGTGAAACTCGATGACAAAGTCTGCTACTGCTTCCATGTGTCGATGCGGAAGTTGGTCAATTTCACCCGTCAGACGCGCCCGGTGAAACCTTCACAGCTTTCAGAGTGTTTCGGTGCGGGTACCGGTTGTGGCTGGTGCGTTCCTTTTCTGGAGCGAATCCACGAAAATGTCATCGGAGAAAAGGACGATGTGGAAAGTACCTTTGGCATGACTGCCGGAGAGTACGCCCGCAGGCGCAATGTCTATCGCGGGAAAGATGAATCTGAGTCGGATCAAAAGGCGGAATAGTTCTCAGTCGGGATCGACGATTTTCTCAATTTTGCGATTGATGGCATCGATCCGAATCCGCAACTCCACGATGCGTCTTGGGTATCGACTGAGCGTGGTGGTGCGGTCTCCATCTTGTGATTCCAATTCGACATTGAGTTTCTTTTCGAGCAACTCCAGCTCGGTTTCCAGAGCTTCTTTTTCGACCTTGAACTCACGGCGCAGCTGTTCATTCTTGCGCCGCTCTTCCTCTCGCTTCTTTTTTCCGAAGAAACCGAAGATCATAAACGCCCCCTGTCCGTTTGAACGGGATTGGTCTTTCACTGGCCATAAACTTACCCATTTGTGAGCCGCTGGTAAATACCGACTGCTGCCCATGGATTTGCCTAAGGTTGGAGTTATCAGGAAAGTTCCTGAATCCACTGTTCCTGGGGTGTTTGACGAGCTCGAGTCAGACGGGATTGGCCCTCTTCGAAGGTCACCTCTGCAGGTAATTCAAACCCGTTGTAGCCGCTGGCCATGGATATTCCGTAAGCCCCGACGTCAAGAAGAGCGAGGTAGTCTCCGGTTTTTTGTTTGGGCAAGTGTCGCGGTTGTAACTCGCCTGAAGGCCCGGTGGTGAGGACGTCTCCCGATTCACAAAGCGGGCCGGCAACCAGTTGGGGCCATGATTTTCCTGAGGTTTTTCGAAGTGCCACCACCTCATGATAGGACCCGTAAAGAAGGGGGCGTGCCAGAGTGTGGAATCCCGCATCGACCATGATCCAGTCATGATCGGGAGTCGATTTGGTTCCCCTGACTTCCGTGATGAGGATTCCTGCCTGAGCGACCAGGAATCTGCCCGGTTCCACTTCCAGATGAATCGGTCTGTCGAGGTCGACTTGCCAACGGTTTCTGGCCTCCAGCCAGGTTTGGCTCCATTGCTCGACGGCGAATTCCGTTTCATGAGGTTGGTAGGGGATAGGGAGTCCTCCTCCGGTGGAGATCCTCGATACTGATCCCGGGGCCTCGTAAAGGCAGTCCTGCATGAACCTGATCTGCTTTTCGAGAAGATCGAGAGTCACCCCTGAGCCAATGTGCATGTGCAATCCGGTGACGGTCAGGTTATTCGCGGTTGCCATTTCATAAGCCTGAGGAAGCTGCTCCCACCAGATGCCGTGCTTGGAAGCGGAGCCTCCGGTGGTCACCTTTTGATCATGGCCTCCACCGAATCCCGGATTGATTCGCAGGGTGCACTCTCTGCAGGGAGTGGAGGCGAGTTCCGGGATCATACTGAGTGTGCCGATGTTCACTCGAACTTCATGTTCTTCGATCACTTTCAGGGATCTCCGGTCGAGAACATCCGTCGCCAGTTCGATGTGTTCAACCGGGAATCCGGCATGGATCGCCTTGAGAACCTCCGTACCCGAGACTGCATCGACGTGAGCGTTCTTCCTGGCGAGCCATTTCAACAGTTGTAAACCCGAGTGGGCCTTTTGGGCATATCGAATCGAAGGCTGAGAGTTTGCTCCATTGCTGATCAACGATGTCGAGGTTCAGAATGTAGAGAGGAGTGCCGTATTCCCTTGCCAACTCTTCAAGAACTTGAGGAGCGATGCAGGGGCGGGAAGGGGGATCAGCGGGATTTTGAATCAAATCCGTCTTTTCGATGTGACAAGTTACTGTTTTCGAGTTTGCGCACCAGTTCTCGAAGAATGGATCTCAAGTGCCTGCCCGGGCAACCGGTGGTTTTGAGGTCGCCATGGCCAAAGATCTTTGAAGGCTGGATCCGGTAGAGGTCACAAAGGCTGGCCAAGAGATTTTGCAGGCTGCGGACCTGTGCGGTACTCGGCTTGGTGCGATCGAAATTGCCTATGAGGGCGATACCGATGTTTCCCCTGTTGAGTGTGGGATTTCCCGCATGGGCCCCCTGGTATTTCATCGGACGCCCCTCCCAGATTCGACCGTCCTTGCTGATCAGGAAGTGATATCCAAGATCTCCCCAGTCAAGATTGTTTTGACAGTGACGCTGAAGAATTTTCAGGTATTCACGGGGGTCACTCTGACTGATGGAGGAGAGGCTCTCCTGATCAGCAGTGTGGTGAACGGTGATTCGGAAGGGCCGACTCATCGGATTGACCGAAGAAGTTCGAACTGGTTGTGCGTTCCATTGCTGTCGTTTCAGCAGGCGAAGCGGTGGTGGGGCAAGTCGGCGTACCTCCGGTTTGGGAGTGATCTCCCGCGGTGTCGTCTCGATGGGAGGTTGGGCGACAACCGGGGCCGGTTGCGACCAGATTCCGGAATATTCACTGTAATAGGTTCCGGCGGAAGCTTCGCGATAGAGAGTGGAGACCGGATCTCCCAACTCCTCCTGTGTCCGAACGATCAGGTAGGCGGACCGTTTCTTCAGATCGATGTCACTGCCCCCTGCAAACGCCGCCTCCAGATGATTCAGTGCGCTCATCACGGATTTGGTACGCAGATAGGCGACCCCCAAATGGAATCGTGCCCGTGCCTGATCTGGTCCCGGTGGCAATAGCCGCCTGGCCTTGTCCAAATGCAGCAGGCTGTCCTCATAGCGCTTGTCAGCCAGATCACATCGACCGAGGCCGAGTCTGGCGATACCGCGGGTGCTGTTGGCTTGCTCCGGGCTGGCGAAGGGTTCGATCAGTGCCCGTGCCTGATAGGTTTTTCCCCGTTGCAGCAAAGATTCAAATTCGAGAAGAGGGATCGGATTGACGGGTTCAGTCCGTGGGTCCGGCCCACCACCGCAGCCGCTCAGAACCAGAATCAGCAAACCGATCAGAGGTTGGCAGAGACCGCCAGAAGAGGTTCGTTGGGTCGGCGTAGCAGGCGTATTCAGCTTCAAGATTCCCCAATTTCCAGCGGTGCGGTCCCCTGTGGATCACGATACCGGAACAGCAAAGATTTACCAAACACAACCTCAGGAAGGCATTTCAGGGGGATCTGGAACTTTTGTTAGGGTTATGTTAGGGTCCCCGGTCGACGTCGTCGCCGCCGTCTCTGATCGAAAGAGAGCTGATTTGGAAACCAGACCCCGAAGAAATCCACTCCGCAAACCCCTCAGAAATCCTCTTCATGACTCGGCCCTTCATGAGGCACCCACTCCTCTCGAAGTGTTGTCGGATGTGGAATCCCGATTGGGTTCCGCCGAAGAGTTGGTGGCGCGGCAGACCTTGCCGGCCCGGGATGCGGTTCCGGCCGAGGAAGCTCCTCCACTGGATTCACGCATTCTTGAGCATTTGCAAAAATCCGGCACCTGGCCCCTGTATCGGCATCAAGCCCAATCCATCTCCCGAACCCTTGCCGGCGAGGATGTGGTGATTGCCTCTTCGACTGCCAGTGGCAAAACCCTCTGTTGTACGTTGCCGGTGATCGATGCAATGGTCCGTGATCCGGGAGCACATGCGCTGTTGCTCTATCCGACCAAGGCGCTCTCCCAGGATCAGCACCGACATTTGCGTGGGGTCATCGATGGGATGGGTCTGCAGTTGGAGACCGGGATCTACGATGGCGATACGGAGCCCACAATGCGTCGTCGATTGCGCCGTTCCGGTCGGATTATTCTGACCAACCCGGATATGTTGCATGCTTCCATTCTTCCCAACCATGGGGGATGGGGGGCGCTCTTTGCCAACTTGCGCTACGTCGTACTCGATGAAGTGCATACCTTGCGTGGCATCTTCGGATCCCACGTTTCCGCTGTGATCCGAAGGTTGCGTCGAATCTGTCGGCACCACGGTTCCGATCCGGTCTTCATCGCTGCGAGTGCAACGATTCGCAATCCGGGAGAGCATGTCGGGCGACTGATCGGCCGGGATGTCAGCGTCATTGAAGACGATGGTTCACCCCGCGGTCACAAGGAGGTGGTGTTATGGAATCCACCCGTGGTTGAGCGCACCGATGGAACTCTGACCAGGCGGGGGCCTACCTCGGTGGCAGTCAGACTGTTGCCGGAACTGGTTCGACGGGGATTGAGAACCATCTGTTTTGCCCGAACCCGAAACAATGTGGAACTGATCCTGCGCTACATACGCGAGAGGGCGCGTGGAGCCAGTGACCGTGAGGAAGTTGCCAGCAAGATTGAACCCTACCGTGCCGGTTACCTGCCGACGGAAAGACGTCGTATTGAGTCTTCACTATTCGATGGAGAATTGGGTGGTGTGGTCTCAACCAGTGCTCTGGAAGTGGGGATCGACGTCGGGGGACTCGATGGTTGCATCATCGTCGGTTGGCCGGGGAGTGTCTGTTCGTTCATGCAGCAGGCAGGCAGAGCAGGGCGTCGACATGGGGAATCACTGGTCTTCATGATTGCGGGAAATGATCCCATCGATCAGTGGTTTGTTCGTCATCCGGAGAGTCTGTTCGGAAGCTCGCCAGAAAACGCAGTGATTGAAACCGACAACCCCTACATCGTGGCGCGCCATTTGATTTGTGCAGCCTACGAGTTACCGCTGACTTCAGCGGATGATGATCTTCTTGGCCCCGGTGTGACCGCCATGTGCACCGTCTTGCAGGAGGAGAAACGCCTGCGGGAGGAAGGGGGAGCATGGTATCTCGCACGGGAGGAGTATCCTGCGACACAGGTCAAGTTGCGCACCGCAAGTGAAGAGAACTTCACAATACTGGAACTCGGCCCTGACAACATCGTCGGCGAACTCGATTATGTCGCAGCGATGTTGAGCCTCTATGAAGGTGCCATCTACATTCATCGAACTGAGACATTTATTGTTGAGGAGATGGATCATGTGAACTGCCTGGTCAAGATCCGCAGAACGAAGACCGGTTACTATACTCAGGTACTGACCCAGAAACGGGTCACTGTCACAGATGAATGGGATACCCGTGAAGTCTGTGGAGCGCGTATTCGTCTGGCGGAGGTGGAGATACGAACACGGTTGACCGGTTATAAAAAGGTCCGCTTCCATTCGACGGAGAATATTGGATACGGTGAAGTCCATCTCCCTCCCCTCGAACTGGATACGGTCAGCCATGAAATCTCTCTGGACAGGGAGACCGTCATGCAATCGGAAGAACATGGCCCCGGTTTCCTGCGTTCCGGCATGCACGGTGTCGCCCGTCTGTTCAGGGATTTGTTGGCGATCCGGGCAATGTGTGACCCTGGGGATATCGACCATCATGTCGACGACAATCTGATCCATATCTTTGATCTTTATCCGGGCGGAATCGGCTATTCCGAGCTCGGTCATGAACAGCATGGGGAAATCCTCAAAGATGTTCTCGAGGCGGTGGTCGAATGCCCTTGTGTGGCGGGTTGTCCTTCCTGCGTCTTGCCAGGGGCGTCGCGAATCGAATCTTCTCTCGAATCGGAAGTGATGGAGTATCCCTATCCGAAGGAGGCAACACGCTGGCTGTTGCATAGGCTGTTGGGATTAGAGCCCTATAAACCTGAACTCCATGGAGTGCCCGCACCTGTTGAGTCTCCCCTCAATCCTCCTGCACCAGCATTGGATGAACGGGTGGAACGCAAGATACGAAAGGTGGCACGGTTGACGTCACGGGGGAATCGCGGATGAAACAGGGGAAGCAGAGGCTCCGACGGGTAATTCAAAAGCTCCAGCCCAAAAACACCCTTCAAAATTTTTCGCCGACGATTCCTGAAGATGTGGAAGTCGATCTGGAGGGGGTCGTATCACCCGAAGTGCTGAATCAAACCCCCGAAGATGTGATGTTTCTCGATCTGGAGACAACGGGTTTGAGAGCCTCACGTTCTCTGGCAGCGATGATCGGATTTCTCTACCGGAAAGGAACGGTTCTGCACCTTTCCCAATGGTATGCCGGTGATGCAGCCAGTGAGCGTCGGCAGTTGAAACGCTTGCGAGACAAAATGGCAGAGTTTCGCGAAATCGTAACCTACAACGGAGATGGTTTTGATCTTCCATTTCTTTGCCAACGCTGGAAGTGGCATCAGCTGGATTCGGAATGTCCATTGATTTCAAGGGACCTGCTGCCGCTGATCAGGAAAAAGTATCGTCGTTCATGGCCCGATTGTCGGCTAGTTACGGCGGAAGAGCGATTGCTGGGATTACCCCGGTGCGAAGCGGATGTTCCAGGATCCGAGGCTCCTTTGCGTTTTCAGGACTTGCGGGAAGGGGCTCCCTTTGAGGTGATCGAGCCGATCTACCTGCATAATCGCCGCGATTTGATCTCGCTGGTGGGATTGCGTTACCGGTTACAGGAAGAGATGTTGTCTCCGTGATGTAAAGTGTCATGGGTTCGGGGTCTTGATGGTTACGGGAGTCAAAATGGTGATGGTTTGCAATCAGATTGAACCTGGAAACTGCCTGATTGCCTCGCCGATGATTCCAATGGATCCCAATTTCTATCGCACGGTCATTCTGCTCACCGATCATGAGGAAGGGCTGGGAACATCCGGCCTGGTCCTTAATCAACCTGTTCCTGAAGAACACTGTTCGGTGATGTCGAAGTTGATCAGTGGAATGGAACTGAAAAGTCACTTTCTGACGGGGGGGCCTGTGGGAACGGATCAGGCCTTTTGTCTGATTGATACTTCAGGAACTTCGACGACTGAACTTGTTCTGCCAGACGGCAGGGAGATATTGCCCGGGGTTTACCAGCCTTCTGACTTTGAGGAAACCGTTGAGGCGGTAACGGCTCAGCGGCTCTCTGAAGACAGGCTTCATTTCTTCCGTGGCTATTCAGGGTGGGAAGCAGGGCAACTCGAATCGGAGTTGTTGGAATCGGTCTGGGTCATGATTCGGAGCAGCGGAGATGGCCTGCTTTCCGGAGCTCGGGATGATCTTTGGAATCGCCTGTTGAATCAGTCCAGTGATTCGAACCTTCGAGTATGGAGTCAATTGCCACATGATGATCGTATGAATTGAGGGGCAGACCCGTCGACAAAGTTGAAAGAAAAAGAGCCCGTTTTCCTGTGGGAAAACGGGCTCTTTCTTCAGGCGAAGTTCGAGTTCATTACTGAATGCTGGCCTTGACCATCAGCAGAGGCTCACTGGTTCCACCCTGTCCGGAACCCCGATCTTCGAGGGCTTCCAAAGTGGGATGACCTTCGACCACTTCTCCGTAGATGGTGTGGTTGTCATCCAGATGCGGAGTGGGGGTGAAGGTAATGAAGAACTGGCTTCCGTCGGTATTTGGACCTGCATTGGCCATCGACAGCAGGCCGCGACGGTCGTGACGGGCATTGGGAGAGAACTCTCCGGCAAAGCGATAGCCGGGACCGCCCATTCCGGTCCCCTCCGGGCAGCCACCCTGGGCCATGAAACCTGTGATCACTCGGTGGAAGGTCAGGTCGTCGTAGAATCCCAACTCGGTGAGGTACATCACATTGCGCACGTGATTGGGGGCGACGTCCGGCATCAGGCGGATTTTCAAGGTGCCATGATTGGTTTCCAGAACCCAGAAGATTTCAGCGTCCGCGTCGATTTCGACTTCAGGAAACATCGGCAGAGAAGTTTTCCAGCCGTCAGATCCGGTATCGATGTTCATGGCTTCGATTGCTTCACGCATCGCCATGATGTTTTTTTCAGAAGTGCTCACTTCAACTTCCTTCTTTCTTGGGGGTTTCCTTTTTCGCCGGAGCCTTTGCGGGCTCAACAGCGATGGATGCCTTGATAATTTTCAACTCTTCGGAGGGGCGGCCTCCGCGGCTACCTGCGGCCTCCAGTTTTTTGAGGGTATCGTCACCCGATCTCATTTTTCCGAAGATGGTGTGCTTGTTATCCAGCCAGGGAGTAGGAACAAAGGTCAGGAAGAACTGACTGCCGTCGGTTCCTGGACCGGCATTGGCCATCGAGAGCAATCCCTTGGTGGTGTGTTTGACACTCGGAGAGTACTCCCCTGCGAATCGGTAACCGGGATTTCCTCTTCCGGAGCCTTGTGGGCAACCACCCTGGGCCATGAAGCCGGTAATGACTCGATGGAATTTGAGGCCATCAAAGAACCCCAATTGGGTGAGGTAAAGGAAATTGGCCACATGATTGGGGGCCACATCCGGCATGAAGGCGACTTCGATGTCCCCCTTGTTGGTCTTCAGCTTCCAGACGTAAGTGGCTCCTGGAGTGAATTCCACAGAGGGGAATTTGGGAAGTCGGCTTTTCCAGCCGGCAACCTCCTTGTTGATCTTTTTGTCAGCGATGTTCTTGTCAATGAACTTGGCGACCTGAGCCACGGAAGAGTCCATTTTCTGCATTTTCTTTTCACCTGCGGGCTCGTCCCCTTGGGCGAGAAGGGGAATCAGCACTGCCAACAATGCTGGCAGGAGAAGGGTGAAGCGGTTGCGCGACACCTGTTTCATGAAGACCTCATTTCTTCAGTTCCAAATCATGGACGCAGGTCTGACTAGACTCCGGCGCCTTCCAGATTTTCAATTTCTTCGCGGACCATTCCAATCAGGTCCGACAGATTCTCAAAGGAGAAGTCAAAACGGATTCCCGTCTCCTCATAGAGTTGGGGAAGAGTCACAGTGTTGCCTTTGGAGAGGCCGTTACGATAGAGACGAATCGCTTCGTCTGCATCGTTCCGATGATTTCTCCAGACTTGCAGTGCACCCAACTGGGCGATGGCGTATTCCACATAGTAGAAGGGGACCCCGAAGAGGTGGGACTGTCGCATCCAACGGTGGGCGCGGATCTCTTCCAGGCCGGTCCAGTCGATCTGGCCTGTTCCGAAGCGATCCATGATTCCCAACCAGGTTTGGCGACGCTCGTCTCGACTGTGTCCAGGATGGGTGTAGAGCCAGTGCTGGAAGGAGTCGATCATCGCCACCCAGGGGAACAGGCTAATGATGCCTTCCAGGTGATCGAT
This sequence comes from Planctomycetota bacterium, assembly GCA_013911165.1. GTDB lineage: Bacteria > Planctomycetota > UBA8108 > UBA1146 > UBA1146 > UBA12191. Next base: position 3,737 of record JACETR010000029.1, on the reverse strand, counting down.
ACGGGCACGGGTTACTTCATCTCCGTCACCGTAGAAGACATTGAGGTGGGGAGCGCCCAGCAACTCCATCGCCATGGAAGCGACTTCGCAATATTCGATGGGGGCACTGCGATTGGCGATCAGGGAGTGGTCGCGGGCCTCAATCGAATGGAAGGCATGCCCTCCCTCGTGGAGCAGTGTTTCCACATCTCCCTGTTTGCCGGCTGCATTCATGAAGATGAAGGGCTTGCGGATCTCATGGAAACAAGCCTGATAGCCACCCGGTGCCTTGCCCTTGCGGGATTCGAGATCGAGCAGGTCACCATCGATGAGAATGTTGAACATTCCCTCGAGGTCCGGGTGGACCTTGCCGAAGACCTGACGGCATCCGTCGATCAACTCTGTTCCCTTCTCCAGCGGACGAAGGGGAGAGCGGCCAAGGGGATCAACGGAACTGTCCCACGGGCGAAGTTTGTCGAGACCCATTTGCTCACGGCGACGCTCAGTCCTCTCCCTGATCAATGGAAGTACGACTTTTTCGATGGAGTCGTGAAACTGGAGGCACTCCTCCGGTCCATAGTCGAAGCGCTCCAGTTGGCGGAATCGCAGGGTGCGGTAGTTGTCCATGCCGCAGTTGAGGGCCATCTGGTGACGCAACTCCAATTGGCGATCGAAGATGGTCTGGATCTGATCTTCGTCCTGAAGAATGCGCTCGTTGACGGCCCGGAATGCCTGCTCTCTGCGATCCCGATCGGTTTCTTCGAGAATCCGGCCCATGTAAGGCAAGGTGCGGGTTTCTCCGTCAAAATCGATGGTCATTGCACCGATCACTTCATCATATTTTGCGTCGAGTTCTTTTTCCTCGGTCTGTAACGGGATGTTTTCTTCCCGGTAGAGTTCGACGCTGTTTTTGACCGATCGCATCCACATTCCGAACTCTTCGCTGTCGAGTTCACCGATTGCGGGGGAGGCCATGAATTTGCGATCCATCTCAAAGCTGATCTTTTTCAGGCTGGGTGAGATGTCCTTGAGCCACTCCATGAATCGGGCCTTGACCTCCGGATCATCGGTGAAGCAGGTGTTTTTCACGTATCTTCTGGAGCTCTCCTCGGCAACGCAGGAGTCGAGTTCACTCCAGTCCCGGCACCACTGCTCAAGGGCTTCGCGGGTCGAGATGTCCCGGTCAAGAAGCTGTTGATAGGCGGCTTCGATGGACTCGAGGCTGTTTGCTGCAAAATCGGCAGCCAGAAAATCTCTTGGATAGGCAGTTTCGCTCATGATCTCAGGGATCCCTTCCTCATGTCAGGAACAGGTGGTGGCAGGCCCGCCTCAAAGACGAAAACCCACAGGCTTGCCCCCGGGGGGCAGAAGAGAGATTCTAACCCCTCGGGGCCGTCAGGCCAGACACACATTCGGAAAGGACGGGTGAAGTGCTCAAATATGATGGGCTACGCGGCAATGTTGAAGTGAGGGAGCATCACTCAGAATTGCTGTCGGACAATCCACGGGGCGATTCCTGCGACCGAAAAGTCGCCGTCTGGACCCCTCCTGGATACGGGGAGACGCAGGATCGTTATCCGGTTCTGGTTTATCTGGCTGCCTACACTTCCAGCGGTCTGAAATCTCTCAATTGGGACGGTTTCACCGAGAACCTTCCGGAGCGTCTCGATCGACTTGTGGGTACCGGTGAAATGAAACCGGCGATCGTCGTCATGCCTGATGGATTTACTGCTCTGGGTGGAAACCAATACATCGACTCCCCGGCAGTGGGCCCGTGGGCAAGTTACCTGACGCAGGAATTGGTTCCGTGGATTGATCAGCAGTTCCGGACTCTCCCTGGACGCAACCATCGGGGTCTCTTCGGATTTTCCTCGGGAGGCTATGGCTCACTGGTTCATGGGATGATGCATGCGGACGTTTGGGGGAGCATCGCCTGCCATAGTGGGGATCTTTATTTTCCCTATGCATGTGTGCCGGATTTCCCCCCGGCCGTCGATACTTTGAGAAGATTTGATGGTGACCCCGCAGCGTTCCTCAAAAAGATCAGCGGAAAGGTCAAGTATCGTGGCAGTGACATCATGACGCTGATGACCCTGGCTCTCTGTGCATTTTATGACCCTGATACGGATAACCCGGAGCGAATCCAGCTTCCCTTTGATCCGAAGACCGGAGAGTTGATCGAAGAACGCTGGCAGAACTGGCTTCGGTGGGATCCGGTAGAGATGGTTTCCCGGCATACAGAGTCCCTGAAATCCCTGAACCTGTTGTACCTGGACTGTGGTTTTCGTGATCAATATCGCTTGCACCATGGAGCCAGAATCATGGCCTCAAGGTTGGAGAATCATGGGATCGACCACCGGTATGAGGAGTTTGATGACGATCATTCCTCGATCCAGTATCGCTATGATGTTTCACTTCCCTTGCTGGTCGAATCACTTCTTCCCTGAGGGAGAAGATCCCAAAAAAAAGCCCCTCTCCGGTGAAATCGGAGAGGGGCTTTTTTCGTCATCGATCGCAAAATCAGCAGCCGGGGAACTCCTGGCAGGTCAGGTTGTCGACCGTCGGATCTTCCCCACACACTCCCGAAGGATCAGAAATCGGCGTACCGCCGGAGAAGAGGTAGTCCAGCAGGAACAGGGGGTCCGCAATGTTGAAAGCACCGTCGTCATTGGCATCGAGAGAATCGGTGCAAACGGAGTCCTGTAACTGGAAAAGTTCAAGCAGCATTTCGGTGGCGTCGAGAAGGTTCAGGGAACCATCCGGCACTGCGTCTCCGCGAACGAAGTCTGAACCGGTACCACTGAGATCTCCAGAGAGCATGGTGATGGTTCCGGAGTCGCGACCGACCACGTAGGTCACCGGGAAGTTGAAGGGCCCGTTCGGAGTGGCTGCGAGCCCGTGAATATCGCCGGAGTTGACGCTGGGCGTGAGATCGAATCCCAGTCCGACCGGGGTATTCCCCACGAATCGATCGAGGCGAGTGACACCGCCACTGTTGAGGGCCCCGAATGCCAGATCATAGACATTGGTGGAGCCTGCACGGGAGGCGATTCCGCCGAAGAAGGTGGCTGCAGACATTCCTGTGGGAAGTGCGGCGGGGACCTCTTCGAGACTGCCGTCGGTATTGATTTTCAGGATCAGACCCTCAGCGAGGTTGACTGTCAGCCAGCCTTCCATCTGGGGAGACCAGGTCAGGCCACTCAAGACGGCGCCGGGGTCCAGCGCCAGAGCGAATGCCGCTGTTTCGGTTCCGCTCAAGTCGGTGATTCTCAGATCTCCGCTCTCGGTCAGCCAGGCCAGATTGTCGTCGACATCGACGGCGATACCAGCGAGGGATTGGGCACTGCTGTAAGGGCCCGGGATGCTGGTGGAGAGGGGGGTGAGGTCTTTCTGGTAGAACCATGCGGTCAGTCCGCTGGAATCGGCAACGATCAACTGATTCGTTGATTCGATGACGTCTGCACCACCCGGTGAAGTGCCGTTGTGAGCGACCTCTCCCAGAAGTCTGCCAAACCCGACTACCAGCTCACATGTGGCGGCAGGCAATCCGACAGTGGATCCCGCAGGGAAGGGAATGACTTCATAGCTGTAGGTTCCCGGGTCAAGGTCCTCGTCCAGGAAGGTATCGCCTCCAGGGCCGATGGTGGAGATCAGGGTTCCATCTCTGAAGATTTCAATCTGATCGTAGGAAAGGGGGTTGTTCCAGCTGAGAGTGACATTGTTGGAGCCGTCAGCGGTGCAATCCACTGAGGCAATGG
>JACETR010000028.1 GCA_013911165.1 Planctomycetota bacterium | reverse complement strand
CGTTGCTGCGGCGGAAAAGTTTTCTGTCTCGACACCGAGTGTGACCAACTGGCGCAAGGATTTTGGAGTGACTCGGGCGACAAAAGAGGCCGCAGTTGCGGGCAAAAAAGTGGTTCTCCCCAAGAAACCGGTCAGCAAACCTGCCCCTTCAGGGCGCAAAAATTATCCAGACACCTTCCGCGAGGAAGTGGCCCGCTTTTCTGCTTTGGAGGGTGTGGAGAAGACTGCCATTCGATTTGGGGTCAGCGCTCCGAGTGTGACCAACTGGCGGCGGGAGTTTGGAATCAATCGCGAGACTCGAGACAAGATTCGCAAGGAACATGAAAAAATGGGGATTACCAGTGACAAATCCCTGGGTAAAAAAGAAATTTTGAAAGTCCGCAGGCAGGTTGAGAAATCATTGGTATTACTCGACAGTCTTTTGGAAAAAATGTGATCACGGGAGGTGTGTTGCCTCCCTCTTCATTCAGTTGAAGTGGCCTGATTCCACTCACTGCTTATATCGGAATGGAATCTGGCAATGCCCAGAGACGGCCACGGCAGAATCATCGATTACATGCGAATCTCGGTGATGGATCGCTGCAATCTGCGTTGTAGTTATTGTATGCCGCTCGAAGGTTTGAAGTTTCTTCCTGAAGAGAAACTTTTGACCGCGCCCGAGATCGGATTGGTTACGGAAGCAGCCGTTTCCGCAGGATTCCGCAAGTTCCGTATTACTGGTGGCGAGCCAACACTGCGCAAGGATCTCACCGAGATTGTCAGCCGTATGAGAGCAGTGGCTCCCGAAGCAGACATCGCCATGACCACAAATGGGATACTTCTTCCAGGTTTGGCGGAAGATCTGAAAAGTGCCGGTCTCGATCGGGTCAACATTCATCTGGATACGCTCGATGGAGAACGAGTCCGCCAAATCATGCGTCTTGCGGATCTCGACAAAATTCTTGCGGGAATCGATGCTGCGTCCGCTGCTGGTCTGGCTCCCGTCAAACTGAACTCTGTAGTGGTCCGCGATCTCAATGACAATGACCTCGTGGAAATGGCACGCCTTACCATCGATCAACCGATTCATGTCCGATTCATCGAGTTGATGCCGTTTGGGAGCGGAGAGCCGGAAGAGATCGCACGGCAGCAAGTTGTACCGTCAGCAGAGAGTCGGCAGAAGATTGAAGCCGCTCTCGGTGAGTTGATTCCCGACCCTTCTCCTGACCCGGCGGATGAGAGTCGCAACTTTCGCTTCGCCAATGCCCAGGGAAACATTGGTTTCATCAGCCCCGTCAGCGATCCCTTTTGCGGATTCTGTAATCGCGTTCGACTTTCGGCGGAGGGCAAACTTCTTTTGTGCCTGCTGAGAGATGACGAGGCCGATCTGCGCTCCGTGATTCGTTCCGGTGGCGGAGTCACAGCGATTCGAGAAGCTCTCAGTAAGGCCATTCTTCAAAAACCGGTGGGGCATGCCCTCGATCAGGGGATTCACTCGAGCCGTCGCATGCACGAAATCGGCGGCTAGGAGAACTTTTTTTGAAGCTGATCCTGCGAATCCTGCCCATCCTTCTGGTTCTGATCATTCTTATTCAGTGGTTTGTGGTGGGTGTCGCTCCACCCAGGGAGCGAATCATTGATTCTATAGTGGGAATGCAGGAGGGGTTCAATCAACAGCGTGCCGGAGATGTTCTGGTTCACTGCACCGAAGATTTCTCTGAATCGACCTACAACATGGATGCTTCCTCTTTTCGGGGAGCACTCTTCAGAATCTTTATGGGTCAACGGGACAAAAGTGATCAGTCATTTTTGTGGCGTGTGGAGGTTCAGCAAGATGAAGTGGACATCGATCCGGATCCCGAGGGGGAAGGGGTCAATAGTGTCGATGTCTCTGCGCCTGTTCACTTTTTCCGGGTCGCCAACCCGGGATCTCCTCCTGTCTGGATCATGCGGATTCGGGCTCAGGCGATCCGTCAGGAGAATGGAGACTGGAAGTTCAGAAGTGCGAGCTTCAAAACGGTTCGGGGACGGATGCCCTTCTAGAATCGGCTTTTGAATTCGAAGTTTCCTGCAAGTCGACTCAGCCTCAGCCCACATCTCGTCGTTCAAAGAGCGCAACGCCCAAACCGAGCATGCCGAGAATCGTCAAGAGTCCCCACACGCAGGCCCAGCCGAGTGAGGCCAGGCTGACATCTCCACCCCGTATCAGGCCATCTGAAATCCACAATCGCTGAAGATCCGGGACAAAACGGGACCATGTTTCCCCATTTCCCCAAGAGCCAGCGAGGATGCCTAAAAAGAGAGTTCCGACCGTCACCGCAAGAGTTGCAGGTGTTGGCAAGCGGGTAGAAGCAGTCAGGGCGATAGCCGAAAGAACGAGGACTGCCAAATGAACCAACAGCATTGCTGCGAAGATGTTGGAGTTCACCTGTTCAAGTGGAGAGACCCAGTCTCCTTCTGGTGAGAGGCAGAGGGTGACCCATGCTGCGAGGTTGAGAAGCAGTGCACAGGCTGGTGAGAGGGCCGCCGGGAAACTGTACCCCCTGCGGTGCTGAAGGGTGGCGAAGAACAAAGCGAGAAGGAGCCCTGCAGTTGCAAACAAGAGTACCGGGATTTCGTCTGCGATGAATCTTGAGTGAATCGTTCGATGTCGAATCGCAAGCAACAGAGTTGCAACCCAGGAAAGCTGGGCGAGTGTCATTGCTCCAGCAATGCCCAGAAATTTTCCTGAAAGAAGAACCCAGCGGGGGACTGGTTTTGAGAGCAGAACCATAACGGTTCGCCTGCGAATCTCATCTCCGAGACTGGAGGCCGCTGTAAATCCTCCCAGGAACAGGCCGACAGCGAGCATCGAACTGAGGCTGATATCCACCAAAAGGCGGTTCTCGTCACCCAGTGCAAAGGAACTGAGCACTGGGGATACAGCGATCAAACCGACGCCGGTCAGCAAGAGCACCGCATGGAATGATGGCCGCAGGGCCTCGGTAAACGCCGAGCGGGCAATCAAAAGAAGTGTCTGCCGATTTTCCAATCGATCGATCCTCTCGAATTCGATTTGCAGGATTGTTCGAGTTCACTCTCCGTGCCCTTATACTATCCATCCCTGTCAACGGGAAAGCCATCTGGTTTGGGAAGGGAGATAAGCCCATGTCAAAGACCGTGATCCAAGTGGATGGCCTGTGGAAAATTTTTCGGGACTTTTGGCTTCGGCCTCGAGTTCATGCGCTCAAGGGGATTGATCTCCAGGTGAATGAGGGAGAGGTCTTCGGATTTCTTGGACCCAACGGATCGGGCAAGTCGACCACGATTCAAATCTTGCTGGGGCTCCAGTTTCCGACCCGAGGCAAAGTCTCTGTTCTGGGTTCTGATCCCGGTTCTGTCGAATGTAAAAAAAGAATCGGTTATCTGCCGGAAGATTCTGTTTTCTATCCTTTTTTGACCGGTCGTGAAATGCTCTCTCTATGTGCCCGATTGAGCCATGTTCCAAAAAATGACCGGGACGTGAGGGTGGAGGCCCTTCTCGATATGGTCGGTTTGACGGCCGCAGCAGATCGTGAAATTGGCGATTACTCCAAGGGGATGCAGCGAAGAATCGGAGTGGCTCAGGCATTGGTTCACGATCCTGACCTTGTCATTCTGGACGAGCCGACCAATGGTCTCGATCCGATCGGAGTTCGGCAGGTCAAGGATTGGATCCGCGGGTTGAAAAAACGTGGCAAAACCATCCTCATTACCAGCCACCTGCTTGCGGATGTCGAAGAGGTTTGTGATCGGGTTTCGATTCTTTACGGCGGAAAAGTTCAAAGTGAAGGCGCTGTAAAAGAGATTCTCGGGCACCAGGGACGGAGTGAGTGGATTACGCAGAGTCCCGGTGAAAATCAGCGCAAGCAACTTGACCGGGCCTTTGCAGATCAGGGTGTTGAAGTTTATTCAGTCGATACCAGTCGCAGGACTCTGGAAGACAAGTTTCTCGAAACGGTTCAGTCTGCAAGGGAAGATGGTCAGGAAACTGAGGGGGCAGAATATGGTGGACAACTGCCTGCGTTCCTCAGTGGGCCGGAGGAATCCTCTTGAGTCTGTGGATCTCCACGCTTGTTGCCCTTCTTTTACTGTGGGGATTGCTTGCTGCTTTGCAGTTTGTGGTCCGTAGAGGAGGGAGTTTGGCCGCAGTGACAGAGGTCATGGTGGCTGAAGTCTGGCGCAGGAGATTTCTACCGATCGCCGGTTTGATCCTGATTACAGGGCTGGTTTGCCTGCCGTTCATTTTGGGAGTCGATTCAGGAGACCCCGATGATCGCCGAACTCTGTTGCAATATGGTCAGGGTTGGACTGGCCTGGTCACCCTTGCTTCGATCCTCGTCATGGGCTGCTCGACTCTGGCGGATGAAAGATCCAGCGGTCGATTGGGGTATTTATCGCTGAGACCGGGATTGTCGTATCGCTGGTTACCCGGGAAATGGCTCGGAATGATCTGCTCAGCGATCATTCTGTTGATTCCTGCGACGTGGTTGTTGATTTCCCAGATCACCGATTCTGAAGGACGCTGGGACAACCCTTCCACAATTCTCCCCGTTTCAGCAGACCAGTTTTCAGTGACCGCTGAAGACGTTGAGTTTTATCTTCTTCTCAAGCTGGAGGAGAGCCCCCTGGAGTGGGGGCAGTATTCAGAGGAAGAGGGGCGAGCCAGAGCACGACAACTCCTGCAGCGGGAGGCCCGATCGATCGCTCTGGGGGCGACGGCGTACCTGGACTTTACCCTTCCAGAAGGGGGGGGGTTGGAATCCGATTCCGCGAATTCAATGCGACTGAGTCTACGACCCGCTTTGGGCAAGGCCCATCGATCGCGGGTGGCCAGACTCAGAGTTTCGGGTGAGGATTTCAGTCGTGATTTGCTCGTCACCAATGGACAACGGATCTCCGTCGAGATTCCTTCCAGACTGATCCGGAATGACAAACTCTCACTTGAAGTGGAATTTCTTGGGGCTGTTGCGGAAGAAGTGGTCATTCCTTCCCTGTACTGGATCGACAGGAATGCCGTAGAGCTTCAGGTTCCCAAAGGAACCTTCGCGGGATCGCTGATCCGTTCACAACTATTGTTACTGGCCCGCAGTGCATTCGTAGCAGCTCTCTCCCTTGCAGTTTCAACCTTCCTGGGTTTCCCTGTCGCCACCTTGTTGGTCTTCTGCTTTTTGTTGGCGGCAACAGGGGGAGGGTTTGTGGGGGCTTTTGAGGAGACTGGGCCACAAACGATGGTGGATCCGCGTCAGGAGTCCGATTCGAGAAGAGTGATCGATCTACTGGCTTTGGGTGGAGAAAAGATCGTTCACAGCCTTCATGACTGGAAACTCAGCTCCAGGTCGGAGCAGGTATCCGCAGGAGAATACATTGCCGGGCAAGATGTTTGGTGGGGAGTCTTCCGATTGGCAGGAGTCTGGTCTTCCCTCGCCTTGTTGCTCGGATCCTTCCTGCTTTCCAATCAGGAAAAGTCGACGGGGGATGAACGATGAATCATCGCTCTGTTCTCAAACCCCTCCTCTTCTCATTGCTTTGCTTTCTTATGGCGGCGGCGAGTACCGTTCCACTCGATCGACACTACCGTCAGGATCGATTGGCCCTACCCGTATCTGCGGCAGCTGGCGTCCCTGCTGATGTGCTGCTTTTACAGCAGTCATTGGGCGCTTTTCGTGGTTGGGCCATCAATGCATTGTGGCTTAAAGCCCTCGAACGCAGGGATCAGGGTGAACTACACGAATCTCTCGAATTGGCGCGTTGGATTCTCAAGCTTCAACCCTATTTTCCACGGGTATGGAATTTCCAGTCATGGCTTTTGGCTTTTGAGTTGGCTCTGGATACACGGGATCCCCAGGAGAGATGGAACTGGGTCAGTGAATCCATCCGTTTGCTTCGCACTGAAGGATTGAGATCGAATCCTCTCAGCGATGAGATTCACCGGCAGTTATCATACCTGTTCTGGTTCAAGTTGGGGGAGAGTAGAGACGACGCGGCGCCATACTTCAGGCGTGAATTGTTTCGTCAGTGGCAGGGGATCCTCGGAGCGGCGGCAAACCAGTCCGAAGTACAGCAGGATCTTCTCCGTAGTCTGGATCCTGAAAAACGTTCGTTCATCGTCGAGGATCTGAATATGGACCCGCAGTTGATGCTGGACATCAGCGATCGCTTCCCTGGGCTCGATTGGCGTGTTCCCGCAAGTCATGCGATTTACTGGGCGATTCAGGGTTTTCTTCGTCAGGAAACAGGAGAGATATCCCCGAGATTGACTGACGACCTCTTTGCGTCGGCATTGTTCTCGAGTCATGTACGGATTGGTCTCCAGCAGTTGATCGTCCATGGGCGGCCGATTGTTTCTGAGTCCACGGGTGAGCTGATTGCAAATGGACCTGTTCCGGAACTGCTTCCGGTCTTCCTGCGTTCCCTTCAAGCGTTGGGTGGGGGCGAGATTCCTGACGAGTTCAGGGATCGGGCACGGGAAATTGTCACGGACACGGCTCTTCAGGCCTGGCTTCTCGGTGAGGACGATTTGTCGGTGGAGATCCTCAACCGGTTGGAGTTGTTTGGTATTGAACCGTTAAAAGATCCAACAAATCTGGTGAGTCACCTTGCTGAGGTGGTTCGCGGAAAATTGGATCCGGATGAACCGGTGACGATGATCTCGATTCCGATCATGGCCAGAGGGTTGATCGCCCTGTCAGGCGGAGGGCTTCAAATCGAGTACACTCGGGGGAGTCAGATTGTCGAAATACTCGAATCAGATTTAGAAGAGACAGAGATTCAGCGCAGTCGTGCGGTCTCCATTGCAGAGGCTTTGAGAAGTCCCAGAGCCAGTGCTCCTCTTTCAGTGAAGCAGCAAATTTGGCAGAATTTGCCAGAGGCGTTTCGTCAGGGGTTGGATGCGGGAACACTGAGCGTGCTGCGAGACGATGCTCGCAAGAGTGGTGCTGATCCGAAACAGGCATTTCCGGGTCTGGAGTCTTCCATTGGCAAGGATCGCTGACCAGAAATGACTGAAAAAATGCAGAGTGGAAAGTCAGGAGGAGCTCACGTGGCCGATCAGATTCAGCAGATGCCCAAAGTGCAACTGCACGACCACCTCGATGGTGGCTTGAGACCGGAAACGATTCTGGAACTGGCAGACGCTCAAGGAGTGACTCTCCCGGAGTCAGACCCCAAAGCATTGGGAGAGTGGTTTTTTCGTGGAGCAGCTCAGGGAGATCTTCCCAAATACCTCGAGGGGTTCGCTGTGACCACAGCGGTGATGCAGGATGAAGAATCACTGCAGAGAATTGCCCGTGAACATGTAGAAGACCTGTCTCGGGATGGTGTGATTTATGGAGAGATCCGCTTTGCTCCTGTTTTACATACCGCCAAAGGATTGTCGATGGAGCAGGTTTTGGAAGCGGTCCTCGAGGGAATTCGTATCGGTAGTGAAACGACAGGGACTGTTGCGAGGATTATCGTCTGTTCCCTGCGTCACATGGATCCTGCGATTTCTCTCGACTCGGCAAAGGTGGCGGTTCAGTACCGCGACAGGGGTGTTGTCGGCTTTGACCTGGCCGGTGATGAATCGGGCCATCCTCCCGCAGATCACAATGATGCATTTCAATTTCTGCGCCAGAAAAATTTCAACATCACCATACACGCAGGGGAAGCATTCGGTTTGTCATCCATTTGGCAGGCCATTCAACATTGCGGAGCCCATCGCATTGGTCATGCGACTCGCCTGGTGGAGGATGACACGGTTCCCGGCGACCATCGGGGAACGTTGGGTGAGTACATCCTTGATCACAGGATTCCCCTCGAAATGTGTCTCTCTTCCAATCTGCACACCGGAGCTGTCACCGACCTGAAAGCGCATCCGTTTCCGCGTTATCTTCGGGAGGGGTACCGGGTGGCACTGAACGTCGACAACACCCTGATGTCCAAAACGACATTGACCCGGGAGTGGGAACTCGCCAGGGAACTGTTTTCTCTGGATCTTCAGGATTTTGAGAGGATCGCCATCAACGGGGTCAAAGGGGCGTTTTGCGAGCACTCTTTGAGAAAGACCCTGATTCAGGACCAAATCGTGCCCCGTTTCCGGGCACTTCAGGGCGATGCGAGTTGAACGACAGCAGGACTTCGGAGATACTGAATCACTACCCAAAGGGCAATGATCCACTTTGAAACCGTACCTCCTGTTCCAACGGACAGGTTGCTGGAAGTGGTTTCTCCAACCGTGCTCAGGCCCCTTGAACCATGAAGCCATTTGAGCCCTGCTTCCTGAACAGATCGACTGACCTCTCTGAAGTCATGTGTTGTGTCGATTTGACCCCCGACGCGTTATCGGGGGGATTCAGGACGGGTGCAGATTTTGAATGACGGAGCTTAAGAAATGTCAGACCTGATTCAGCGTCTCAAGCAGCGGAATGTTGAAAAGAGATCGGTGGAGGTTTCTCTCGACGGGCGTGTCCTTTACCTCGTTGATGACTCCGAGGCGATCCAAAAGCAGCTGCAGGGGCAGGATCTGCCCTTGAATCATGGACTCGCATACCGGGACAACATTTCAACCGATGAAATGACCCCTGCTTATGTCTGCTACTACCACGATGAGACGCTGGGTGAATTCCCCTATGTCGGATACTCCGCTTCTGGAGAATTCCCCTTTACGAGAAACTCTGTCAAAGAGGGTGGCTTTGCAGCCAGCGTCAGCGGTAAACGCAGGGGAAAGGGCTCCAGTCGGGAGGCTTCTCCCTACGCAGAGCTTTGCGCCGGGATCCATCTGGTCTTCGCTGAAAACATCGAAAGAATCTACCAGCAGAATTGTCATAATCTCGGATTGTTGACCTGTACGGAAATGTCAGTGCTGGAGCGCATGATCGCTGGGGAAACGGTTTCTCTGGAGGCCTTTACCCGTGGCAAGGATCCTGTCACCACCCAAATCATCGAGTGGGGGGGGCTCTTCGAATTCAATCTGGCGCGAATCCAGGGCAAGGTTGATCTTCCTGGACCCAAGCTCGCCTCCGAGCCTCAAACGATTACCCAGAAGATCTTTGCCCGTCATCGGGTCATCGATTCTTCCACCTACGAAGTGGGTGGAGACAGTGCTGTGGTCGGCGATGCCGGTTTCTTTGCGACAGACCTGCGATTCAGCCATGAGTACGTGACTCCGATGGCCGCTACCTTCTTCGAGGAGAAGGTGGGCAAGGGTGAGCCCCTCAACGATCCGGGTTCTATCATTCTGTTCCGTGATCATTTGACCTTCCTGGAGCAGGCGATGACTCCCGAGCGGAAGAAGATGGGTCTTCTGAATACTGCTGAGCAGTTGAAGATCAAGCAGCAAGACTTCGCAGATACTTACGATCTGACTCTTCATGGCGAAACAGAGCACGGTGGATCAGAGGCGATCTGTCACTCCAAAATCTTGCAGGATTATGCCGAGCCGGGTCACCTGATCATCGGCAGTGACTCTCACACTCCCCATTCGGGAGCGGTGGGCTGTGTGGCATTTGGTGTTGGTACCACAGCCATATTCAATTCCTGGATTACCCGTGATGTTTACTCGCTGGTTCCAGAGTCTGTAAGGGTTGTAGTGCGTGGCGAGCGTCCGGATGGCGTCACTGCCAAGGACATGATGCTGGCGATCCTGAGGACACCCTATGTTGCCGACGGTCATGCGATCGGAAAAATGGTTGAGTACTGTGGTGAAGCAGTGCGCGATCTCTCCATCGATGAGCGGGCAACGATGACCAACATGGCTGCCGAAGTGGGAGCCTTCAGTGGAATCGTATGTCCTGATGAGAAGACCGTCGAATTCCTGGTCGCTGAACGCGGGATGGATGAGGGGCGTGCACGCGAGCTTTGCCAAGGACTCGAAAGCGATGAGGGAGCGGTCTACTGTCACGAGATTGTGATCGACGCCGCATCCCTTGAGCCTCTGGTTGCACTTCCGGGAGACCCGGGAAATGGACTCGAGATCTCCAAGCTTGACGAAACTGTGCGCATCGACATCGCTTACGGCGGTTCCTGTACTGCCGGTAAAAAAGAGGACATGGATATGTACGCCCTTGTTCTCAAGGCGGGCCTTGAGCGCGGAGAGCGTGTCTCCGAGGGAGTGGAGTTCTGGATTCAATTCGGCTCACAGGAGGTCAAGGAGTACTGCCGTGAGCAAGGGTATCTGGAAATCTTCGAAAAGGCCGGAGCACAGGTGATCGAGCCCTCTTGTGGGGCCTGCATCAATGCAGGACCGGGAATCAGCCGATCTCCGGATCAGGTCAGTGTCAGTGCCATCAACAGAAACTTCCCGGGACGATCCGGCCCAGGTCAGATGTATCTCGCCAGTCCCCTGACTGTCGCTGCGAGTGCTCTTGCCGGAGAAATCGTCGCTTTTGAAGGGTAATGACGGGCGATAGCCTGTCTGTTTTCTTCATGGGGCGGCTGGCACTCATGGAGTGCCGGCGATGTGACGAAGTTGCATTCGTTTCTGAACCTGTTCCCGAATTGGTTTGATCAGGTCCACCCAGGATCTTCCTTCAAAGGTCGAACGGTTCTTGAAGTGCGTCAGGGGAATCTGAATCGCTCTTTGAGCAAGAAAATCCCTGACTACGGGGAAGCAGCGAGGGTCTTCTGAACTGAACAGCGGGTCCAGATCCTCCCACCAGAGTTCACCCCGGTGCAGGATGAGTTGATCCGAATCAGCTACCGGTGAGTGGAATTCGTTTTCAAGTTCATGAATGATATGACGAATCAGGGGGAGTGAGCCCTCCGTGATTCGGGTTTCTACCCGTCGCATTTGTTCCAGTGCATGCATTTTTTTCTGTAACGAATCTTGATCCATCGGGAGATCCCTTTCTTCGGGAGAGCCATGGACTGATCGCAATGAGGGATTGTAGGAGGGGTTCAATGTTTGAAGGAGATTCCGGGGTTCGCATGGGAACCTCCTCCTGGTCCGAGAAAAGTTGGGTCGGGTCCTTCTATCCCGAAGAAACCGCCCCAGCCGATTTCCTCAAACATTACTCACTGCGTTATGACACAGTAGAAATTGATTCGACCTACTACGCCACCCCCCGGGATTCGACGGTCAAGAATTGGCGTACACGAACTCCGGATCAATTCCTGTTTACAGCCAAGGTTCCCCGAGAGATCACCCATGAGAGAGTTCTGGTCGAGGCGAGGGAATCGATGGAGATCTTCGTGGAAACGATGCAGTGGTTGGGGGAGAAGTTGGGCCCCTTGCTCTTGCAGTTTCCGTATTTCAACCGAAACACCTTTTCGGGACCTGCGCCCTTTCTGAAGCGTCTTGAACAGTTTTTGCCTCACTTTACCCGTGAGGTTTCATTGGTGGTGGAAGTTCGCAATCCGACCTGGATTCATTCAAATCTGGTCGATGTGGTAGAGGGCTGTGGAGCGTCTCTCGCATGGGTCGATCAGGGTTGGATGCCGCCGGCGCAGGAATGGGTCGAGAGGCTGGGTCCGCCGCGAGGACAGAATGGGTATTTCCGGTTTTTGGGTGACCGAAAGGAAACGGAAGCACTGACCCAGACCTGGGATCAGCAAGTGTTGGATCCCAGAGAACGACTGCAACCCTGGATACAAATCATGAAATCATTCAGGGCCAGCGGAGGTGACGTTTTCGGATTCTTCAACAATCACTACGCGGGTCATGCACCAGCGACACTGGAAGACTTTCGCACCCTGTGGTCGTCCGATCACTCATCCTCATCCTCAGTGGAGTAGCCGGTTTCCAGTCCCGGCCAGGATCCAACTCTGTAAACAAGCATCAGGTTGGTTCTGCCCATTTTGTGAGTGGGGGCACCCATAAGAAGAACCAGTTTGTCACCGGAGACTGCGAGCCCGTCTTCTTGCAGAGTCCTGTCGAGGATCTCGATCAATTCATCGGTGGAGGTCGCAGGGCGGATCTTATAGGGTCTGACTCCCCATACGAGGCTCAGTCTGTTTCGTACCTCTGGATGGGTGGTGAACGCCATGATCGGGCGTTCCGGCCTTCTTCTTGATGCCAGCAGTGCAGTGGAACCTGACTGGGTGAAGGCCACCAGAGCATGGGCATTGACGTGATGGGCCAACTGGCATCCTGCGTCAGTGACTGCTTCAGGTGTCGAGTCAACCGAACGCTCCCGACGTCTGCGCTGGGTCATTCTTCCCGAGTTGTTTTCCGTGTAAGAGATCACGTCTGCCATCATCTGTACGGACTCCACTGGATATTGGCCAATGGCTGTTTCTGAAGACAGCATGACGGCGTCCGTGCCGTCAAGGACCGCATTGGCGACGTCGCTGGCCTCTGCCCGTGTCGGTCGGGGATTGTAGGTCATGCTGTCGAGCATTTGTGTCGCAGTAATGGTGGGTTTACCCAACCGCAAACCTTCAGCGATGATCTGCTTTTGAAAGACCGGGACCTGTTGGGGAGGAATCTCCACACCCAAATCGCCACGTGCGACCATCGTTCCCCAGGACTTCTGCAAGATCTCATGGAGATTGGTCACCGCTGCCGGTTTCTCAATTTTCGAAATGATGGGGATCTGTACTCCCTCACCATTGAGAATGTCATGAAGTTTTTGGACGTCCTGTTGTTTTCGAACAAATGAGAGTGCCAGGAAGTCGACTTTTTCTTTGACTGCGAAAAGAACGTCTTCCTGATCCTTGTCAGTGATCGCAGGAGCCGAGACTTTGGTCTCCGGGAGGTTGATTCCCTTGCGCGGATGAATCAGCCCAGAGTTGAGAGCTCTGGCGATGACCAACCCTGATTCCACGCGAATCGTCTCAAGGGCGATATTGCCATCATCGATGAGGATCGGTTCTCCAACCTTGAGATCCTGATCGAGAAGATCGTAGTCACTGCCTATCTCACCCGCTTCGGGTTCACGATTGACCGCAAAGGCGACCTCGGCCCCGGACTCGACAGCGATCGGGTCACCTGAAAAATCAGAGACTCTGATTTTGGGCCCCTGAAGATCGTAGAGAATCCCCACCGGTTTGCCCACTTTTTGAGAGACTTCACGAACCAGCGTCATCGTTTGTCGGTCACGATCGTGGGCTCCATGGGAGGCGTTGATTCTGATGACGTCGAGCCCCGATTCCATCATTCTCGCGAGGATCTCCGGATTGGAGGAGGCAGGGCCCAGAGTGGCGACGATCTTCGTCTGCCTGAGTGGTTGTGGTGTATGTGTCATGACTCAAGTTTCCAGATTGTGCCCTCAAGTGTAAAGGGAACCTCACCAACTAAAAAAAGAACCCGTGGATCCGGTGGATCCACGGGTTCTTTACCAAGTATTCCCAAATCGGCCAATTCAGGGGCAGGCCGGGAAGTTGGCACAATCGATGGCATCGGTGTCGGTGGGGTCAAGACCACAGTCCGGGTAGGGGGCTGGGGGATTGTTTCCGTTACTGAACAGGTTGCTCAGGAGGAAGACCGGGTCACTGATGTCAAAGGATCCATCATCATTCAGATCACAGGCATCACCACAGAGGGGAGTGCCAGCTCCACCAAAGAGGAAACTGAGTGCGGCGACGACGTCAGCGATGTTGTTGTTTCCGTCGCTATTACAGTCTCCACGCACGAAGGTCGGTCCCTCTTCACAAAGGAGGGAGCAGGTGAGTGTGTTGACTGAGCCACCGCAGATATCCACAGCTTCGACAGTGAAGTTTGCTCCTGCGGGGGAGAAGGGCAGAGAACCACTGTTGCTGGTGGCATTGCCTGCAAGTGTGGCCACGAGCACTCCGTCAATCGAGACATTGATCGCAGAGTAGGGGCCAGGGCCAGTCCAGCTCAACAGGTATTCACAACCTGTTCCAGGAACGTTCGAGGTCAATTCACAGACCAGACTAGCAATCGGAGCAGGTGGAGTGAAGACCGGGCAGCTGTCGACAACACAGGCATCTGCAGAGGCTGTACCGTTAGCCACACCCCTGATGCAGATGGAATCACTGGAGAGAGGGAGTGTCACCATCGCTGTGGTCGCCGTCCCGCTCAGGGTCTGAACCAGTGCTCCAGCGACTCTGATTTCAATGCTGTCATAGTTGGCATTGTTGCTCCATGAAATCATGGCGTTACAGGTGCAGACATCGGCATTGCTGACGACCGGAGTGGACGGAGCGGGCACCGCGATGTTGATGTTTCCACCGGTGGTAGTGGGGAAGACACTGACTCCACCGACGGTGAAGACGATGTTGGTCGGTGGGTTGCCCAGTGTGGTTACCGGAGTCAACGGAGTACTCGTTCCGGGATTGGCAGTAGCACTCACAGAATAGTTGAGCACTGCCACTTCCTGACCAGAACCGACTGGAATCGAATCCAAAGATCCACCGAACGTGGTGATGCATGCGAGGATCACTCCTGGACCGTTGGCCGGGGCAAGATCTTCAAAAAAGTATTCAGCACCGATACCACCATTGAGCTGCGAGGTAATAGCTCCCTGATCAATCCCCAATGGAGTCAAGACAGATCCGTCGTGGGTGACTCCAAAGGAAAACCCAAGTACGGGTGCTGCGTTGTCGATATTGACGGAAACCTGAGTATTGCTTCCGGCTGTGGAAACAATGTCCGTGACGTCCAGTGAATACTGTCCGTGGACAGATCCCGTGATCACTGATGTGAGAATGAAAGCAAAGAGCACTCGAAAACTCATGACAGCTCCTGACCTTTAAGAGGTCATATGAGAAATCCGGGAAGGTTGGTTACCCGGAAAAATACAAATCGGGAGATCCCGATTTCGACCGCTGTAGCGGCGGAAACATAACGATCGAATCCTATAACCTGTATTTGAACCATGAATTCAGGTAGGGGCAAGATCGTCAGTGGGTTGTTGGAGCTAATTTTGGGCGGAAATCTGTGCGGGAAAGGGCCACGTTGGGCGATGGGAGAGCTTTGTATCGCTTTCAGTGATCTGGTCGAAACGCTAACATCAGGGCTAAGAGCGATACGTCCCCGTTCGGTTTGGCGAAATCCCCCCAGACCCCACACCGGGACGGGTCAATTGAGAAAGATGAAATCCACGGGCATGCCCTGTGAAATCAGAGGTGATCACCGATGAGCGAAATGATGAAAGCTCTGGTCAAACCCGGTCCTGAGCCAGGGTTGCGATTGGAAGAACGTCCTGTCCCCACGATGGAGTCGGGAGATGTCCGCATCCGTGTGGAAGCGACCTCCGTCTGTGGAACTGATCTGCACATTTACAATTGGGATCGGTGGGCACAATCCAAGGTTTCCCAGCCACTGATTGTGGGCCATGAGTTTTGTGGAGAAGTCATCGAAGTCGGATCAGCGGTCAGTGGATTCAAAGTGGGGGACAAGGTTGCTGCAGAATCCCATGTGTTCTGTGGAACCTGTCGTCACTGCACCGAGGGTCAAGCTCACATTTGTGAGAATGAAAAAATTATTGGCGTCCAGAGAGACGGCTGCTTTGCAGAACAGATCGTCATGCCGGAGCGCTGTGTGTGGAAGTCCCCCGAGGGTTTGCCCGTTGAAATTGCCACGCTCCAGGAACCTCTGGGCAATTCGGTTCATGTAGCGATGTCTGGAAGTGTTTCCGGCAAGGATGTTCTTGTCACGGGCTGTGGCCCCACAGGACTTTTCAGCATGGCCATCGCCCGAAAGTGTGGAGCGCGCTCCGTGACCGCTGTGGATGTTCAGTCTTACCGTCTGGATCTGGCCAGAGAATTGGGTGCGGATGAAGCGTGGAACCCGATGGAAGTGGACCTTGTTGACGCCTACATGAAAAAAACGGATGGCAAGGGTGCCGACGTGGTCTTTGAAATGTCTGGCAATGACAAGGCCATCGAGGATGGCCTTCGTTGTTTGGCCCGGGGAGGCGACTTCCGATTCTTTGGAGTGCCTTCCGATCGGGTTTCCGTCGACCTCGCCAGAGATGTGATTTTCAAGGGTTCCCGACTGCAGGGGATCATTGGGCGCAAGGTTTGGGATACCTGGAAAGACATGAATCGACTCCTCGAAGAGGGACTGGATCTCTCTCCGATTGTGACGCACAAGATTGCCCTCGAGGATTATGAGACCGCCTTCGATTTGATTCGTGAGGGCCAGTGCGGAAAAGTGGTGATGTTCCCCGGTGAAGGGGTTTGAGTCACCCGAGGTTAATGACGACGCTCACGGAATGATGTGAAAGAGTGTCCCGGCCTTGTAAGGGTTAGGGAAGGAAGAGAGTGACAGATGTTTTCTGCAAGAGACCGTTTTGTCGAAGAACTGCAATCGATTGAAGAAGCAGGCCTTTGGAAGCGCGAAAGAGTCATCACTTCCCCCCAGGGATCACAGATTGCCACAGCAGAGGGCGAAGCCCTGAACTTTTGTGCAAACAATTATCTGGGGCTTTCGAGTCATCCCGAAATCGTCGGAGCGGCAAGAGAAGCCCTTGATTCCCATGGATTCGGCCTGAGTTCTGTAAGGTTTATTTGCGGGACCCAGGATATTCACAAACAGTTGGAGGAGCGAATCTCCAGATTCCTCGGGACCGAGGATACGATCCTTTACACCTCCTGCTTTGACGCCAATGCAGGTCTTTTCGAGACGATTCTCGGGCCTGAGGATGCCGTAATTTCTGATGAGTTGAATCATGCTTCCATCATCGATGGTGTCCGTTTGTGCAAGGCCTCAAGATTTCGATACAAACACAGGGACATGCAGGATCTGGAAAGGTGCCTGTCCGAATCGGCCAGCTCCAGAACACGACTGGTTGTGACGGATGGTGCGTTCAGCATGCACGGTGTTTTGGCACCACTGGCTGATATCGCAGATCTTTGTGACCGTCATGACGCGATACTGGTCGTGGACGACAGTCATGCCACCGGTTTTGTTGGAGAAACCGGCCGCGGCACACCGGAGTACTTCGGTGTTCAGGATCGGGTCGACATCATTACCAGTACCCTGGGCAAGGCGCTTGGTGGGGCCAGTGGCGGATTCACCAGCGGGCATCGTGAAATTGTCGAGATTCTTCGCCAGAGATCGAGACCCTATCTCTTTTCCAATACTCTGGCACCGACCATCGTCACCGCCGGAATCCGTGTCCTCGACCTCATCGATGCAGAACCGGAGAGGGTGCGCAAGTCTCGTGAAAATACCCTTCAGTTCCGCGACGGAATGTCTGCAGCCGGCTTTGACATCGCTGCCGGAGACCATCCCATCGTGCCGATCATGATCGGTGACGAGCGCAAGACGATGGAAATGGCGACAGCGATGAACGACCGCGGCATCTTTGTCGTCGGGTTCTCCTACCCGGTTGTACCCAAGGGGCAAGCCCGGATCCGGGTCCAGATTTCAGCGGGCCATACCACTGAACAGATCGATCATGCCATCGGTGTCTTTACCGATGTCGGCAAGGATCTGGGGCTTTTACGCTGAGTGCCGTGTCCGGATTCCAAGTCCTGTGGGTGTCGGCGATCGTGATAATGTCCTGAATTCCTCCCCGGGGGTGGCTTCCACTTGCCCTTGGCCGGGCTTCTCAGGATAGTGTGCCCATAGGATCTGGAGGAACGATGAAGGTTCAGTGCCTCAAGGGATTCCGGGATTATCTCCCCGGGGAAATGCTGCAAAAAGAGCGCATGTTGGCTTCTGTCAGAGAAGTCTTTGAGCAGCATGGATATCCTCCATTGATGACCCCTGCTCTCGAATATGCTGAAGTCCTGACTGGCAAATACGGGGACGAAGGCGAAATGTTGTTGTATCGCTTTCGCGACAATGGGGATCGTGACGTGGCTTTGCGATATGACCTGACCGTTCCGTTGGCCAGAGTTCTTGCAGAGCACGGTGATATCGGCATGCCGTTCCGCAGATATCAGATTGCTCCAGTCTGGCGAGCCGAAAAGCCTGCTCGCGG
Organism: Planctomycetota bacterium; assembly: GCA_013911165.1. GTDB lineage: Bacteria > Planctomycetota > UBA8108 > UBA1146 > UBA1146 > UBA12191. The sequence continues at coordinate 15,966 of JACETR010000028.1, read as the reverse complement.
AAGGTTCCGGGAATTCATGCAATGCGATGTCGACCTGATCGGGGTCGACAGTGCTGCTGCTGATGCGGAGATGCTGGTCATCGGTGCTGCAGTCATGCAGCGATTTGGCATCGAGTCCTACCGCTTGCGGATCAATCACCGCGGAATTTTGACAGCTCTTTGTCGACTGGTGGGCCTTGAAGGTGCGACTGAAGCAGACTTTTTGAGAATCCTCGACAAGCTCGACAAAATTGGTGAAGAGAAGTTTCGCGCCGAGGTTGCAAAAATTCCGGGATTGGATGAATCCGGCCTGGACAAGGTTTTGGAGGTGGTCCTCTGTGATCAGAAGGACCCTGCAGGGGTGCTCGATCACATCCGTTCCATCCTTGGAGAAGACGAACTGGCGAATGAGGCCATCGACCGGATGCAGGCGATTCTCGAAATCGTTGATGCCGCTGGAATTGCTTCCTGTTGTCAAATCGACCCGTCTATCGCCCGTGGACTGAGCTATTACACGGGTCTTGTCTACGAAACTTTTCTCGATGAGCTGCCCCAGGTTGGATCGGTCATGAGTGGCGGGCGTTATGACGATCTTGTGGGCATGTTCTCTGGCAAGGATTTGCCTGCCATCGGGATCAGCCTTGGAATTGATCGTCTCTTCTATGCTCTGGGTGAACTTGATTTACTCTCGGGGGAGAAGCAACCGGCCCAAATGCTGGTCGTGCTCTTCTCGGATGAACTGGCTCCTGCCAGTTTTGCTGCTGCTTCACGATTCAGGAGTGCAGGGATCGAAACCCTCGTTTATCCCAAGGCTGCCAAAGTCAAAAAACAGCTTCAATTCGCGCAGAAGTCAGACATTCCCTACGTCGCTGTCATCGGTGTCGAGGAATCCCGTGCCGGAACGGTTCAGTTCAGGGATATGGAAGCGGGATCACAGGAAGAGCTGTCGATTGAGGCCGTGATTGAGAAGGTCCATGCGGGGCGCAGTCCCTCATGAGCTCACCGACTTCCTTTGCCAATGGGGAGTTGCGGGTCACTCCCGATCGAACTCTCCGGCTTTCCGTTTTTGAGCCTGAGGAGATCAGGGGCGAAGTTGCCACCATCGTTTTCATACCCGGATTCAAGGGGTTCAAGGATTGGGGCGGTTGGCCCTGGTTCTGTTCACTGATTTGCAAGGCGGGATTTCGAGTGGTCTCGATGAACCCGACGATGTGTGGGGTGGGGCCTGCCCTCGACGAATTTGACGAACCGGAAAAGTTCTCCCAACAAACCCTGACCCATGATCTTGAAGATCTGAATGCACTCTTCCACTCAGAGTGGATTCCATCCGCCAATCCCGTATTTTTGCTCGGTCACTCCCGAGGGGGGATTGTTGCTGCTCTGGGGAGTGCAAGAGAACAAAACAGATCTGATTCAGACGAGATGGTCGACTTGCGGGGAGTCATCACTCTGGGAACCCCCCATGACCTGATGCGTCTGTCTCAGGAGGAACTGGATCTGTGGAAAAAAACCGGGTACCGGGAAATCGTCAATGCCAGAACAGGAGAGGTCTTGAAGCAGGAATTCTCTGTTCTGGAAGACTACATTGCCAATACCGAAAATTACGATCCTGTCCGTGCACTGGCCTCCAGTGGAATCCCGTTTTTGGGTATTCACGGAACAGAAGATCCTGCAGTTGGGACAGAATCTCTCGACCACCTGTTTGGAGGATGTTCCCATCCACTCTCACGTCGAGAATTGATTGAAGGTGCAGGACATACTTTTGGCATGGCCCATCCCCATCAGGGGGGGCATGAACATGCCGAAACCGCGATCGCGCTGATAACTGCCTGGCTTGGAGAGGTGATTCAACGATGAAGATTTACCCCGCTTATGATCCGCCCGAGTACCGTGAATGGCAGCCAGATCCGAAAGTGATGGCCGATTATTCAGTACGTATGAGTGAACCTGAGATTAAGAAGAGTCTTCAGTCATTGGGCGAGGAAGGGCTTGAAAACCTATATCGCGGTTTGATCAGGGCCCGGATTCACGACATCACACTCAAGCGTTGGGTGAGAACCGGTGTGATCACCAAAGCTTGGCTGGGAACCGGAGAGGAAGCCGTGACGGTGGGCGCATGCCATGCTCTCGGGGATGGAGACGTGGTTGGCCCGATGATTCGTAACGCCGCAGCCACCTTTGAGCGTGGTTTGCCGATGGAGGAATCATTCCGTTCCTATCTGGCGACGGGAGATGGTGTCACCAAGGGACGCGACCTCCACTTCGGCGACTTGAAATACGGCGTGGTCGCCCCCATCAGTCATGTGGGGGATCTGGTTCCTGTTTGTGCAGGGTTTGCACTTTCATTTCAGCTTCGCCAGGAGCAAAAGGTGGCTTTGACCTGGGTGGGTGACGGATCGACACGAACCGGAGCTGTGCATGAAGGGTTGTCGCTGGCTTCTGCGAGAAGATTGCCACTGATCGTCATGGTTCAGGATAACGCCGTTGCACTCGGGACTCGCAGAGACCCCCGGTTGGATGACAGTCTGCGCGGAATGGCGGCCTCCTACGGGGTGACAGGACTGGAGTGTGATGGCAATCACATTCTCGACGTCCATGCCTGCGTGCGTCAGGCTCGTGAAATCTGCGTTGCCGGTGAGGGGCCGGTGGTGATTCTGGCGAGAACCTTCCGCTTTGGCGGACACGCCACCCACGACGAAGCCGAAGCGAGAGCGATCTTTTCTTCGGAGGACTTCAGCGGCTGGGCACTCAAGGAGCCGATTGGTTGCTTTGAATCCTGGTTGCGGGATCACCGGGGAGACACTGGGGCTGATCAGTTGGAGCAGTGGGAGGCGGAGGAAACCGCAAAGGTTGAGGCGCTCGCTGAAAACGCTCTCGCCAGCAAGGACCAGTCACCACCGGATCCCGGACTCATGCTGGGGGATGTCTTCGCTGGCGATTGATAGCGGATTGGAACTGCTGTCAGTCTTAGCGGGTGAGCAAGCCTTGAACAGAGATCCGACTATTCTCCGGAACAGGAATCGGGATTCGCCGTAGCGGGTGCAGGGGTGTTTTCGATACTGAACGAGGTTCCACAGCCACAGGCACCATTGGCATTCGGATTCTCAAAGACAAATCCCCGACCCATCAGAGACTCCTTGAAATCGACGGTGGTGCCATTGAGGAAGAGCCAGGATTTGGGATCGACGAAGACCCGTGCGCCTTCGACTTCAAAGACACGATCCTTCTCTCCGGCTTTTTCGATCACGTCCATACCGTAGGACATGCCTGCACAGCCGCCACCCTGGACGAACAGGCGCAATCCACCCTCTTCGCCGACCTGTTTCTCACTGGTCAGACGAGAGATCTCCTTGCCGGCTGCTTCGGTGACATGAATCATGGTTTTCTCCTGTTCGTGATTTCCATGATACCTTCGTAGTGGGACGCTGACCATGCCTGCAGCGGATTTCATGACAGGTCAGGACCGTTTTTGCAGGGGAAGGAGACTTTCGCATCTTGATTTCGAGAATCTCCGCCGGAATTCGCCGGCTTCTTCTGCAGGGCTTTGTCGCCCTGATTTCCTTTCCTTCACCCCATTCTGCAGGTCGCTGGGGGCGTAGACTCGGTCGTTGGGGTTGGACTGTTCTTTCTCGAGACCGACATCGGGCGATGAGTCAGTTGTCTCGACTGGACTCCGCTCTCAGTCCGGCAACCCGTACTTCTCTGGCTTTGAAAAATTTTCTTCATCTCGGTGAGGTTCTGGTAACCGGTTGCAGTCTTGCAGCCCGAAGCAGTGGGTCTCCGGTTCTCAATGACAGCCGACTTGGCATAGAGATTGAAAATCTTTCTGAGTTCATGACGCATGTGCGTGAATTGCGTGAACGTGGGGGAGTCATCGGGATCTCGGGGCATCTGGGTGCATGGGAACTGGCCGGTGCCGCGACGGGCGCTGAGGGTTATCCGATACTGGCCAAGCGTTACCCCGATCCTGTGGAGCAGGAAGTGGTAGAGGGGATTCGCACGCGTTTGGGAATCCGGCCGATCTATCAGGATCAATCGTTGATGAGAGTCATTCGACTGCTGCGGGATGGTCAGATGGTGTCGATGCTGGTCGACCTGGACATTCGGGCGATGGATGGGGTCCACGTTCCCCTGTTGGGTGAGGATGCCCATACCACTACTGCTCCGGCAAGGATGGCACTGAAGACCGGTTCGGTTTTATTGCCCTATTTTTTGGTCAGGAGTGCAGGAAACTCATACCGTTTTGAGTGGGAAGACCCGATCCAGATCAGTGCCGGGGAATCAGAGCTGCAGGAAGAGGAGCAGGTTCTCATGCTGACCCGAAAGATGAATGAATCCATTGAAAGGGCGATCCGGCGTCACCCTGAGCAGTGGGTATGGATGCACCGTCGCTGGCGATCGACCCCTGAAGTGATCATGGAGAGAAAAGCCCGGGAACAGTCGGCAGGATCCTTAAACTCCTGAAACTGCACCCTGTTGACCCGTCTTGAGGCGTTCCTCGCCAACAATTATCATGTCCCCTGATTCAACTGCGATTACCACCCGAATACCGATTCGGTTTTGGGCAAAAGGAGACCTCATGTCATTTCGAGTCAATTTTCCTGAACTGAGCCCGAGGCCCCGGCACCACTGGAGTCTTCTGGTGCTGTGTCTGTCCCTGTTGATGGGTGGGGGAGGTACTGAACTTTTTGCGGAGCAGGATCCTGATCTGGCGTGGAAGAAGCCTGTGGGTGCCCAGCTCTTTGAAGAGGCGCGGACTGCCTACGATGCCAAGGAGTACGCCGAAGCGGTCAAGAAGTTCAAGGATGCCCGAAAGCAGGCCAAAAACCGGGCGACCCGGATGCACATCGACAATTGGCTGCTGGCGACGGAGGGGGCGAATGAACTGAATGCCCTGATCCAACAGGCGAAGGGGGGCAAGGAATCTGCAGCCTATCGTATTGGAGCAAAAAACTACCCCCGATTTGCACAGTCACCCATCGGCCCTGAGTACAAAAAGTTTCTGACCGAAATGGAAACGAAACTGTTTGTCGTGCTCGATGATTTTGAACGCGTATCGCGTCGTTATTCAGAGAAGTTTGGCAAAAAATTCATCGATGACGAAAAGCTGGTTCAACAAGGGAAACGCGCCCTCGAGTGGAAAGTCAGTGCTCAGGCCAGCGAGTTGAAGATCAAATCACTGCCAAAAAATCTGGAGTCTTTCAAATCCCTGGTCATGTATCTGGACATGCCCAAAGGGGGGGCCGCCTACCAAATGGTCTTTGTGGTTCCTGGAACCAGTGACGAGGGCCTCTCAAAAGTGACGACGATTCAAAACGCCTATATCGCCCAAATGAAATCACACCGGGGTCTCAAGCGTATCGAGGTTCCGCTGAAAAACTTCAAGGGACAGGGCAATGTCGAGTGGGCACGGGTAAAGGATTTCCGAATCCAGTTTCTGGGTGGAAAGAAATTTACCGCCTACGTGGATTTCATCGCCCTGCAGAAGTGAGCCCCGATTCACCCAGAGGTGATGTTCCTGCTCCCTGACGCCACAGGTGGTCAAAATCGTTGTGGGCCGATTCGGTAGCCCTGTTCAGTGAAGATCCGAGGGCGTCGGTGACTCCGGCGTCGTCTCGTCGGCGATCCCCCGGCATGACCGGTTCGCCGACGACGATCACCGCCCGGGATCCCGGCCAGGGAAGAATCATTCGGTCCCAGGTACCCAACCGTCGCGATTTTTCTGCCGCAAATCCGAGGGGAATCATCGGTATCTGTAGTCGTCTCGAGAGAGCGGCTGCACCCTCCTTGGCGATGCAGGGGGGACCCTTGGGACCGTCCACTGAGATCACCGGTGACAGCCCGGTGCGGGCCAGTGTTTCCAATTCCTGAAATCCGCGCAAACCACCCCGGGTACTGGAGCCATGGCAGACCTCCACTCCGAGCCACCGAAGGGCGGAGCCGAGGCGTGCACCATCGTGGTGACGACTGGTGAGGGCGCAGAATCCGTTGGATTTCAGAGTGAAACTGAGTGGCAGAACCCATTCGTGCCAGAAAGTGACCACCAGATTACCGTGGGTCCTGAGTGCTTCTCTGGCGTTTTCTCCACCGGACCAGCGCAGTTCCAGAGAACCCATGAAGCTGTCGATGATGCTTGCGACGATCCTGCCGCTCCATCGATAGGGGTGATCGATGCTGTCCGGGGTTTCGTCTTCCGGACGGGACAGGGTGGGAGTGCTTTGGGAGTCACGATTCATGACCACAGCATCCTCTCTGAAATGCCACGAGGTCAACGGGATTTTTTGAGGGATTGCAGATCCCTGATCTTACGCTTTTGACTGTGGATGGAGCAGGGAATCGAGTCCGGAGAGGACCTTCTCAATCCCGAGGGAAGACATGCACAGGGAGTGTTCGCAGTCACGCAGGGGACACGGAGAGCAAGGAACACCCGATCGCAGAGCAACAGCGCGGGGACCGAGGGGGCCATGCACTGAAGGATCCTTGGGACCATAAAGGCCAACGGTGGGAATCCCGAGCATGGCTGAGAGATGAATAATCCCCGTATCTGCAGCCACAACTGCCTGGCACCGACGAACCAGTTTGGCAAGGTCCGCGGTGTCCCGTGTCTCTGGGGCCATTTCGATCTGTGGTGAAGAATCATGGACCCACTCTTCGACTTCGGCTCTCTCAGCAGGAGTTCCGGAGATCCAGACGGTTTCATTCTTTTGGGCCAGTCGCCCGGCCAGTTCTTTCCAATGACCCAGTGGCCACTCCTTGAAGCGACCAAACGCGCTGACAAAGGGGTGAATCAGGATGGGAGCTCTGGATCCCTCTTCAGTTAGCGCTGGCGAGGGAAGTGCGATCTCCCCCTGGGGGGTGGGTCCCCGGTATCCCAATTCTCGGACCAGATGCATCGCCCTCTCAATGCGGTGAACTCTTCCCGCAGGGTTTCGGGGGCGCCAGCCGGGCCACCAGAAGGGCAGCTCGCCACCGTCTGACGGATGGAGTTGCAGAACGTGTCGATGGTGCGTTTGCATTCGAATCCACGCGGATCGAAGGTTTGATTGCCAATCGATGACGAGGTCGTAGTGGGTCCTCTGAAGTTGGTATTTCAGTTCTTCCATTCTCTCCCTGGCTTGCCCCCGGGATTCAGCCTCTCGCCATTCCTTGCGGATCTCACCGCGGGGAAACCGGTGGAGGTGATCGATCCTTGGATGGCCTTTGAGGATAGGGTAGGAGAGGGATTCAGTGACGGCGTCGATCCGGGATGTGGGGAAGAGGCGACTGAGGGCCTCAATCGCTGGTAATACCTGAATCACGTCGCCGAGGGCACTGAGCCGAATGACGAGGATTCTCTCCGGTAACAGGGGTTTGCTGGGAAGTGGTCTCACGTGGGTTAGAATGGACCCTGTTATGGAAAAATGAAACCGGAAAAGGGAGGGATCCAGATCCCTTCCCGGGTTGAAAGACTGGAGGCTTTCCTTGAGTGTTCTGCTCGGTCTCGAACTCTCTGGAAACAATCTGATTTTGCAGGCAGTCGATCGCAGGGGCGTCGTCCTCTCGGTGGTTCGGGAGCAGGTTGCCACCTCCTTTGACGAGGATTGGCGATCACACCCCGACGAAAAGGTCCGCTCTGTGAGGGCTTTGCTCCAGCATGCGCTGGAAACGGGGAAGATCCGTCCCGGTTCCGTGGCCGCCATCGGTGTGGCCGGAAGTTCTGGACTGGTTCTTGTCGATGCAGAAATGGAGCCGGTTCCCCCGCGGGCCATCGGCTGGAGTGAGGACCATCCTCCTGCGGATTCCCTGAACGAGAGAATCCCCACAACCCTCGCCGGTTATCCCGGTTTGACCCGCAGTCTGGTTGCAGTTCTCGACGTTCAGGACTGGCTGAGATATCGCTGGACCGGAGCTCTCGCGACGACCACTTCCTTTGCATGGCAGTCGGGTTTGACACCGGGTAAGCACTCGATAGAGCGCTGGGATCCAGCCAAAGTGGATGGGGTCGGCCTGACCTCGGGTCAGTTGCCTCCGGTGATGCCCGGATACCAGAGAGTGGGGATCCTCCAGGAAGAGCTGGTTCGTGAAACCGGTTTGCCGAGGGGGACCTGGTTCATGGCGGGAACGACCCCTGTGGCCGCTCGCCTGTGGTTGGCCTGTGAACCGACCCCCGGACAAAGAATCATCATACTGGATCAGAGTGGAGCCCGGGGCTGGCGGGTGGTCGCTGGCAGTGACTTCGATGAATCTGTGGCTGGGGCATTGCCGGCTCCCCATGGTGATCATTGGTACCTTCCTGAAACCGATTCTGTCGCCGATCCCAGGAAGGGTGACGCTCCGGACCCGGAAGCGATCTACGATTCAGCGGATGATGCTTCTGCTCTTGATTGGGATGTCGATGCGGACCACGTGCACGTTTCAGCCGACTTTGCCCAACCTTCTCGCGGCCCTGCCCTGCTTGCCGGAGTGGGTCTGGGCTGGTTCAAGGATATGAAACCATTCTGGAGAAAGCGCTGTCCGATCCAGACCCTCGCCCAGTGGCGACAGTCGGCGGAATCCGCCGACCCGCAGACCACGGAACAGGACGAAACTTCATGAAATCTTCCCTGACCCTCAAGGAACGGCTTCAGGATCGATTCAGGGGAACCATTCTCGGAGCTGCCGTAGGCAGTGCACTCGGATTTCCCCACTCCGGCTCCTCCCGCATTTTTATGCGTGCGTTGGGGAATGAGGCCGTCGATGGATACGTCCGTCACCGGTCCGGGTATTTTCCTGCGGGTCAGCACGGAGCCGCAGTTCAACTGTTGTCACTGGCTTCCCGCTCCATCGCCAAAGAGGGCATGATTCGGGAGAGTGCCATCATTGAAGAGTGGATCCCCCTGTGGCGTGAAAACCGCATGATCGAGCGTCTGACCGATGTGGATGGGGCCATGTCCCGTTGGCTCCGTCAGGGCAGTTCGGCAAGGGGGTGTGCCTGTCCTCCCGGTGAAGACGGAGCATCGGCCCTGGTTTGCAGTCTTCTTGTGGGGCTCTGGTGTCATGACTCTCCGGAAGAATTGAATGAAAACATCGATCGTCTGACTTCCATCACCCACGAGGACTCCAAAGTGAGGGCGGTGAATGCAGCTATGGCGACCGTCATCGCCCATTGCCTGACTCATCATGAAATCGTTCTGGGAGAAGTCCTCGATAGCGCAGCCACTGCTGCAGACAGAATCGACAGCCTTGTGGCGGATTCGATTCAGATGATTCCCGGTATGCTGACCTTGAATGAGAAAGATGCATTCTTTCAGCTTTCTTCTGTCGGCGAAGAGGGGGGGGAGTCTCCGGATCGGATCGGTGTCGAGGCCCGTTGTCTTCCTGTATTCATGCTTGCGCTCTATTCCTGGTTTCGTGATCCCTCTTCCCCACGATCGGTACTGCTCTCCTGTCTTCAGTCTGGAGGAGCGGTTCAATTGACTGCTGCACTCGGTGGGGCATTGGCAGGTGCGTGTTGTGGAGAGTCCGGCTTGCCAAGAGATCTGGTGACAGGATTGGTGGACGAAGATGAGTTGAGGCTGGATGCCGATCAACTGTATGACCGACAGCAGCTGGAAAGACGTCGTCGCGATCTCTAGGCGGGTTATTGCCAAATAGTTGTGATCTGGCCCGCCTCTCGGGCGTTGGTTATTCTGGGAGCGGTTCCGATCCCGGTTGAAGGTTTTGAATGTGGGCTTCGTGTTTGGAGGATTTGTGGCAGAGGAAATGAGACTCTTCGGTGAAGTCGCCTTCGAACTTCAGTACATCACGACCGCCCAGCTCTATGAGGGGCTTGCCGTTCAGGCCAGAGATGAGGCTCGTGGAGAGCCGCATCGATTTCTGGGACAGATCCTCGTCGAATTGGGGCACATGAGGGAAAAGCAGGTCCTCGAGGTGTTGACGATTCTTCACGATCGGCCCCGACAGGGCGTCGAGGAGAAGTGACCTGAACAGCGGTATGCAGAACTCGATCCAACCGGTGGTGTCTTTGCCCGAACCCATCCTTCGTCTTCTTGAAAAAGTGTGGCGCTGGGGGGTGGATCGGGCACGCAAGAAAGCACGGGTCAAAGCTCGGAGTGGAGAATGGCCCCACAGGCTTCCGGTCCCCGTCATCAGCCTTGGAAATATCACCGTCGGTGGTACAGGAAAAACACCCACAGTTCTGGCACTAGCAAAAGCCTGGAAAGCACGGGGTGGTCATCCCGGGATCCTCAGCCGGGGCTATCGATCCGAGCGAGGGGGGGAGTCAGGGAGTGAACTTGCGGGTAATGACGAATTTCGTTTGTTGCAGGAAAAACTTCCGGACGTCCCACACTTTCAGCACAAGGACCGTACCCATGCCGGTCAACTGATGTTGACCCAACACCCGCACATCGATTTGATTCTTCTCGATGATGGTTTTCAACATCGAAAGCTGCACCGGGATCTCAATATCCTTCTCTGCGATGCCCGGGACCCATTCGGTGGAGGATACTGTCTTCCACTGGGACGTCTCCGGGAACCCGTGGATGGAGTCTCGAGAGCGGACCATGTTTTACTGACGAGAAGTGAACGGTGTTCAGCAGAGTGGCTTGATCAGGTGAAGTCCTATTTCGAACAAATGCATCCGGGTCTTCCCGTAGATTCATCATCGACGGATATACGCGGTTTTTGCACTCTGTCCGGTGACGATTTTTCTGTGGAGAATCTGGGGACCTGCATGGCATTCAGCGCCATCGGGGAACCGGACGGGTTTCTCCATACCCTGAAATCTGCGGGGATCACTCCCCGGCATGAGGTCCGTTTCCCGGATCATCACTCCTATAAAGCCCGTGATCTGGAATCCCTGATCCAGCAGGCGGATGATCACCATTGCGAGTCATTGGTCTGTACCGCCAAAGATGCGGTAAAGGTCGTGAAATTGCCTCTCTCCGAGTCTGTGACAGCAAGGATCAAGGTTCTGGAGATTGAGTTGGATTTTCCTGTGGAGACGATTTTGGACCGGATTCAGGGGGATCAGTTCCACAGGGATGCGTGAAGTTCCGGGTGCTCTCTGATAGCATCGTCACCTGTCGAAGAGGAGCTTCCATGAACCGCGAAAACCGTTGGCAACCCCTCGACCTCGATGGAGTTCGAGCGACGCCGATCAGGGATCGACACAATATCGTTCGCCGAAGTCAATTCAGGGATCCGTGTCCGGTGGACGCCTCCTTTTCGGAATGGCTCGATCACCTTCCCGATATTCTTGCCGCTGGAGAATTACGTGCCGCCGTTGAGGCGGTCGCTACTTCCCATGAAGCGAAGGCTCCCGTGGTCGCTGCTTTGGGGGGGCACGTCGTCAAGGTTGGAATGGGTCCGATCCTCATCGATCTGATGGAGAGAGGGGTCATCCAGGCATTGGCGATGAATGGGGCGACCGCCATTCACGATCTCGAGTTGGCGATGATCGGTGAAACTTCGGAAGACGTCGCCACTCACATTGCGGACGGTACTTTTGGAATGTCCGCAGAGACGGCGGATTCTTTCAGAAAGGCCGCTCAGTCCGGTGCAGAAGGGGTTGGGCTCGGTGCGGCTCTGGGCGATCTGATCCACGATTCGGGAATGCCCCATCCTGAGATTTCCATCCTCTCCAGTGCCCGGCGATTGGGTATTCCGGCGACGGTACATGTGGCGATGGGAACGGACATCGTTCATATGCATCCGGGAGTCGCAGGAGCCGAGATGGGAGAGGCCACAGGCATCGACTTTCGTCTGTTGGCTGCGGTCGTCCACGATCTCGAAAATGGCTGTTGGCTGAATATCGGTTCGGCAGTGGTGATGCCTGAGGTCTTCCTCAAGGTCATCAATATTGCCCGTAACCTAGGTCAGGAATTACCCGGAATCACCGCCATTAATTTCGACATGAATTCCCACTATCGAACCAGCCGCAATGTCCTTCAGAGACCGGTGGATCGGGGCATCTCCCTGATTGGTCACCATGAGATCAATTTGCCCCTGTTCAGATTGGCCCTGCTTCAGAGACTGGCGAAAGGAACCGCATGATTCCTGCACTCGAATCGATCCAGGTAGATCAGCCGATTCTGGTCATCGGTGATCTCATGTTGGATGAGTACCATTACGGAGACGTGGAAAGAATTTCTCCGGAAGCTCCGGTGCCTGTGGTTCGATCCCATCAGCACGAACGCAGAGTCGGTGGAGCGGGAAGTGTGGTTGCCAACCTGTCAGCATTGGGAGTCTCCACAAGGGTGATCGGTCTGGTGGGGGATGATGAAGCAGGCGTACACATCCGCGACTCTCTGGAAGCACTCGGGGCGGATGTCTCCCATGTCGTCGTCTCTCAGGATCGACCAACCAGCTGCAAAACCCGAATTCTTGCAGGGGTGCAGCATGCGGGCAGGGGGCAGCAGCAGATCATGCGACTCGACCGTGAGCAGGCCCATGATTCGACGCCTGCGGAATTGGCCGCATGTCAGAACGCTCTGGATCAGATGCTCGACCAACCCCTGTCGATCATTCTCGTTTCCGACTACGAGAAAGGATTGCTCGGCGAAGAGTTGCTGAAAAGTCTTTTGAAGGGGGCCCGGGATCGTGGCATTCCTGTCCTGGTGGATCCCGGCCGATCCGGGAACTGGGCCAAGTACGAGGGTGCGACCCTGATCTGCCCCAATCGCTATGAAGCCTCTGCAGCCAGTGGGCTCGAGGTGGGTGAAGAGGCGGCAGACCATGCCCGTGTGGGAGAAATCCTTGTTGAGAAACTGAAACTTGAGCATTGCATTCTGACCCTGGATCGCGACGGAATGACCCGCGTATCCCGAGGGGGGGGTCTGCGTCGGCACCCGACCCGCGTCAGGGCTGTGACGGACGTGGCCGGTGCCGGAGACATGGTTCTCTCTCTTCTGGGTCTGGCTCTGGCAGCGGGGTGGTCCATCGACGAGGCGTGTCAATTGGCGAACCTCGGTGCGGGCCTCGAAGTTCAAAAGGTCGGAGTTCAACCTGTCGAACTTTGGGAACTCTCTGCCGCCAGAGATTCCCATTTCGGTTTGCAAAAGCAGCCGGGTCAGAGTGTCGAGGAAATGACAAAAGTGATGGAACAGTATCGTCAGGGAAGTCAGACGGTGGTCTTCACCAATGGCTGTTTCGATCTGCTCCATTCCGGACACCTGCAACTTCTGGAGGCTGCGCGAGCCTTCGGTGATGCCCTGATCGTTGGGTTGAACTCGGACGAGTCTGTCACCCGTCTGAAAGGACCCGAGAGGCCAATCCTCCCGGCGGTTGAAAGAGCGCGGCTCCTCGGTGCGCTATCCAGTGTGGATCACGTGGTGATCTTCGATGAAGACACCCCGGAGGCACTCATTTCAAAGCTGCTTCCGGATGTCCTCGTCAAGGGAGCGGACTACGCCATTGAAGAGGTGGTGGGCCGGGAAGTGGTCGAGGCGGCTGGGGGACGGGTTGAAACAGTGACCCTGAAGCCCGGATTCTCGACGACGGGACTGATTGAGCAGATCCGTCGTGGGACACGATCTTGCCCCGAAACCCCTGAAGGCTAGGATACGGACTTGCCCGGGATTCCCAATTAGCCTTTCCCGGGGGGTCTGTTTCCGTGGATTTCCCAGATTTCCATGGGCAGATGATCCTCAGCCCAAACTTCGGGGAGAATTTATGACAGAAGAGACGCGAGATCGTTCCTCCAGGGCAACGATGTTCGGTCGCATCGTCCTCAAGAACAAGTTGGTCGATGAAGCCGCTCTGAAAAAGGTCATGGCAGGATTGCCAGCAGGCAGTGATCTGGGTGAAGCCCTCGTTTCAGCGGGCTTGATTTCAGCCCAACATGCTGCGGCCATTCAGAAGAAGATCGATGAACGTATGGGAAGTGCCACCGCATCTCAGGGGGCAACATCGGGAGCTGCACAGAGTGCCGCTGCAACTCCGGCCGGAACAGGGCCGACTGTCGCGGACGTCCAGCGGATGGACTTTACGGAGATGAGTGGCCAGCCCATCGCCGAGTACCTGCGCAAGGCAAGGGAACTCGGTTGCTCCGACTTCCATTTCCAGGTCGATTCCGCCCCTCTGGTCAGACTTCATGGGCAGTTGATCCGTCTCAAGCATCCGACCCTTTCCGCTGATGATACGGAAAAAGCGGTCCGTGAACTGCTCGACGACGAACAGTGGCGTGAGTTGGAAGAACATCTGGATTTTGATTTCTGTCTCGAGACCGAAGATCACGGGCGCTACCGTGCGAATTGTTTTCAACAGCGAAAGGGCAAGGAGGCGATTTTTCGCCTGATTCCCGATACGGTTCCGACGCTGGAAGAATTGAACATGCCGGATGTGCTCAAGGAGTTTACCCAGTACAACCAGGGCATCGTTCTGGTGACAGGGCCTTCCGGCTGCGGCAAGTCCGCCACTCTGGCTGCGCTGATCGGAATGATCAATCAGGCCCGGAATGACCATATCGTGACGGTGGAAGACCCCATCGAATACATCTTTGATCCTGCAGGTTCCAACATTAACCAGCGCCATGTCCGCCGTCATACGGAAAGTTTCCACTCTGCACTGAGATCCGCCATGCGTGCGGACCCCGATGTCATCATGGTCGGAGAGATGCGCGACGTGGAAACGATCTCGATGGCGATCACCGCAGCTGAGACGGGACACCTGGTGCTGGCGACCCTTCATACCACCAATGCAGTGCGATCCCTCGACCGACTGATCGATGTCTTCCCACCGCGGGAGCAGGAGCAGATTCGGGCGATGGTTTCCGAATCGATGCGTGGTGTGATTTCCCAGCAGTTGCTTCCCCGCAAGGATGGAACCGGTGTCGCACCCGCTCTCGAGATCATGTTTGCCACTTCAGCAGTCGGAAACCTGATTCGGGAAAACAAGACCTTCCAGCTACCCTCTGTTTTGCAGACGGGCCGCAAGCAAGGAATGGTCACCATGGATGAGTCGATCCGTGAATTGCTGAGCAAAGGTGTGATCACACCTGAGGTGGCCCGCTACCATGCGGAAGACCCCTCGACGATGAAGGGTTAGGTTCATGAGTACCGAACAAATCGACAAGTTGTTGACGATGATCAAGGAACTCAATGGTTCCGACCTCCACGTCAGTGCCGGCATGCCCCCGAAGATTCGTGTCCATGGTCACCTCCGGCCCGTTTCCAAGGAGCCGCTGACCGCGGCTCAGACGGATGCGCTTCTGTTGCCGATGCTCGACGAGAAACGTCAAAAGCTGTTGGCTGAGAAAAATGACCTCGATTGGGCCTACGCGATGCCCGGGGTGGCCCGATTCCGATGCAGTTTTTTCCGGCAGCAACATGGTCTTGCCGGGGTTTTCCGCATGATCCCGGAGGAAATCCTTCCGGTTTCCGCACTCGGTGTCCCTACTCACATTGAAAAATTCTGCCACCTTCGCAATGGACTGGTGCTGTGCACCGGGCCTACCGGAAGCGGCAAGTCGACAACCCTCGCTGCACTGATCGATTACATCAATCAGAATCAGTCACGACACATCGTCACCATCGAGGAGCCGATCGAGTTTGTGCACCAAAACAAGAAATCCCAAATTACCCAGCGTGAAGTGGGGATCGACTCTGAATCCTTTGCAAAAGCACTGCGTTCTGTCGGTCGTCAGGATCCGGACGTGATTCTTGTTGGTGAGCTTCGCGATCTGGAGACGATCGGATTGGCGATCACTGCCGCTGAGATGGGGTATCTGGTCTTTGCCACCCTGCACACCAACAGTGCCGCAAAAACCGTGGACAGGATTATCGACGTCTTTCCAGAGGAGCAGCAGAACCAGGTACGCACCATGCTTTCCTGCTCGCTGAAGGGCATCATCGCCCAGTTGCTGATTCCAAAGAAGGATGGCAAGGGACGCGTCGTCGTCAATGAGTTGCTCTTCCACGATGGTGCGTTGCCCAACATTATTCGTGAGGGGGCCGTTCACAAGATCGTCTCCCTGATCGAAGGTGGACGGGGCAAGGGAATGCAATTGATGGACGATGCGATTCTCGC
>JACETR010000027.1 GCA_013911165.1 Planctomycetota bacterium | reverse complement strand
GTTCCGGAGAGTGTGCAACTGGGCTCGTCTCCACTGCAGGCTCGTTGACTCAGATCATTGCACTCACCGGTGTAGACGACGAGATCGGTGTCAAAATCGACGATCTCACAAGTTCTCAGATGAATGACTCCATCCTCTGGGCTGACCCAGCGAAACCAGACATCCGCATGCATCTGGCCAAGGGCATTGCAGCCGGTGATGGAGGAGTAGGGCTCAGGGCTGGTGCTTCCACCGGTGGTTTCCAGTGGATTGAGTCCCACATTTGCCGGTCGGGCAGCGGGGCATTCGTCATGGGGAATCGACGGTGGCGGTGGTGGCGGTGGTGGGGCAAGACTGAGCTCGAAAGTGCCGTTTCCAAAATCCTGATTTCCGTAGCCGCCGATTCGGATCAGAAGCGTTTCCCCGGAGGTCACGGGAACATCGGCGAGAACGGTGTTCCAGGAGTTGCCGGTTCCCTGAACCAGACAGGAAGGGGAATCTCCATGGCAAGCCAAGGGGGACAGATTGTCGCAGGTTCCACTGTAGACGATGACATCCGTATCAAAGTTGACGGTATCGCAGGTGGTGATCGTCATCAGTCCCGACTCGGGGACCTCAAATGAATACCAGACATCAAAAAGTACCTCACCGAGCGCGGTTCCCGGGCAAGTGTCGACCGGTACGGGATCGGTGCCCGTGGTGGCCTGCGTGGTGTCGATGGAGTGAATGCCCTCACCAATCAATGTCGCCTGAAAGCACTCATCATTCACGGCTTGGGCAGAAAGGTAGAACTGCCCAGTAAATGACGCTTGAAAAAAGACCGGCAGAATAAGAATCCAGCGAATCACACGGCCTCCTCCGTCGTTCCTTGAGGTATCATCCACTCTTGAACGACTGGATACGATTCTACCCCTTAATCGATCGCGATTCGATGGGTGAGTAAATGCAAGGAACAGGGATGAAACTCGATAGTCTGACGATTCTTGGAGCCGGAATCATCGGCCTCTCTGTCGCCAGAGAAGCACGTTTGAGAGGTCTTCCTGTTCGCGTTCTCGATTCCCGCAGTTTCGGTACAAGTTGCACCCATGCTGCCACAGGTGTTCTCAAGGCCCCGGAACACCGTCGTTCTCCCTATCTTGATTTGCGTCACCAGAGCTGGGAGGAGTGGCCGCAGTTGGCTGAACAGCTCAAGGAGGAAAGTGGGGGAATCGATTGTGGATTCAGGATTTGTGGGGGGTTGGATCTGCGGGATCGTACGGTTCAGGATCCGCACAGGGCGATGGAGAAACTCCATGGTTCCGGTGGAAATGTTCGCGTACTCGATCAGAAGGAATTGAAACGACTGCTCCCTGAAATGCACAGGGAACCTCAGGCTGGAATCTACATAGAGCATCAAGCGGTCGTTGACCCTGGTGGATTGATGGAAGCAATGAGGCGCTCCTGTTTGGGAATGGGTGTGGAGATTGCCCATGATCTCGGGGAAATTTCACTGGGCATCGAAGAGGGCCACAGGGTTGTGAGATCTTCTGTGGAGACCCCCCTCCCTCCCATCGACGAAAAAAATCCTCTGGTTTTGTCCGCCGGCTGGGAAACTTCCGCCCTGATCAATCCGGCTCTTGAGAAACCCTTGCCGCTCAAACCCGTAAGGGGTGAAGCGATCGCCCTCGACATTCCCGCTCCTCCTCACATTGTCACCTTTGATGCAAAACTGGCGGACGTGGATGACCCTTCAGGCAATCGCAGTCGATTCTCATGGATACCGGGACCCGGAGGCTCTTCGTGGTTTGGCAACAGTGTTGGGGATACCGGTGAAGGAAAAGAGACTCTACCGGCACCAACGGCCACCGGACGTGCGCGCCTGATAGAAGCGGCCATCTCCTTTTTCGGTCCGGGTGTGGAAAGCCGGATCGTCCGGCATTGGGCAGGTCTTCGCCCCAAATCCCTGAGACAGGGCGGCCCTCTGATGGGGCCCATCGACACTGCACGCACTCTGTGGATTGCAACCGGACATTACCGAACGGGTCTTCTGATTGGCCCCAAAACTGCTGAATGGCTGGTGGATTCCCTCACGGGGAAGAGCGAAATCCATGATAACTTTTCGGTTCCCGAAGAGTTCCGTATCTAGGACTCATCCCGTCAAAGGAATCAGCTCTTTGAGGATGCAGGCCTCAATCTGACGCCCTCTTCTGAGCAGTGCGAGAATCCACGGCCCCGGATCTCCCTTGAAGCGTTTGATCAGCTGTGAGGGGTTTTCCTGAACCCCCCGGGTTTTGATGCTTGCAGGTGCACACCCCTGTTGGCGAAACCAGTCAACGATTTTCTTTTCGTGCCACCCCATCCGGGCGACCACTGCAAAACTGCGAAACCAGGGGCTGGTTCTCTCTTCTTCACCGGCGAGCCAGCCCAGGCCGGGGTGCCATTCACCGGCAGCGACTTCTCCCTGTACCTTGCACACCAATCCGGAGCGCTCGATGACGGAACAGGGTTCGTGCAGAAAGGCGGGATTTTTCAGACTGCTCTGTTGAAGAGGTTCCTGTTCACCGCTGATCGTCAGGGATTGGCGCAGAAGTGTTGCACTGCGTCTGGCTGATTGGGCAAGGTCTCCGCACCAGAGTGTGGCTTCGACGAGGTCGCTGCCATCCTGAAGCCACTCGATCTCACCGGGAGGTAAGTTTTCAACTGAAATACCGGGGCCACACTTCAATGCCACGGAATGATGTCTCCCGATCAGTCTGTTCAGTACCTCAGGCCCTGGCACCATCCCTTCGAAGTCGTGAACCCGGCGGCCATCGACGCGGCGTGCGGGATCGACATGTAATGGCAGGGGGGGGAGGGGCAGGCACTTTGCGTCCGCAACGAGAGGGTGTGAGTTGCTGGGCTTCTTCGATGACTGGCCCAAGTTGAAGCGGGTCAATTCGACGCGCACCGGGTCATGGTCGACGTAGATCACAGGTCCGGATTGTGCGAGAGCTGCCGTGTCACTGCCGATTCCGCAACAGAGGTCGATGACCGTTTCCTCACCGATCACCGATCTCAGTCTTCGCGCCTTGTGCTCGGCGACAGTGGTGCGAGTGGCCTGTTCCGAGCCTTCACGGTCCATCAACCAGGTGTCACTCTCACGGAGTCGGCTTCGGGAACGGCGACGGGCCTCGAGAGCTTCGAGGACGATAGAAACCTCGGCGAGGGTCCCTTTTCGCCGAAGGCGGGAAATGGCGGAAACATCACCAGGGACCGTGTCCTGCGCCGATTGGAGCAGAGAATCCAGTTGGCCAGAGATCAGTTTTTGCCAGATATCCCTCATGCCACCCATCCTAGGGAGGTTTGGGGGGAAGTGAAAAAAAACGATTATTTTGGCAGGTATTTCAATTGTTTGGGTTGCCAAACACAACGGGGGCATTATAACCATCGCCAAAGGGCTGTTTTTTAGCCGAGGTGCGAATGATCAATTTCGCCCTCTTTTGAGAGGAATCGCAGGAATGGCATTGAATCACTCCTTCAGCAACAGAATCACACTTCTCGTCTGCTTTTTGATTTTGATTCTGGGCAGTTTTGGAACACTCGAAGCTCAGGTGGATCGTTATGACAATCGTCCTTCCGCCGAGGGAGATCGGGACATTCGTCTCGGTGGATATCTCGATCTTGAGTTGTTCATGAACAGCAATCGTCTGGATTTCAAACAGCACCGTCTGGTGCCGATGCTCGATGCAAACATTAGCGAAAATGTCAGTTTCTCAGCTGAGATCGAGTTTGAGTATGGAGGAGCCAGTGCTCCCAGGGGGGATGGCGAAACCAAGGTCGAATACGCCTATGCCGATGTGGATTTTGGGGGTTGGACCCTCAGATCCGGGGCGATTCTGATCCCACTCGGATCTACCAACCTTTACCACGACTCGCCGATGCGTCAGTTGACCAATCGTCCTTTCGTGGCGCGCTCCATCGTTCCTTCAACGATGACCAGTGCAGGTCTGGGAGGAGTGTGGGGGGCGGATGATGGAAGTTGGGGAATGGAGTTCTATGCCGTGAATGGTTTCCAGGGAGAAGACGGTGCCGGCGGATACAACTTCAACTCTTCCAGCGGTATTCGTGGAGGACGTCCAAGTCTGAAAACCAACAAAGGGGATCGCCCTGCCAGTTTTGTGGGGCGTTTTACCTACAGTCCTGTTCTTGGAACTGAAATCGGTTTCTCGAACTGGACCGGACCCTGGGATGATGCCGGCGATTTGGATCTGAGCATCACGGTGGTGGACTTCACAACCGATCTGGGAAGCTGGGTCGAAGCGCTGGGTGCAACTGTGCTGAACTTCGAAATGGGTAATGTCTCCATCGATCGGGATGCCGCGGCGATTGCCGGAGGAGTTCCCGATGACATCAGTGCAACCTCGGTTGAAGTGTCCAAAAAGTTTTTCCCGGACTTTGTCACCAACTTGTGGGGGGATGATTCCTCATGTGCGGTGACGCTTCGCTGGGAGGAACAGGATCTCACCGGACCTGTGAAAAGTCGCATGACTTACGGTTTCAATATGCGGCCAACGGATGAGACGGTTCTCAAATTCGACTACGAACAGGAGTCGATCGACGGTCAGGAAGACCCTGACGGAACCTTCATCTTCTCGGCTGCGACTTACTTCTAGGCCCTTTTTTCCCCTGCTCTGGCCCTTTTGGGCCGGAATGGGGTTCTTTGGCCAGAGAGGGCCAATGAGAGTCTGAGGGCCCAAAATAGGTAAATCTGACCAAAAGCAGTGAAAGAAGTCATTTGTTTGGGTTGCCAAACGGTACCAAATCAGTTCTATTTTCGTCGGGTCCGTTAATTGGCCCCGAAACCGTCCCTTTCAATCAGAGGAAGAAGTCGATGAGCTCCGTTTCCTGCAGTGATTTCAGCACGCATTCCGAAGAGATCCGCCAGTCGCGGGTCTGCTGCCGGTACTGCGGGTTGGTTGCAGGTTTGGTTTTGGTTCTGACGGTTTCTTCGCAGGCACTGGCCCTTGGGCCAGGTTCATCTGAACCCGTCTCTTCCGAGGCGGGTGTGTCGGCTGAGACGACGCTCCCCGAGAAGACCTCCGGCTTTTTCAGCAGAGATCTGATTGCTGATCTGTGGAGTGCAGATGTGAACGTGGAACGTTGTCATGTTCCGGTCGAAGGCGAAGTGAAGAAGAAGATCGTTGAAATCAGCAGGGTGAGAACCAAGGACCAACAGACTACCCTGTTCCGAGTCACTTCTCCCCAAGGTAATAGACTGGGATCTGTGGTGATCCTCGATGAGGTTGGGAAGTATCGTCCCATCACTTTCTTTGTCGCCCTCGACAATGATCGACGCGTCCTTGATCTTCAGGTTCTCGTTTACAGGGAGCACATCGGCCAAGAGATTGAATCACCGCGCTTCACCCGACAGTTCAGAAGTAAAAAACTGGGTAAGTCCCTGAAGCTCCACCGCGGAATCAGAAACCTTTCCGGAGCAACTCTTTCCGCCCGTGCGGCTGTTCGTGCAGTGCGAAGATCGATGGCGACCGTTGAGGTTTCGCAGGAACAGAATCTGGATCTGGTTTGGCAATCTCTTTCCGGCTCATCTCTGGCTTACGGTGAACCCGCCTCGGCAGAACCGGTTTCCGCTTCGGGCCCTGAGGAGGTTTCTGTACTCCGATCAGACAAGGAAGACACATCTGCATCCATTGAGAGGGCTCGTCCCGCCATGGGAACCGTCCTCAAGATGGAGGTCTACGGAGAGCAGGCACTCAAGGCCGTGGAAGCCGCTTATTCTGAAGTAGAGCGCTTGGAATCGTTGCACAGTCGCTGGAAAGCGGGGAGTGACGTCTTGAGGGTAGAAGCGGCACCAGTGGGAGAGCCGGTCAAGGTTGCCCGGGAAACCATCGAGGTCGTCGAAAAGGCACTCTCCATGTCCAGAGAGAGTGGGGGAGCTTTCGATCTGACCCTGAAGAAGGACGGCTTCCGCAGCGTCAAGGTGGACCGGGAAAAGGGCACGATCACACTGTTGCATCCCGGTTTGATTCTCGACTTGGGTGGAATCGGCAAGGGTTATGCCCTCGATCGTGCGGCGGTCGTGCTTGAGTCCCACGGATGCTCCCGTGCTCTTCTTGATTTCGGAGGCCAACTGCTGGCACTCGATCCGCCCCCCGGTGAAAAATCCTGGGCTGTAGGGATCCATGACCCCAGGGATGGTAAGTCTGTTCTTCATGAACTTGCATTGATTCGCTCCTCACTGGCGACCACTGCGTGCTATGAACGCGGGGATCACCTGGTGCAACTTCTCGACAATCCTTCACAGGGACGTATCCTGACCACTTCGGTTCTTTCCAAGAGTGCCACCGAGGCGGATGCCTTGAGCACCACTGTTGCTCTTCTCGGACAAGAGGGAGCACGAACGATTCTGGATAACTGCCCGAATGCTTCTGCAGTGATTCTGGTTGAGGGTGAGAGCCAGCCGCGTTTTGTCGGGCGTAATCAGCGCTGAGACTCTTCTGGCTGATTGAGCAGTGCTTTTTCAGGGGGCGTAAGTGATGAACCAAGATCAGTCCGGGAAAATACTCCGTATCTCTGTTACCGGAAATCCCAACGTTGGAAAATCTACCCTCTTCAATGCTCTTGTGACGGGGAATGCCAGAGTTTCCAACTTTCCCGGGATCACTGCGGAATCGCTGGTGGGTGAGGATCGCTGGGGAGACATCGATGTGGAGGTCACGGACCTCCCCGGGTGCTACGGCCTGCAACTGGACCTTTCCGAATCCCGTCATTGCCAACAACATTTGGGGGCTTCCCAAAATCCCGATTTGATCGTCAGTGTGATCGATGCGGTCAGCCTGCGCAGAAACATGAACCTTTTGGCAGAGTGCCTGCAAAAAGGGACTGCAAATGCGGTCATAGTGACCCGAACCGATGAAGCACGACTCAGGGGTGTGGAGATCGACTTCCAGCGGTTGGAAGAGATGCTTCAGGTCCCGGTTTTGGAATTGGCTCATCGGCACGCACACCGAAGTGTAGCCCTCAAGGAATTTATTCTGGCATCGGCAGAGCGGCCTGTGAGTCCCCAGGATACGGTTCTCGACTCAAAGTGGGTCGACGACACGGTCGCAGCGGTGACACGCCCTGTTCGACCAGAAGAGGCCCGAAAGAGAAGGGAAAAAGAGGACCGTCTCGATCGATTCCTGCTTCATCCCTTCTGGGGGCTGACGACCTTTTTCATCATCATGAGCCTGCTCTTTGGATGTGTGTTCTGGTTGGCCCAGGTTCCCATGGAATGGCTCGACAATACCTTTGCTTTGATCGCGGATTGGGTTTCTGCAAGCATGCCTGAAGGCGAGGTCAGGAGTCTCGTCGTCGAGGGAATCATCGGTGGGGTATCGGGTACGCTGATTTTCCTGCCTCAGGTTTTGCTACTGTTTTTCCTCATCAGTGTTTTGGAGGAAACCGGTTATCTGGCCCGTGCCGCGTTGGTTGCGGATCGTTGGCTGAGGCCGTTCGGCCTGCCGGGGCATTCCTTCGTTCCCTTGTTGTCGAGTCACGCTTGCGCCATTCCAGGTATTTTGTGCACGCGTCTGATTCCGGATCACAAGGATCGTCTGGCAGCGATTCTGGTTGCTCCATTCCTCTCTTGCGCGGCCAGATTGCCGGTTTATCAGTTGCTGGTAGGTTTGCTCTTCCCTGAACAGCCCTTCATTGCCGGATTGGCCTTTGCCGGGTGTTACCTGCTGGGGGCATTGGCAGCAGTCTTCAGCGCCTGGATTGTTCGACGTTTCCTATTGCCGGGGCCCAGCCCGGATCTGGTTCTCGAGATGCCTCCCTTTCAGCGACCGTCATTGCTGGATTCCCTGAAAATCGCCTGCCAGCGTGGTTGGCTCTTCCTGAAAAATGCGGGAACCGTCATTTTGCTGATGTGCATCGTTCTCTGGTGGTTGGGAACCTACCCCAAGAGCACGGAGAGTTCAGCTGTCGCCGATTTGCGAGCCAAAGCTGCAACAGTGGAATCTGTGGATGAAGCGGAAGCTCTCGTCGAGGAGGCGGACTCTCTCGCTTCCCGAGAGAGTACCGCCGCATCCTATCTGGGTCGTATCGGCAAGAGTGTGGAGCCGGTGTTTGCACCCATCGGAGCCGATTGGCAATTGTCGATTTCGATCATGGCCAGTTTTGCCGCCAGGGAAGTTTTTGTGTCCTCAACCAGTGTTCTATTGGGAACCGGTGAAGAGGCAGAGGCGGAACCTTTGCTGGACAAGATCAGAAACTCCAGACGGGATGATGGTTCGCCTCTTTTGACGCCCTCGTCGGCTGCTGGATTGTTGGTCTTTTTCGTGCTGGCAATGCAATGCCTGCCCACGCTTGCGGTCACTCGCAAGGAGTCCGGGGCATGGAAGTGGGCGATCCTTCAGTTGACATGGATGAGTCTTCTGGCTTGGGGCATGGCTGCAGCCATGCGCATGTTGATTCTGCTTCTCGGGTGGGAGTGAGGATCCATGTCTGAATCCGATCCCCAATTCTGGATCGTGACTCTCCTCGCAGTTGTCTCTCTCCTGTTGCTGGTCCGGAAGCGGAGCCGCGCGTCCGGGGGAGATTGCGGACCCTGCTCCAAATAGGACCCTGCCAATTTATTTCACTGTGGTATCTTTGTTTTCAGTTTGATCCACGGATGTGGATCGACCGGAAGGTCAAAATTGGAAGGGTATCCCATGATTCCTCGTCTTCGTCGATTCGGGACCGTTTGTCTCGTAATCGCTTTTATGCTGTCGGGGCCGGCAGTGGCTTTCGCTTCTTCTCCCATTTCAGTGGGGGTCGCAGACGAAAAGATGGAAGCGGCTGCTGAAAAGGCATTCGAAGAGATCAACAAAAAAATGAGCGAGGCTCAGGAGGCTTATTACAAGCCCCTGACAGAGGCTCGGGAAAAAGGTCTCAGCGATAAAGAGATGGAGAAGATCGAACTCGATCCGGCACTCGATCCCGTAATGGTGGTGGGCCCGGAGATGCTCAAAACCATCGACAAGTATGCGGGAACAGATGCAGCCCTCGGTGCTTGCGACCAAATGCTGGCTTTGGCTGGCAGAAGTGAATCTGCTGGGTGGATGGCTGAAAAGGTCATGTCGGCGCTCAAGACTCACTACCTGAAGAACGAGAAGCTGGTCGACGTCTTGCGCTACTCCCACTACTGCTCGGAGGCCATGGCGCCAGCCATGTGCGATTTTCTCAGCGTGGTTGTCAGTGACTCTCCTCACAGGGAAGTTCAGGCCGCCGGCTGTTATTCTCTTGCCAAGATCAAGGGCAAGAAGGAAGAAACCCGCAGTGAGGGCCTGGCTCTGCTCAAAAGGGTCCAGGATGAGTATGGAGATGTCTCTTACGGGAGATCCGTTTATGCCGACAAGGTCAAAGGCGACCTTTTCGAAATGAAGAATCTTCAGGTCGGTTGTGTCGCACCCGAAATCATCGGCAAGGAGATCTCCGGCAATTTGATGCAGCTGTCCTCTTTCCGAGGAAAGGTGATCCTGCTCGATTTCTGGGGTGATTGGTGAGGTCCCTGCAGGGCCATGTACCCACACGAGCGGTCGCTCGTGGAGAAATACTCTGCAGATCCTTTTGCCATCGTCGGAATCAACTCGGATTCCTCCATTGAAAAAGCCCGTGAAGTGGTCGAGAAAAACAAGATCAACTGGCTCAGTTTTTACGATGGGAGTCCGGGCGGACCGATTTCAACGCGTTGGAACGTGACCGGTTGGCCGACGATCTACCTGATCGACGCCAAGGGAATCATTCGTTACAAGGATGTCCGTGGCAAAGAAATGGATGACGCCATCGAGTTGCTGGTTCAGGAAGCGAAAGCCGAACAGGCCGCTGAAAAGAGCAAGTAAAGCCACGCATTCCCATGCGTCATGGATTATCCCGGGGAATCTTCTGAGGAAGGTTTCCCGGGATTTTTTTGATCCGATCCAAAGCCCATGGGGCAGCTTCCCGAGTCAGGGCTGCCTGAGTCATGGTTGGCCGAGTCAGGCTTTACCGAGTCTTTGGCAGGGAAGAGCGGGTTTGATGCCGGGGGATCGGCCTTGCCCGCGCGATTTCTTCGGCGAGGTGCCCACCACAGCTCGTCGAGGCACGCCAGAGATCCCAATACCAGACTGAGCAGCAAAAGGCTTCCACCGATGATCTGGGTGAAGAGTGCCAGTGAACTTCCTGAAGCAATGGCGAGGGGTGAGAAGAGCAACCCGACAAGACTTCCAAAGCCTGTGAAGGAAAGGGTGACCTTGACCCCAGTCGACCAGGGAGTCAGTTCAAACAGGTGCAGGACAACAAAGAGTAGCATTCCCAGAGAGAAGATATGGTCATGTATGAAGGAGAGAAGTTCCCTGGGAGTTTTTTCGGACATCAGCTCTTCAGCGTCGAGGTCGTCTTCATTGCCCAGAACCCATTCGCGGGCATTGTCGACGGAGAATCCTCCTGCACTGCTGGAGTATTGAACTGCAGCAACGACACAGCCCGCGATGACGGTCAGAAAAAAAAGCGTCAGGAGCCAACGGGTTGAGGTGTTGGAACGTGCAAGGGTAAATCCGGACTGCTTGTAAAATCGGGTCATGTCAGTCTTCACCCACCCTGTTCAACCCTGAAAATCATGACTGGAATGCAGACGAAAAGGTGACCGTAAAAACCTTGAAACAGATGTGTTAAAGGAATGAGTCGGGATCAACTGTCCAGAGGGAGAACCCGGAGGGAAGAGGCAATCTCTTCACTGAGCCCCACCCGTTGTCCGTCGATCTCCAGAAT
Organism: Planctomycetota bacterium; assembly: GCA_013911165.1. Taxonomy (GTDB): domain Bacteria; phylum Planctomycetota; class UBA8108; order UBA1146; family UBA1146; genus UBA12191. The sequence goes on along the minus strand of JACETR010000027.1, from coordinate 23,311 downwards.
ACAGGAACCGGAATTGTGGCAAACCCTGAGTTCACAATCCCCGCACATGCCCATGGCTTCCAGAAGGGGGCGCTGATTTTGGGGGATCGACTCTCCCACCAGGCGGCCCCGGTCTCCCAGTTTCATGTCGAAGAGTGATCTGACCTGAACAGACGTGCTGAGAGCCGCCTGTTCCAGTGATGGTCTCGCACTCTTTTCAGGGCTGGGATTGCCGGTTTGCATGGATCTCCAGTTCGAAAGTCCTGAGACGAAGGCTCAAGTGAACCTCGCAACTTTTAGGAGCACTTGTCCTTACGTGAATCGGGCATTAACCTGCAGATTCAGGAACACAGTGCTCAACAGGTTTATTTTTACCTGCTGTTTGAGTGCTCATCAACCCGTTTGGGTACCCAAACAAGAGGAGGAGATGCGAATGGATTGGCGAGAGTTCGATCAGAACCCCGTAAGTCATTCCGCTGCCCACCATTTGACGGCAATTCAGCAACTCCTGGAAGATCAGGGGTATGCCCGAGTGTCAGATGTAGCCCGAAAACTGGGCATCACCCGCGGAAGTGTTTCCGTTTCCCTCAAGGGACTCCGGCAAAGAGGGCTGGTGGTGGAAGACCAGCACAAGCATTTGGGGCTCTCTGATGAAGGCCAGCGGATTGCGCGGGGGATTCACACCAAGCGGGTCCTGTTTAAAGCGTTTTTGGAAAAATCGCTCGGTCTGCCCGCGGATCTGGCGGAAATGGACGCCTGCAAGATTGAGCACCTGATCAGCGATCTGACCGCTGAGGCGCTGGCCATCTTCATCGATCGAAGAGAGGATGCAGAGGAGTCATCTTCGGATCGTGATCAGCAAGTGAATGCTCTCGAGGACAGTATTCGTGAAGGCCGTGTTGAGGCGTTCCCAGGAAAAGAGGTCGAGACGATCTCCGAGCGATTGCAGAGCAATTCTGAAGAGCAAAGCAAGGATAAAGACGATGAGTGAATATTCCCGCGAGGTTGCTCTGAGCCGCCTGAATGAATTGTTGGCGGAAGAGTTGGAAGCTTCGATCCGGTACTTGCATCTGGGCACACTGGTTCAGGGGATCGACCGATTGGTCATCCAAAAGGTGCTTCAGGAAAATCATGAAGAAACGGTCGAGCATGCCCAGCAGGTTTCCGAGAAGATTCTTCAGGTAGGGGGAACCCCAAAACCAAAAATCAATCTCGAATTGACGGGTGAAAAGTGCACCGGTATCGAAGCTCTTCAAACGGCACTGCTCTTTGAGCAGGCGGCTCTGGATGCGTACAAGGAGTTTCTCGAGGTAGTAGAGGGCAGTGGAGACGTGGTTCTCGAGGAGTTCGCCCGTCAGCAGGTGGCCCTGGAATCTGAGCATGTTTCTGAACTGCAGATGCTTCTCGGGGAGAACGTCGTTGGCAGCGAGTGATCGTCCCGGTGGGCTGACCGCTCTTTCGGTTCTCAATGGATTCTTCGCTCTTGCGGTCGGCGGAACGACGATTCAGCGATTCATGACATCCTATGATCTCATGGAGGTGGCAGAGGGTGAGGTGCGAGGCCGGGGCTGGCGTCGCAGGTATTTGAAGTCACTCCTCGATGAGGGGCTCACTCCCATGGACCTGCAAATCCTCGCCCTGATCGGATTGGTGGCAACACTGCTGCTTCTGGTTTCGATTTGGGGTTTGTTGAAACGCAACAATTTGATCGGGCGTTGGCTCGGTACTCTCGGTGGCATCGCTTTGGCAGCCTTCTATATCTTGAACATCGACTGGTTGCCGGAAACGTATCTCAGGGGAAGTGGACTCTCCATTGCACGACAAATCTTCTACCCTCTCTTCCTGATCTTCATGCTCCATGTGATTTTTCGCCGTGACTTTCTTCAAGCTCAGGGGAAATCCGGATGATTCAATTCCGTCATGTCCTTCTCCATGCACAAAAACTGATCATTCACTCCTTGCGGACTGGCTCAGGAGTCGCCTTCATCTTTCTGACGATCTTGATCGGTCTATCATTGGCGAATCTCTCGATCACTCCTGTGGAGTTGGGATTTACGACAGCAGAAGATTTCAGGGAATCCGCAAGCAAGGCCATCGGGTTTGCCCTTGCGACAGCAAGTTTGCGTATGGGCGCCGAAGATGAAAATCTTCCACCGGACACGGATATTCTCTCTCGAATGGAATCCGGTGACCTGATCGATCTGGGGATGTGGGCACGATATCTGATCCTCGATAATCCGATGTTGCTGTCGATCACGGTATTGCTGTTGGGAGTGGTCCTGCCCCTGATTTTGCCGCTGGGTTCATTCACGGCGATTTCCAGCGATGTCCAACACAGAACGGTTCGCTATCTCCTGCCCAGAACCAGCCGTTTGTCCCTTTTGGTGGGGCGCTGGCTGGGGACACTGTTCCTTTCATGGGTTTTGATACTGCTGCTCCTGTTTTCAGTCGTGGTCTATCTGTCGATCATGTTGCCTCCGGAGGCGACTGAATCGATGGTGCCATGGGCGGGGCGTTGCCTTTTTTCATTGTGTTGCCTGGCGACCCCCTATGTTTCCCTTGGAGTTCTTTGTTCTGCGGTCTTCAGGGTCCCGATGGTCGCTCTCCTTGCAGCAGTGGGAGCCACGGTGGGGACACCGTTGCTGGCACTCAGTCTTCAGGAGGCATGGGATCCCCTTGGCAATCTTCTTTATCTGCTGCCCTGGGGATATTCGCACGAGCTGCTCTCTCCTGACGGAGACAAGATTTTCACCGCTGTGGCATATTCGCTGGGCCACAGTCTTCTGTTCATGACTCTTGCGGCATGGAGATTCAGGAGGGCTGACCTTTGAGCAACTCTTCTGAAGTGACCACCGGTGAAGCGATTCACATCAGCGGCTTGAGTCATCACTTTGGTGAAAAGCAGGCCCTGAAGGACATCGATTGGGTTCTGCCCCAAAAAGGCATCGTCGGATTGGTCGGGCCCAATGGTGCAGGCAAGACCACACTGTTTTCCCTGATCGCCGGGTTCCTGACTTTGCAAAAGGGGACGATTTCAGTGTTGGGGGAGTCGAGCCCCGTGGCTTCTGCCCTCATGGGTCGAGTGGGCGTCATGCCTCAGGACGCCATCTTCGCCAGGGATATCTCCATCTTTGATCAACTTCTGTTTCTGTTGAAACTGGATGGTTATCAGGGGGAAGTTGCGGAGAAGCGCGTTCGCGACGTGATGCAACGGGTGGGCCTCGAGACAGAACTTTTCCGGGGAGCCGCTGTTCTCTCCCATGGAATGGGCAAGAGACTCGGTGTGGCTCAGGCGATCCTCGCCGAGCCTGAAATCGTCCTTCTCGATGAGCCGACAGCCGGTCTCGATCCCGCCAACGCACGTCAGATTCGTCATCTGATGCGGAAGTTGGCGGAAAATTCGCTGGTCATCGTTTCCTCGCACAACCTGTTGGAGTTGCAGGATCTCATCGATTCCGTCGGTGTGATCGTTGGCGGCGAGTTAATTTCCAGTGGCACCGTGGAAGAGGTCACACGACGGGCACGTCGCTTTGAGATTCACCTCGATGCAAAGGTAGAGGTGGAATTGGTCGTTGAGCTGAAACAGTTGAGCCACATCAACGAAGTGGAGTTCTCCGAACAGCAACTGACGGTCAGTCTGAATGCGGATCAGGATGATGGCCTCAATGGCGCCTTGTCTCAGCTGTACCGTTTTCTGGTAGAGAAGGGCTTGCCTCCCCATGAAGTGCGTGAGGGAGCAAGTCTTGAGCAGGCCTACCTGAAACTGACTGGAGAAGATCAGTCTTCCTGAGTTGTCTCTGAAGTGGATCCCGGAATAACGTTATTGGATCGAAGTTGGCTGAGGCGTTGACGCATCTCGTCAACTTCCTGACTCGGGACTGCTGAGTCGAGCAGTCGGCCCATGTCATCGAGCAAGCCGGGGTTGGGTCCGATCCAGGGGATCAGGGCTTCCAAGTGCAGGGCCGCAGCATAGTAGCTTCCATTCTGAACAGAGGCGGTGGCCTGTTTCTGAGCCAGAACTCCCCGAAGAGTGACAAGGGGAGGGAGTAAGCCCCAGCGATCCCTGGAGGAGTTCAGCCAATCGGCCAATGCCTTTGGGCCCTCCTGCTTTTCAATCAGTTGGCCAAAACGCAACACCAAATCGTGGCTCGGTTCGAGAGGTTCATCGAGGGCACTGCTCCACCATCTTTTGGCTTCAGCGAGATCCCCGGACACGGCGCTCATGTAACCGAGTCGTTCTTCAAGGCGAGTTCCCTCCGGTTCAAAGAGGGCGAATCCACCTCGGGTGACAGAGAGTTGTGAGCGTAAAAATCCGAGGGCACTTTCAGCCGCGGTTCTGGCTTCGGCAGGGACCGGAGGTTTCCCCGGCAAAAAGACCTGATCCAGATTGACCGCCGCTTTCTCCATCCATTGGGAGGACTGCTGCAGGTCCCAACGGGATTTCCCTGCAGAGACCGTCAGCGTCAGGCAGAGGAAAGCAGCGACGAGAACCCACTTGCCGGAGGAAGTCCACTTCCCGGATCGCCGAAGGGGCTGTTGCTGCAGGGAAACATCCTTCTCCTTCAACAACTGAGCTGCTTTCCAACAGAGAAACGTCACCATCAAGGCTATGCCGGTGGCCATCAGCAGGGGCACTTGCTCGTAAACTCCACGCCAACTGAACCAGCTCAGGGTAAACACCAATGCGAGTGCCAGTTCACCACCCCAGGAGAGATGGGATTTGCGGGCGATTTTTTTTGATTCAGGGCCTTTGCTCGCCAAGAGGCCCGGCTTCCCAAAACCAAAAGAGAGTACGCTGTTGGGGCAGACATCCACACAATCGAGGCACTTCATACAGCCCGGATCGACCACCTGCTCATGAACCCGGATTTCACGGGAGATCTGTACATTGGAGGTGCAGTGTGCCGTGCACAATCCACACGATTCACACTTTGACATGTCTGCGACGATGCGCATCGGTGAGACACGGTCAGCAATATTGAAGAAGGCTCCATAGGGGCACCCATAAGTGCAGAACCCTTTGGCCCCCAGAAGGTAGACCACGACGAATCCGCAGATCACGAAGAATGGAATCGAGACGATGACCGAAGGGAATGTGGCCCAGAAATCTTCCACGAAAAGGTGGTTGCTGAATCCTGGCCAGGCTTTCACGGGGCCGAACCACGTGGTCAATCCAGGAAGGAAAGATTCAACGATGGGAAACACTTCCCGTTTGAAAGTGGGCCAGAGAAACATGTAGAAGGCGAGAATGAAGGGGATCAGGGAGAGCAGGCGGCTGCGGAAGGGACGGGGGGTGATTCCGACCTTTTTCATCATCCAGCCACACAGGTCTTGGAGCGCCACCATGTGACATGCCCAGCCACAGAACCAACGGCCCAGTACTGCGGTCGACAAGATGGCGACCACAAAAAAGATGAAGCCCGCATTCACCTGACCATTTTCGAGGGTGTACATACTCTCTGAAGGTTCGATGGGGGAGAGGGTGCGCCCCGTGACCCACCAGTGAATCAGATGGCCTGCGATGAGGAGATGGACAAATCCGAGAACCCATGCCCGTCGCTTTCCCGAACGACCGGGGGTCCGGTTGCCGGATCGGCGAAATCCTTCACATCCAGGTTTGGGCTTGGTGTCCCTGGCCAATGTATTGCTCCCTCTTCTGCTCTCGATCATAACGACTGGGCTCAATTTCGAGAATGCTGATCAGTCGGTTTAAGGGCAGAAGTGATCCAATTTGCGGATCAGGCATAAAAAACGGAGGGTGGATCCACAGGGATCCACCCTCCGTTTCAATCTATTCGGGAGACCGGCCTAGTGGTCGGGTACCCCGTCACCATCGTGGTCATGGTTTCCATCAGGATGGTCCAGATTGTGGATGGCCTGTTCGATCATCTGCTTACCCTGAGGATTATCGGCGACCAGAGGATCTTTGAGCATGCGATTCAGGAAGGCTTTGGCCTCATCCCTGCGATCTTGCTCAGCCAACCACTGGTGGGCAAACCAGAGAGCATTGAGGGCATCCGGTCCGGTGACGTCCGGGTTTTCGGTCAGGAAAGCGACCAGTGTCGGGAAGTCCGGCTCGCGGGTGTTCATCAACTCCTTGAGGCGCATGCCGGCCTTGTGGGCAGCGACCAGTTTTTTCAGGTCGGCGTTGTCAGACTTCTCAGCCATCTCCAGATACTTGGAGTATCCGGGGTATCCGAGAAGCTCGTTTTTGGTCATCACGCCAAAAACATCAGCGAGCATCTTGCCGGCTTCCGCATCTTCAGCGGCAAGCATCTTCTTCAGCTTGTCACCTTCGGTACGCAACTCCTCGAGATTCTTGAGATAAGCTTCGGGTCCACCCGGAAGGTATCCGGTACGACCGTAAGGGCGCATCATGGCATCGGCGAGCATGATGGTGGGGTAACCGCTGACTCCCATATCATCGCGATGCTTGTCATTCATTTTGGGGTCGACCACTTTGGCTTTCAGCTCTTCAGCCTGGGGGAAATCCAGGTAAAGGTAAATGAACTGTTTACCTGCAGTCGCATCGAAGTCCGGCTTGGAGAAAACCTCGCTGTCGAGTTTTTTGCACCAGCCGCACCAATCACTGCCGGTGAAGTTGATCAGGATGTCCTTGCCCTCCTTTTTGGCCTTCTCCATGGCAACAGAAATATCCGTTTCCCAGGAAAGACCCTCGGCGGCCTTTTCGGTCGCAGAAAGGAAGGGGGTCGCAACGAACATCAAAAGGCACAGAAACAGGATCCCTGTCAGAGATGACTTCATGGGTTCTCCTTGCTGGGGTTTGATCCGTGAGGATTGAACAGTCCTCCTCTGGGAGGACGAAAATCACCGGAGCCGCCTTTGGGACAAATACGGATCCTGAATGAAAAAGTCAGATTAGCCGATCGGCGGAGCCTCCGGAAGCGGGTTTGAATCGCATCTGAAGCGAACCGCTGGCGATCTCCGCGGTTATGGACGGTTTTGAAGAGAAATGTGCCGACTTTGTGCTCCCTGGGCGAGCTCTACGGGTCAGTCGAAGGGACGACAGATCACACACGCATTGATGCCACCGACACCCATGGAGAGTTTTCCGGAGAGTCCCTCTGGCAGAGGGACGGCTTCCTTTCCGGTAAAGTTCCGATGGACTTCGGTGATCTGTGAATTCAACTCTGCCTCAGCGAGAGATGTGGGAGCGATTTGTCCAGATTCTCCGGCAAGCATTTGTGCCGTCAATTCCCAGCCACCGCAGACACCCATACCGTGACCAAAGGTACCCTTGCGGGCGGTCATCAGGATGTGTTCGGGGAAAAGTTTGCGTGCATTTTCAACTTCAAGGTAATCGCCTGGAGTTGCGGTGCAGTGAAGGTCCCAGGTCGAGACCGATTCTGCACTCGTGGAGGCGGCTTCAAGGGCGGAATGAATCGAAGCGGTCGGTCCTTCTTCACTCGGAGTAATGATGTGGTCGGCATCCGATGTCAAACCGACTCCCACCGGTTCCATTCCGAGGGGTTTGAATCCCCGGGCCTGCATCTTTTCAAGGTCACCGATGATCCAGATACAGGAGCCTCCGCTAATGTGGGTACCACGCAAACCGGTCAGGGGTTTGGAGACTTCACCATCATTGGAAAGCACACGGGCGGCATTGAAGGCTCCCACGACCATGGAGTGTGGCGGGGGGTCTGCAGCGCCGACGACGACCGCTTCCGCTTCGCCACGGGTGATGGCGTCCATACCCAGCTTGAGGGCGACTCCAAAGGTGGAACATGCTGCCACCGGGGAGAAACTGGGTCCGGTGATCTTGCCCATCATGGTGATCTGTGTGGCCACGGAACTGTGAATATTCCACAGCAGATTGGGTGAAACTGCATTCCAGGGCTCGAGGGGGACTCCCCAGTCTTTTCTTAACTGGGCGGCCTTTTTCATCTTGCCACGGATCACCGCGGCCTTGTTGCTCTCAACCTCACCCTCAATGCTCTCGCCTTCAATCTCACGGCTTTTTTCCAGATACTCTGCGAGCCGGGTGGATTTTTCAGCCCAATACCGGTTCCAGGCTCTGCGAGCATCTTCCCGGGCTTCGGGGGCGACGGTTTCCGGGTCCTCGGGCAGACCTTCCAGTGTTTCAGGATCCGCATCCCCGGCGGAAAAAGCAGCTCTGGCAGGACAATTTTCGGGGCTTGCCCAGAACTCATCCCAACGGGCCTGGGCGCGATCTGCGGTGAGGGCGACTTCGGAGATGGTCGGCAAATCTCCGAGACCGGTACCCACGTAGACATGGGCTGCATTACCCAGGTCCTGAAGAGTCTTCTCGATTCCGGGGTTCTGCTCGAGGGACTGAATGAAACTTCCCACAGCCATCAGAGTCGGGTCACCCATCTTGCTCTGAAGTTGACCGAAGCGATTGGGGGGGAAGCGGTCATCGATCCAGGAGTGATACTTTTCAAAGTCAAAGTCTGGGTCTCCGACGAGAAAATTACTGGGACCAAAGTCCTCAAACTTTTCGAGCCATGAACCTCCGGCGTAAAGTTTATCACGGAAGGTGTCGACACTGTCGCAGCCGGGAGCGATCACTCCCCAACCAAAGATGCCGATTCGCGGATTTGAATCCGCCTTGACCGGTTCATTCATCGAAATCTCCTCGCCCATATCCCTGAATCTGAAGGATTTCCCGTGAACTCATAGTCCGGTGTCAGAGGTTCCTGATCCAGTGAATATCGGGTGTGTCCCGGCAGAATCACAGTCCGGGAGGAAAAATGGCTCTCCCAAGCGAAGCGGGGCTGAGGATCAGATCCCCAAGAACCAACGGTGGAGGCGGGGATCGGTGGTGAGCTCTGGGTGGAAGCAGCAGGCAACGCAACGACCCTGTTGGACTGCGACTACCTCATCCTCCCTGCGAGCGATGACGTTGACCTCTTCACCAATGCGGACAAATTTCGGAGCGCGGATGAAGACCCCTTCCCCCGTGCCGGGCCCAGGGCCCGATTGCCACTCGACTTCTCCTACGAAGGAGTGGATCTGGCGACCATAGGCATTGCGGTCGACATCCACATCGATCAGTTCAAAACGGGGTGGAGCCTGATCCGGATTCTTGCCCATCAGGATGGCTCCTGCACAGGTGCCCAGCAGAGCCAGTGAACCTTCGCGGACAAGAGCAGGAATTTTCTGATCGAGACCGTGAATCTTGAGCAGATGATGCAAAGTGGTGCTTTCGCCACCGGGGATCACCAGATGGGTAATCCCGTCCAACTCTGCGGGCTTTTTGACTTCGATGGGTTCCGCACCCGCAGCATGCAGGGATCTGAGGTGGGGTTCCACAGATCCCTGCAGGGCGAGAACAGCGGCCTGAACAGTGGCCAAGGTTTACCAGCCGCGATCCTGAAGACGCTCCGCTTCCGAAAGCTTGCTGGCATCGATTCCCGGCATCGCTTCTCCCAGGTTTCTGGAGGCGTTGGCGAGTTCAGCCGCATCTTCAAAGTGGGCGGTGGCATGAACGATGGCCTTGGCGGTACGCAGGGGATCTTTCGATTTGAAGATCCCTGAACCGACGAAGACCGCTTCTGCACCGAGGCGCATCGCCAGTGCTGCATCAGCAGGGGTGGCAATACCACCGGCCGCAAAGTTGGGAACCGGGAGTCGGCCATCCTTTGCCACCTGACATACGAGGGAATAGGGAGCACCGTGATCCTTGGCCAGAGTCATCCACTCCTCTTCAGGAGCAGTGGTGAGGCGGCGAATTTCGGAGTGAATCGCCCGCAGGTGACGCACGGCCTCGGTGATATCACCGGTTCCTGCTTCGCCCTTGGTGCGCAACATGGCTGCACCTTCGCCGATTCGACGCAGGGCTTCACCCAGATTGGTGGCTCCACAGACGAAGGGAACGTTGAAACGATTCTTGTCGATGTGGTAGGCGTGATCTGCGGGGGTCAGCACTTCCGACTCGTCGATGAAATCCACTTCGAGGGATTCCAGAATCTCGGCTTCAACGAAATGTCCAATGCGTGCTTTCGCCATCACCGGAATCGAGCAGACCTTTTGGATCTCTTCCACTTTTTCGACCGGGGACATGCGGGCAACGCCACCATCCCTGCGGATGTCTGAGGGCACTCTTTCGAGGGCCATCACCGCGACTGCTCCTGCCTCCTGGGCTACGTGGGCCTCTTCGGCTGTGGTCACGTCCATGATGACGCCTCCGCGAAGCATTTCAGCGAGGCCAATACGGGTTATGTGAGCCTCAGAGAGCCCTGTTCCCCGGAGCGGGGAGGAATATCCGTCATTCATCGGTTGTATCCTTTCTGGCTGACAGACTGGAAAACGGTTTCAGGAGTCTTCACAGCCCTGTCACATCGGTTCGAGTTTGCACCCGGAAATGCCCCGATGCGAGCAGATCGGCGGACGTTACAGGTTTCATGGGTGGATTCTGGTGGTTATTCTGTACCTCGACCTGCGGGAAATTCGGGGACATGAATCGCGGGGATACCTTTGGAGCTCTCCAATTCCTTTGGAGCTCCCCAGAGGTGGGGGAATAGAGATAGACGATTTCAGCAGGGGTATTCAGCGAACTGGGGAGATTCCCCGCGCGATCAGCCCTGATTGTTTGACGAGAGGGATACCGGTCTGTGTACCGGCTTCCACAGGTGGAGGATCTGCCCCCTGCTACCGGGGGAGTTTTGCCATCTGGCAGTCTGCCCAAAGTAATAACGAGTCTGCTGAACGGCTGTGTCCGGGCGCAGACTTGTGAACCGCAGGCATCGCGTGACTTTGATCGAATCAGTGTGAAAGAGCGCCGAGTCGTTGCGAGGGCAACGGCTTATGAGGAAAGAGCCAAGCATATGTCTTCACCCAGAGTGTGGCTGATGCTGATCCTCCTGTTCTACCCGGGTTGGGTAGAGGGTCAGTTGTTTCAACGTCCGGTTGTTCTGGAGGGTGTCAGCGCCCCGACGCGTGGCGGGACTCTCGATGATCTGACGATCATGATCCGTGGCGGCAGGATCGCCGAGATCTCCCAGACTGCAGACGTGCCACTCATGTCAAAAAAAATCCCGGCCCAGGGGCTTTTCGCCACAGCAGGTCTCGTGGATCACGCTTCCGTTCTCACCCTTCCAGTGGGCGGATCGGGAGAGGCCAAGCAATGGAGTTGGGACGGCTTTGATCGCTTCTCCAAGGATGATATCGAAATGGTTCTCTCTTCGGGCGTGACCCGGGTCCATCTGGTTCCGGTTCGCGGCAGCGGTATCTCTGGCAGATCCTGTTGGGTTTCACTGGAAGAGGCGGAAGGCGGCGGACATGGCGTCCTGATCGAGGAAGAGGCCGCCCTTTGCATCAATCTTTCATCGGGAACCCCCTCCGTGCGCATTCGTGCTTTCGATAAAATCGTTGAGCAGTTCAACAATGCCCGTGATCGTCGCGACAGCCTCGACAGTTATGAATCAGACCTGGAGGAATACCTCGAGGAGCTGAAGAAGTGGGTTGAGGAACAGGCCAAGGACGATGAGGGTGAGGGCGACAAATCCTCCGACGAAGACAAGAAGGACGATGAGGAGAAGAAGGCTCCCGAAAAACCCCGTCGTCCCGATCTCAATGAGGACAGCGATATCCTCCTGCGTGCACTGGACCACAAGATTCCGGTTCTGATCACCGCTCGGCGATCTGCAGATCTTCTGAATGCCTGCGAGCTGATTCACATGTTCCAGTTGGACGCCATCATCCATGGGGCGGATGAAGCAGCTCTGGTGATCGATGAGTTGAAAAAGCTGGAGGACCTTTCCTTCATTATCGACCAGCCGTCGACGTCGATGGCGGGCTCCGGTCCCGGAGTTCTGAGTACGACTCCCCGAAGATCCTCCAACCTTGCTGAGCTCCTGAAAGAGCATGAAATGGATTGGGTGATCGGCAGCGGAGGCTCCGGAGAAGGACTTTGGAGAATGACCCGCAAGATGACAGGGGAGGCTTCACTCACGAGTGCCCAGTCGACGAACCTCAGAGGCCTTCGCAGTCGCCGGGATACCCTTCGACCCGGGCAGAATCACATCGTTCTGTGGAGCGCCAACCCTGCGACCCAGCCTGCAGCTCGCCCTGTAAAGGTAATTATCGACGGTGAAGTGGTCTGGCAAGAAGCCTCTGCGGCGAGAGGAGGGCGCTTCTAATGTTGAATCGCTCCAATCATCAAAAACCGAACTCGGGAAACAGGTTGTTTCTGTTCGGTCTTGCACTGCTCTTCTCCCTGACGCTTTCCATCCCGGCAGAAGCCGGTGGCAACGGAGTGGCGATTACTGGTGCACAGGTTCTTCTCCCCGATGGAAATCTGGAGGGGGACTGGGCGGTTATCGTCGGCAATGACGGCAAGATTCAGGCACTGGTGCCCGGTTCCACCGTCGATGAGAAGGCGTTTGACCAGGTTTACCGTGCCCCGGAAGGATCTGTCCTGACCCCGGGATTGCACGATCTCATGGGTGCGCTGGGTACGCGTGGAAAACCCGGCTCCTTGCGTTCCGGAACCGTTCTGGTCGACGATCAGCTCGACGCCGGGAGCAGTTTCGACTCTTCGGACCCGTGGTTGGATGTCGCCGCTCACCACGGCGTGCTCTACACCACTCTGGTGGCGCAGCCTCTCGGAGTCGTCAACGGAAAGAGTGCGACCTTCCTTTGCCACAGTGATTCTTCCGCCACCCGATTGGGATCCGGAAAAATGATGCTGGCACTGGGTGACTCCGTTCTCTCTGCGAACCGGGTTCCGACCAGTCGAACCGCATTGCTCTCCATCTGGAGAGAGTGGATGCAGACCGGCCCTGAGGCTCTGAAAAATCCGGGCCTCCTGTACGTGGCGGAGGGAATCGATTTGCGCCAGGCACTCGCATTGCCCTGGTCAGCCGATGCGATTCCGGTCTTCATTCACACTGGTGGTGATGGCCGTTCCCCGTTGAATCTCGTGAAAGATCTTCCCAAGCCGGTGCATATGGTCGTCGGACCTCTGTTGGATGGTGGAAGCCGTGCCCATCTCATGATGGCCGTAACCGCTTCGAAGCAAGGGGTGGAATTGAGTTTTGCCGGTGGACTTCCGGCAGGTCCCGCCGATCACCTCCGTGGAAGTGCTGCCATGGCAGTTTCCGCAGGGATGGATGCCGCCGCTGCCCGCAGAGCCCTCTTCAGTAATCCGGCGAAAGTTTCCGGAGCGCTGGAGACGGGAGAGGTTGCCGCAGGCAAGAGAGCGGACCTGGTTCTATTCTCGGGAGATCCCCTCGACACCGCTTCCAGCGTGATTCACGTCTGGCGTGGCGGGCACGGAACGCGGGTTGCCGAACCCGGAAAAGTGAATGAATTGGAGAGCGTCAGAAAATGAACAACACATCCAAGAACCCCCTGATGCTGTGGGTCTTTGCTCTGATCACCGGATTCTGTTTCTCGCCACTTCTTGCCGAAGAAGAGGCCGTGAAAACGATCAACTCCTATGTGGTGAAGGCGGGCAAGGCTCACCTCGGCAATGGCCAGACGGTCGACAATGCGGTCATCGTTGTCCGTGAAGGACGAATCGAAAGTGTCACCTCCGGTGGCGCTGTTCCAGAAGGACTGGAGGTCATGGAGGTTGCTGAAGTGACCCCCGGGATGATCGATGCCAATGCCAAGATCGACGTCATGGATGCGATGCTCTATCCCACGGAGGATCCGCGACTGACGATTCTCCGCGCATTGGGGATGGAAGACCAGTACCACGGCGGCGATGTCTGTCCCTGCGGAACGGTCTGTCCTGCCCAGACGCTTCACCGTCATGACGAGAGCTGTCTCTTCTGTGGATACCCGGAGCATGACCCCCATGCTCACGCTCATGATGAGGAAGAGGAAGAAGAGGAACTGGCTGAGCTGAAGCGTGAAGCGATGGCTGCCGGGGTTCCCAGCGAGAGCGGGCTGATCACGGACCAGTCGAGCGAGGTGGTTCCCCAATTCGAGATCATGGACGGTATCGATCATGGGTCGAAAGATTTTGATCGTCTTCTCCAGGAGGGGGTAACCACGGTTTACATCAGCCCCGATGGATCTGCCGTGATCGGATCCCGCGGAGCCACGATGCGCACCGGCGGTCCCATCACCGATCGCTTCATGGGAACCGGTTCTGTCAAAACGGTGGTCGGCAGTGACGCCTACCGCTACGGCACCCGAAATCGCAGCCCTTTCCGCGGCTTTGTTTCCATCTACACCCGTCGTCCCGATTCCCGAATGGGAGTGGGCTGGGTTTTCCGCAGAGCATTCTACGATGCCCTTCTTCGCGCCCGGGGCCTTGAGCCGACCGGTGCCGACAAAACCTCCGCGGAGGCTTCCCGGGTTTTGCAGGGAGTCCTCGCTGGAGAGGTGCCGATGAGAATTCAGGCCAGAACCGGCAGTGACATCGAAACCGCCTTCCGCTTTGCCAATGAGTTTGGCATTTCCTTCACACTGGAAGATCCGGTGGAAGCGTGGAAGAGGGTCGATCTCCTCAAGCAAACAGAAACACCCGTGGTCTTCGGCCCCATCTTCGATCAGCCCAGCGGAATCACTGCGGGTTCGCGTGAAATGCGCAATCGAAGACTTCACACGGTTCGCGATCTTTCTGACGCCGGTATCCCGATGGCCCTCAGTGCGCAGGATCTGCGCGGTGAAGAGGGTCTCGCCCGTCAGGCGATGCTGGCGATTCGATTCGGTGTCGATCCGGCAGAGGCGTTGCGAATGGTGACTCAGTACCCGGCCCAGCTTCTGGGAATCGAAAAAGAGGTGGGGACCCTTGAGCCTGGACGCAGAGCAGACCTGGTTTGCTGGAACGGTTCCCCTTTCTCAGCCTTGACCCGCATCGAAAAGGTCATGCTGGACGGCGTACTTTCATACGAGAGAAATTGAGCTAAACCTTCCACCCGCACTGCGGAGGAAGCATTGAAACCGAGGTAATCGATGTCGACCCTGACTCACAAATTCCTGACTCTGGGAATCACTCTTCTGCTGTTTTTCCAGCAGGGAGTCGCAGAAGCCCAGTCATCTCCCAAGGTGGCCCTGACAGGCGGCAAGATCCTGACTGTCTCTGGTGCACCCGTCGTCGATGGAACCATTCTGATCGAGAATGGAATCATCCAGGCGGTGGGCGGAGCAGATATGGCAGTTCCCTACGACGCCATGGAAGTGGATTGTAGCGGAATGATCCTGGCACCCGGATTGGTGGATGCCCACAATCCCGCAGGATTGGACATTCCCAACGAGAATCTGTCGGTGGCTCCCTTTGTCGATGTCTACGACGCCATCGACCCCTCCCGTTTCTTCTTTGAAAACTCCCTGAGAAACGGCATCTCCACGGTTCACGTCATGCAGGGTAACAACTGCGTGGTGGGTGGAGTGAGCCGTATCGTGCATCCGATCGGCCTCTCTCCCGATGAGATGACCCGTCTGCCGGGGATCGCTCTCAAGATGTCCGTGTCTCCCAAGGGGGGTTACGACCGTCTTCGCCAGCGTGCAGAACTTCGAGGCGTCTTCAGCGAGTTTGATCGCTGGCATGAAAACCTCGCCGAAACACGCTACGAACAGGAAGCAGAAAACAGTGACGATCTGGATCCCTTGTCTCCCGCAGAAGCGCGTGAGAAGGGGAAGTCGATGATCCGTGAAGAGGACCTCGACGACCGCCATCGTCATCTGGCTTATCTCGATGGAGGAAAGCTGGGAGCCTGGATCCATTGCGGTGCTGCGACCGATGTGGCTCCTGCCATCGCGATGATTGCAGACAGGGGCTGGACCGGAAGGGCGGTTCTCGTGCTCTCCGGGGACGCTCACCTTGCTGCGGCTGAGATTGCTGCGGCCAAGGTACCAGTGGTTCTCGACAGTGATCTGATCCACCGCGAAAGAGATGCCATCACCGGAGATGTGGAGGAGACCTTTATTCCCGAGGTGATGCGTCAGAACAGGATTCGTTTCGCCCTGCAGGCGGGTCGCAGCAATGTCATACCGGAAAATCTTTTGACCTATCAGGCTGCGCGTCTGGTTCGTAACGGCATGTCGCAGGAGCAGGCATTGCGCACGATCACTTTGGGTGCTGCCGAGATCTGTGGAGTCGCAGAGCAATACGGATCCATCGACAAGGGCAAGGTTGCCAATATTGTCATGTGGACTGGAAATCCTCTGGAGATGACCTCATGGGTTCAGAAGGTCTGGATCGAGGGAATTCTCGCCTACGATCGAGAGATGGATGCCCGTCTGCAGCGTCTCTTCCCCGAAATGGAGGAAGAGGAGAGTTCTGACGAATCCAAGGAGATGGAAGAAACTTCCGAGGGAGCTTCCGGCGAGGAAGCCCAGGGAGAAGAGGGTTCGACTGAAGAGGGAGCTGGAGCCAAAGGGTCAGAAGAGACCGAGGAAGCTGCCGAGCCCCTGAAGAAGGATGGCAAGAGCGAAGAGAAACCCGCGCCCAGCCCCGCTCCCGAAACTGATTCGGCAAGCAAGGGAGGACTCTAGGATGCAGACAGGCAAGTGGACCCGGTTGACCGGGTTGCTGCTCCTGATACTGGTGTTGCTCCCATCGGCAGAGGTCCAGGCAGGCGGAGATTTTGTTCTTCGCGCCGGACATTTGCACACCGGGCAGCAATCACTGGTGGATGGAGCCATCGTTGTTCGAGATGGCCGTGTCGTGGATTGCGGTCCATGGGCCCAGATCTCCGCCGCTTTGGTGGGTGATCTTCCGCTGTTGCATTGGCCCGACGCCTATGTGACACCCGGGCTCGTGGCGGCATCCAGTGCGGTGGTCGGTCCTCACCGTGGTGACGAATCGATTTCCGCCGCATTCCGGGCGGTCGATGGATACAACACCTACGGAGATCATCGCCCACTCCTGGAAACAGGTGTGACCACGATTCATGTCAATCCCGGTGAACACCGACTGATGTCGGGTCAGGGGGCGGTGGTGAAGCTGGAGGGCTCTCCTTCCGGCAGGGTTCTGGTCGATTCATCCGACCTGGCGATCTCCCTCAGGGACCGGGTCGACAATCCCGATCCTCTTCTGGAGATTCCCTTCCCCGCTTCCAGTGATGTTCAGATTGAACCACCTGCGCCGCAAAGACCCGCAAGCCGAATCGATCGACTTCTGGCCTTGCGCGAGGCCATCGTTATGGCGGGAAAAGATTCTCTCGCCCACGGTGAGCTGGCCAAGGTCTGGGGCACCGGTGTTCCCATGCGCATCTCTGTGGATGCCGCTCCCGATCTCCAGGGCATGCTTCAGATGATGCAGTCCGAAGATCGTCAGGGGTATCTTGTAGCGGATGCGATGGTGGCCGCCATGGAAGCCGATCTGGCTGCTGCCGGAGTTCCGGTGGTCCTGCGCATGAGAGGACCTCAGGGGGATATTCCCAATGGAGGCGTCCTTCGCTCCCACGGTTTTCCGCATCTGAAGGAGAGTCCCGCATGGGCGCTGGCTCCTCCCGGTGATGACCTTTCCCAGTTGGGTTGGGCGATGAGTGAAGCGGCGGCTGCGATGGATTCCCCGGAATCGGTGATTCCATGGGTGACTCACAATGCTGCTCGCATCCTCGGAGTTGCAGACCGGGTGGGACATCTCCATCCCGGAGCCGACGCCGATATCGTGGTCTGGAATGACGCACCCTGGAAGATTCACGCCCGTCCCCTCGAGGTTTTTGTCGAGGGTCTGAGAGCGTGGCAGCCGGAAGAGCAGCACACCAAAGTGATCAGCGCGGAGACGATCTGGATCTCTCCTGAGGAACAGTTGAGTGATGCTCAGGTCCTGATCGAGAACGGTGTGATCACCGCGGTCGGTCACCGTGTTCCTCACCCGCCGCATTGCCAGGTGATCGACGCAGGACCTGGAAGTTTTCTTGCCCCGGGATTTATCGATTGTTACGGCCATCTGGGACTGGAGGGGGACTCCGCCTCGATGGGAACGGGAGATCGATTGCATCGAATGCTGGGGGTGACTGGCGACCGTGAGCACAGCGTGGCTCTGGCTGGAGTGACCAGTCAGTTGCTGGCACCGAAGAGACTGCAGCGTGGTGCAGGGGTCGGGGTTCTCGCCAAAACTTCCGGCGACAGCCGTGAGGCTCGGATCGATGAACATTACTCGATGCTTCTTCTGGAAATCTCCGATAGCGGATTCGGGGCGATTCGTCGTCTCTTTGATCAAGGGCAGAAGTACCTCGAGTCATGGGAGAAATACGAAAAAGATCTCGCCGAGTGGAAGAAGAAAAAAGAAGCCGGGGAGAAGATAGAGAAGAGCAAGCAGGAGGAGGTCGAGGAGGCTCCGGAAGAAAAGCTGGAGGATCCCCTGACCGGAATCTGGGAAATGACCATCAGTGGTGGTCCGATTCCCGAGCCTGAAAGCGCCACTCTTTCGATCACTCTCACCGGATCAGAGTGGGAGGGTCGATTGGTCGAGCCTACACCGCCCGTTCCGGTGCGCATGGTCGGCACTCTGGAGGGGTCGACTCTTCAGGGAACCATCGAAGTTCCCGAGGGAGATCTTCCGGATACCCCGCGGATCGAAGCGGAACTCACCGGTGAAGACTCGATGGAAGGCAAGATTTCGATCCTGGCCTTCTCTGCGGATCTTTCCGGGACCCGGACCAGCAAGGAAGCAAAAACCTTCAAGGTCACCCGTCGGAAGAAGCAGGACGATGATGGCCGACCGAGGCCGCCCAGGGTCCGGGCGAATCTGGAACCGATCCGTTCGGTGCTGGAAAAGAAGACTCCGGTCCTCGTATCGGTGAGAGGCTTCAACACCTTGCCGTCCGTGGTCGATTACTTCACCGGCAAGGAGATTCCCTTTGCCGTTCAACTCGATCAGTTCATGCGCTTTCACAAGGACCTTCTTCTGGAGAAGAAAATCTCCGTGTTGTTGCCGGATCAGGTGAGCTTCGACGCTGCAGACACCACCTACATGCCCTCTACCTGGTTGGGGCGTTCAGGAGTGACTGTTGGCTTCAGAAGTTCCGCCGCAGATGGTGCCCGCAGATTGCCCTTCAGAGTCCGTGGAGAAGTGGCCAATGGAATGGCGGCGGATGCGGCGCTGGATGCGCTGACTCGTGGAGCGGCCAAGGTGGTCGGTGCCCATGACCGAATCGGTCAGATTGGTGTCGGCATGGAAGCAGACCTGCTCATTTGGAAGGGACATCCTTTCGAAGGGGGTAGCCGCCTCGAGAGGGTATTTGTCAATGGAGAGGAGGTCCAACGATGAGGATCTCTGCCAATCAATGGATTTTGAGTCTGGTCTTCCTGTTTCTCGTTTGTCTTTCGACGGATGCAACCGCCGAGACCTTGGCATTCAAGGTCGGCAAGGTGGTGACCTTTGATACTGAAGAGCGGGTGATCAACAACGCGACCGTGATCGTCGAAAATGGAAAGATCACGGCGGTGGGGAAATCGAAAGAGATCATGATCCCCGCCGGAGCAAAGGTCTTTGAGCACAAGAATCTGTGGCTGGTTCCCGGCTTTGTCGAGTGTCACAACCACACCGGAGGCGGATCCCCAGACCTCCATGATTACGTCTACCTGACAAACCCCGGATTGCGCACGCTGGAATCCATCGTCCCTGACAACCCGGAGATGATTCGCGCTCGCGCCGGTGGTGTGACAACGGTGCTGACGATTCCGGGTAGCGGAAACAACATGTCCGGCTTCGGCACGATCATGAAGACCTCCGAGGGCACTGTTGCGGAATCCGTCATCAAGGCTCCCGGATCGCTGAAGATCGCCCAGGCGGGAAACCCGGAGCGTTACTTCTACGGTGTGGGACGTTCCTTCATGAACTTCAACACCCGTCAGACCCTGCGTAAAGCGCGGGATTACCACTTGGCCAGAACCGAGTGGGAAGAGGGTCGCCTCGAGGTCGAGCCCGCCTTCAATCTGAACTGGGAAGAGTTTCGACCGCTGTTCCGTCGTGAAACTGTGGCTTCGGTTCACACCCAGATTTATCAGGTATTGATGACCACGGTCAAAATGGTCGCAGGAGAATTCAACATCCGCACGGTGCTGGATCACTCCACCTTCGACGCCTGGAAAGTGGCTCCGCTCGTCAACGCGGACGAGTCGATTTACACCATCAATGGACCGAGACAGCTCCACTACGACCGCACCCAGAGACGACTGATGGGCAATGCTGCTCGCTGGTGGCAGGGGGGTGTCCGCAAGTTGGGTATCAACACCGACTCTCCGGTGGTACCGCAGGAAGAGTTGGCCTACCAGGCGAGTATGGCTTGCTACTACGGCTGGAAGCCCTACGAGGCGCTGAAGGGGATCACCAAGATCCCTGCGGAAGCGCTGATGATGGACCACCGTCTCGGCAGCATCACTGTGGGCCTCGACGCCGATTTTTGCCTTTGGACCGGTGATCCGATCGATCCCCGATCATCCTGTGAGATGACGGTGATCGATGGTGAAGTCACCTACGAAGCCAGTGAGAAGAGGGTTTTCTAATGAGAATCATTCAATGGACCTGGATCCTTGCCCTGCTGGCGGGGGTCTCCTCGGATCTGTTGGCGGGTGACCGGGTCACGGTCATTCGCGCAGGCTCCGTGATCACGGGTACCGGTGAGACGATCAGTCCCGGTGAAGTGGTCATCGAAGATGGCAAGATCACCCTGATTGGCAACCAGCTCGAGATTCCTGACAACGCCAAAATTATCGAGGCCCGGAATCAGACTCTGATGGCGGGACTGGTTCTTTCCCGAACGAGCCAGGGGCTGATCGGTGGAAGAGTCAGCGGTGTGGGCTGTGACCAGACGGTTCTCAATCGTTGGATCGATGGGGAAATGGACTGGGAATCTTTCCTTGAGGCAGGATTTGTTGCTGCCGCCTTTGTTCCTGCCGGAACCGGATTTCATGGTCAGGCAGTCATCGTGCACACCGCACCTGAAGCAGAAAACCGGATCCTCAAGGAGTCGGTCTATCTGCCGTTGACGGTGACAGGCTCCACTTCACTCTACCGAACTGTGTCTCAGGCCTTTGACGGTGCCCGCAAGGAAATCGAAAAGGCGAAGAAGGCTCGCGAAGAGTGGGACAAAAAACAGGAAGAGGCCAAAAAGGCCGCCGAAGAGGCGAAGAAGAAGGAAGCGGAAAAAGGAGACAAGGACAAGGCTGCAGCCGAGAAGGGGGACAAGTCGAAAAAAGACGAAGGTCCCAAGGAGTTCAAGGCTCCGCCGATGAATCCGGCTCTGGTTCCGCTGGTGGATATTCTCGAAGAGAAATCTTCCGCCATGCCGTTGGTGATCTCGATCTCATCTCCCGGTTCAATGCTGCACGTGGATGCAGCCATGTCGAGCGTCAAGGAGCTGGAGGATCGTGATCCACCATCGATTTTCGTCTTGCCGGGAGCCCGCAACGGTGCATTCCATGAAGTGGTCGATGAACTGATCGAACGCAAGGCGACGGTCATGATTCCCCCCGGAATGAGCGTTCTGCCCGATACCTACTATCGCTACCACGTCCCTGCTGCACTCTCACGGGGAGGGTGTTCTGTGATCAGTCTGCCGCGTGCAGACAGTGCCAGTGGCATGAGAGATCTGCCGGGATATCTGGCGGAGCAGGTTCGTTATGGGATGTCTGAAAAGGATGCGATCGCCTCATTGACTTCCGCCCCGGCGAAGTTTTTGGGATTGGGCGATCAAATGGGGACGATCGAGGAGGGCAAAGCGGCCCACCTGATTCTCCTCAATGGATCGTTACTCGACCCGGGAGTGAAAGTCATGAAGACCATGATCTCCGGTGAAGTGGTCTGGGATCGGGAGGATCGCTGATGTTGAAGAAGATTCGAACCATCACCGCTCTGTTGGCTTTTGTCATCGTCTTCACGGACATGCCGGTGATTCCGGGTGGCTACAGTCTGAGCGAGAGCATCTCGGAAGCACAGGATCCACCGCGTCGTCGTCGTGGACGTCGTCGCCAGGCTCCTCCTCCCGCACCGGAACCGGAGCCGGAGAAGAAGGAGATCGTTGCCGCGGACTCGGAGGATGAATACCTCGTCATCCGTGGGGCCACCCTTCACACCGTGACTGGTGGAACTCACAGAAACGGAACCCTGATCTGCAAGAATGGCAAGATCTACCAGATCGTTGCCGGTCCTGTGGATGGCCCCGAGGGTGCAGAGGTGATCGACGCGACGGGGCACCATGTCTATCCGGGCCTGGTCGCATTTCGTTCTTCTGGCCTGGTCGGTTCCGGTGAAGCGGAGAAGAGCCAGGACCCCTTTGATCTCGATACGACGATGGGTCTGGCCGCCGGTATCACTGCCACTTGGAACGGCTCGAGAGTCACCAAGCTGGTTCATGGAAGCCTCGAGGACCTGACGATCCGTCCCAAATCCTTCAGCAGTATCAATTACAGCTACAGGAATCCCAGAGGCCGCAGTGAACTGCGCCGTGCAATGGATCGGGTTCAAGAGCACCTGAGAGCGTTGGAGCGCCACGCTGAGGAGAAAAAGAAAGATCCGGAAGCCAAAGCCCCCGATGACAAATGGATCAAGGGGATCTACGCCACGGTTCGCAGTCTTCTCACCGGACAAAGCCAGGCTCTGGTTCGTGCCCGTTCGATGGCGGAGATTCGCGAGTATTCAGCCTTGGCCCGCAAGTACGGTTTTGAAATCGTCTTTGAAGGAGCCGAGGAGGGGTGGATCGATCCCGGGGTTCTTTCGAGAACCGGAGCCAGTGCCGTCATTTCACCTCGCGCCCGAGTGGATGCCAATGAGGACCTCAACCGTGAAAGTGGATCGAGCATTGAGAATGCCAGAGTGCTCCATGATGCCGGTGTGCCGTTGGTCATCCTCCCTCAAAGTACAGGGATTGCTCTCTGGGGACTCGCCGGGCGGGATTTGTCTCACCTTCCTCTGGAGGCGGCCTTTGCGGTAAGAGGCGGTTTGCCAGAACAGGTCGCCATCGAAGCGATCACCATCGAACCTGCGAGATTGCTGGGTGTGGCTGATCGTGTGGGCTCCCTTGAGGTGGGAAAAGATGCCGACTTCATCATTACCGACGGAGATCTGCTCAGTTACATGACTCTGGTTCGTTGGGCTTTCGTCAACGGCAAGATTCAGTACGACAAGGAGGAAGAGGGCATTCTGGATCACATCAGACCCGATGGTGATCTCGACGCTCCGCCGCCGGACGATCACTGGCCACGCCGATTGGGAGATCCCCTCAAAGGCTAGTCTCTGCCTTTCATGACTCACGTTATTGGGCCGTCCTTCCGGGATTGACACTTCCGGAAGGACGGCTTGAATTGACCTCACAGTGTTCCTGCAGTACGCCCTCTGAGCGCGTTCATCCCCTGTGAGAATGGTCCCAAAATGCCACCCCACTTTTCCCGGATTTTCCGGTTGTCCATTCAGATCCTCTGCCTGATTGCCATGCTTCAGGAG
>JACETR010000026.1 GCA_013911165.1 Planctomycetota bacterium | reverse complement strand
CGGTGAACCCTTTGATCTGATCCTGATCGACCCGCCCTTTCCCGATTATCACGGTCCCCTGTCGAAACCATGGAAGCTCGCACAGGATTTGGCTGCGGGAGAGTGGTTGAAACCGGGAGGCTGGCTCGTCATGGAACACCCGTCACGGGAAGAAACAGCGCCGCCCCCGCCGGGAGTTGAAGCCCGGGAGGGACGGCGCTATGGGGATACCAGCCTGATCTACTGGTTCAAATCTGAAGAGAAAACTCAGGAGTCGTAACTGAGGTCCACTTCATGGGCGTTGTTGAGGAATTCTGTCAGCAATGCCACGGTCGCCTCAAGGTCCACCGAGTCGATGGTCTCGACCACGCTGTGAACGTAACGGCACGGCACCGATAGAGTGATCGCAGGTACCGCGGATCCCCCTCTCTGAATGCCTCCCGCATCGGTCCCCCCGGCGGTCAGGATCTCCATCTGGAATGGAATCTCCTTCTCCCGGGCAAAGTTCCTCATCGCCCGCACCATCTTCGGATTCGAAATGCTCGAGCTGTCATGAATCTTGATCGCCACTCCCTTGCCGAGAGCGGAGATCTGTTCGTGATCGGTAGCGCCGGGGATATCGCAGGCAAGAGTCACATCGATAGCCACGCCACAATCGGGTTCAATCCGATGAGAAGCGGTCATCGCTCCGCGCAATCCCACTTCTTCCTGAGTGGTGGCTACCGCGTATACGGAGACATTTTCGTTACTGAAGCGTTTGACCGATTCGATGAGAGTGTAGATAGAAACGCGATTGTCGAGGCTCTTGCCGGTGCAACGGCTTCCATGGGTTTCGAAGTTCTGCTTGAGAGTGACCGGATCACCGATCTCAATCTTCTCGCGAGCTTCATCGGCGGTCAGGCTGACGTCCACGAAGAGCTGCGGAACCGTCGGCATTTTCTGACGATCTTCGGGCGTCATGATATGAATCGGCTTACAGCCAATCATCCCGGTGATCTGCTCTCCGTGACTGGTGTTCACCAATACGCGCTTGGCGATCAGAGTCTTCGGATCGAAACCTCCCAAAGGAGACAAACGCAAGAAGCCGTTGTCATCGATGTGCTTGACGACGAAACCGATCTCATCGAGGTGACCCGCCAGCATTACTTTGGGGCTGCCCGGTTTCCCTTCCTTGATCGCAATACAGTTGCCGATACCGTCGACTTCGATGCGATCGACGAAGGGTTCGATCTCGCGGCGAAAGATGGCTCGGATGTTGTCTTCAAAACCGGGGGCACCGTGGGCCTCGCACAGTTCTTTCAGAAGTTCCATGGGATCCTCATTTCAGACTGACAGATTCTACAACTGCGGCAAACCGTGATTCGGTTCGAGCCGCACGATCCCTCATGGTCGCCCCGGCACCCCGCTCCGGTCAAGGAAAAGACCCTGGCGGTTCTCCATCTCCCCCCTTCAGCCGACTCAGATTGAGTGATCCGGCCCGTTCGAGGGTCTTGGTGTGGAGGTCATATCGCCACCTTTCCGCCACCAGATGGTGCTGCTTCGAAAAGGGGTGAGGCCGCGGATGTCGCAGAATCTGAAAGACGAAGGCCTTCAGCTCTTCATCACCTTCCAGTTCCACGATATCGCATCGTCCCCGGTGATGCATTTTGAGGGAGGTTCCACGAAGGTTTTGCTCGGACTCGAAAAGCTTTAGCAGTTCACGGCGGGCCTGCTGGCGAAGTTGACGCTGACGAAAAAATCGCTTCAGTGCAGCAAACCAGGTCAAGAATTGTCCCTGCGTTTTTCGCCGATCCGACGAAGGTCTTCCCGCTCCTGATCGGTCAGGGAGTCTATCCCGGAACGGCTGACCTTGGTCAGCAATTCATCGAGACGCATTTCCTCATCAAGGTCCCGTTCTGCAGGAGCACTTGGCTGGGGATAATAATCGGATGGAGCTCTGCCGGTCGCAGACGTCATGCGCCGTACAGTGGTATTCCCGGAACCACCCCGTGGTAACAGGTTGCCTGCAACGACACCAATGACGATGAGGGCAAACACGGTTCCACCCAGATGTGCGGCATGACCAATATTTCCGCCTCCACCGCCGGCCTGATCGATCAACCCCTTGATATCAAAGAGAGCAAATCCACCGACGAGCAACCACGCTGGCACCGGCAGGATTCCCCAAAGGTAGATCACGGCCTTCGGGTAATAGATGGCAAAGGCTGTGGTCATGGCACAGACCGCTCCAGACGCACCCAATGCAGGAACATCCCTGAAACCGAAGAATGTCATGCTGCAGTGGAGAATCGACGAGAAGAGCGCAGCTCCAAGATAGAAACTGAGGTATCTGCGCTTTCCCCAGCGGGCTTCCAAAGGCCCCGAGAATGAGAAAAGCACCAACATGTTGATGAGAAAGTGCCACAAATCCATATGGGAAAACGCAGCCGTCAACAAGGTCCACACATACAACTCTTTGACGTGAGCCATACTCGTCATGAAGTGGTAGGCCATGAACTCACGGGGCAGAAGATACCAGCCCAGAAACACGATGACGTTGATCCCCAATACCAGTTGCAACCCGGAGAGGCGACTCAGGGTTCCACTGCCCGATCCACTGCCACGCATGTAATCACGATCAAAGATGCCCACTCAAACCTGCCCTCAGTTGACAATCACTTCCTGGTAAACATCCTCATGGAATCCGACCAGCATCTTCTTGCCCACCACCAGCGTCGGTGCTCGCAGATTGCCACTGGGACCCATGATGCCCTTGGTCAATTCCTCATCCGAAGGACGATCCTTCTTCATGTCGTGCTCCACGATTTTTTTACCGCGGGCGACGATCACCTTGTTCGCCTTGGAGGCCAAATCCAGGGCCTCATCCACTCCCAGACGAACCTTTTTGGCATCGACCTGTTCCTTGACCTTCACTTCGTCACCCAGGAACTCCTGGGCTTTCTTGCAGGACGTTCAACCGTTGCGGTGATACCACCAGTCAATTTTTTTCATCGTTTCTCTCCCGATTTGAGGGACTCCATGACTTTTCCAACCATGGCCTCATTATGCCCGCAGATACGGAATTTCCCACCGGGCCTCAGGCACTTCCCCCGGAAACTGAACGGATCAGAGACCTCAGTCGGCGCACCCCCTCGACGATGCGCGGCCCCGGCCTTCCCAGATATGCTTCCGGAATGCCGAGGACCTGTCCCTGACAGACAGCCGTGACCGATTCCCAACCCTTGCGGGTGATCACTTTGTCCGGCTTGTACTGATGGGCAGCGACTCCACACCACGAAATAACCACTGCCTGGGGATCTTTGGAAGTCACTTCTTCTGGGGAGACCTCCCGACTGTGCCCTTCCGAATGTGCCCACGGATTGAACCCGCCCGCCAGTTCCAGCATCTGGTTGACCCAGGAATGACGTGCCGGAACGTAAACAGGTTTCGGCCACCACTCGACCAGCACCGGGACCGGATCGATCTCACTCTCTCTCGGCTCGAGTCCTTTATTCATCCAGCCGATCAGCGCCTCTCCCCGGGAAGGAACTTCCAGAAGATCAGCGATCTGACGAATGTCGCGATAGATATCATCGATACAGCGTGGATCCGGTGCGATGTGATCGAGACCGAGCTGCTGGATTCCCTCGACCACTTTTTCATGACCCGGCACCGTCAGTGAAGCCAGAGTCAGATCCGGTTTCAGTTCTGCGAGGCGATCCAGGTCGATGGTGAGATCCGGCCCCAGACGTGTCAGTCCCTCCAGAGCGGCAACCGGATGATCGGAATGATCATCGACACCGACCAGTTGATGGGACAGGCCGAGGGCGCAGACGATTTCAGTGTTGGAACAGGTCAGGGAAGCAACTCTCATGGCTACAGGATAACCTCTGAGAGTTCCAAGATCAGGGTTTTGCAGGAACCGCCTGAGTACGGGGCAGAAGGAAACCCAACAGACCGCAGTGGGCTTCCAGAACCGCCCGCCCCTGTACTGAATCCACCCGACGGCCGTCCAAATCGGCAATATAAAGCAGAGCCCGAATGGAGCCTTCAGCTTTCAGGGGCATGACGCAAAGGCTGCTGACACCATTGCGATAAAGGCATTCCAGTGTCTGGGTTCGAGGGTCGTCCACGATTCTGGGGGCCACAAGACCCTTTCCACTGTTCCAGATCTCCTCCACCAATGGCAGCGCAATCCGCTCCTGATGGCCCTTCAGGGGTTGGCCTTTTCCATCCACTCCACAAGCAACATGAATGGCATCCCCTTTACGGATCAGGATCCAGCCCTGCTTTCCTTCGAAAGCGCGCACCAGAGCAGCCAAAGATTTGGGAATCATGACCCGAGGCATCGGCATTGCTGCTGCTTCAGACAAGAGGCGGCTGACACGAACCAACTCCGTCGACTGAAAGTCATCTGCAAGACTCTGGGGTTTTTCTGAAACAGGTGATTCATGGATCTCTTCAACTGCTTCACAGGAGTCCTCGCTGGAAACATCCGCAGAATTCACCTCGGGGACCTGATGTCCACCCTCCAATGGTGCTACCACTTTTTGGCTCTCGAGATAAATCGGCCTCAAAGGCCCTGGCAGTGATTCTGAAAACGCCTGATGCAATCGATCACATCGGTGATAACTCTGACGAGCCTCGTCCAACTGGCGCAACTCAATTTGAAGTTCTGCGAGTTTCGTCAAAATACGGATTCTCAAATCGAGTGCTGAACGATCGCGTGCCTTTTCCTCAAGCTCTTTCAATCGCGAAATCAACTCTTCTGAGCTGGTTCCTCTCAGCTGATCACTGCAGATCTCCAAATAGTTTATTTCAAGTGCCAGGGGAAGGTTGGACTCTACCCCTTCCACACGCTGGATGTGCTCGAACATCTGCTCCGTCTTGGCTGCATCTGAGCGATCGATATGAAGTGCGCACAATTCGATCATGCACTCCATCAGCCAACTGCCCTTGCCACTTCTTGAGTAAACACCGAAGGCTCTGAAGAGATCACTCTCCGCGCCCTCAAGGTCTCCCATCAGTCGTCGAACTTTCCCACGCAGAAAATGATTCCGATTACGCAGGAAACGCATCTTCAGTTGCCCACACACCTCGGCGGAGGCTTCTGCCATTTCATATGCAGATTCAAGATCACCACACCGCAACAGAGCTGCCGCATGCTGGTGGAGGCACATCGCATGCCCAGCCTTGTCACCGGTTTCTTCAGACGACTTCAAGACCTGATCAATCAGATCGAGTGCTTCGTCGATATGACCTGCGGCCAGTTTCGCACCACTCAGGGCATTCATCGTGCGTCGAATACCCGCAGAATCCTCGAGCCCCTCATGAATTTCCAGAGCCCGGTTTTGAAAATCGATGGCCTGGTCGTACTCGCCCCTGCAATGGGAAGCATGACCGATCGTGGTCAGAAATTGTGCCTTCTCAGCACTCGAGTCATCTTCCTCCATCAGTGCGAGACCTTCAGCACTGATACTGAGTGCCTTCTCATGGTCACCGGTACAATGCTGAATCCACGCCAGAGATCCAAGTACTCGCAACTGCTCACGATGATTGTCTTCGGGATCCAGTCTCACCACCATGTCCGCAGATTCCCGCAGCCACCGTAGTGCCGCAGGGTAATCCCCCACGATCTCTTCTATCTTTCCCAATTTTCTCAATGCTCGGATGCGATAGAGATCTGTTTCACTGCATCGCAACTCACGTTCGACTGAGTGTGATTCCATCCGCTGGAATGATTCTCGGGCCAGATCCAATTGACCCAGGGCAATCGCGGTATCACCGATCTTTTCTCGGATCGCCAAATACTCATGGGGTTGGTCATCTACTGATTGCAACCTTTGCAAACCCTGTTGGAAGTGCTCCAGTGCTTTTTCGTGTGCATGGATCTTCTGCAAAGCCTCCCCCGCAGCGAGGAGATGTTTCATCGCTTTCCCGGGATCGTCGGATCGCTGGTAATGGAATGCCAGTTCTTCATGGACGGGAGACAGATCCTCTTCATGAAATGCAGCGAGGCTGTCTGCCAACAAGCCATGAAGACGTCTCTCTTCTGCGGGAGGCAAGTCACGGAGGATGATTTCCTGAAGTTTGGGCTGGTGAATCGAGTAAGTCGGTCTGCCGGTCTCCAGACTTCTGGATACCATTCCTCTGGAGTCGAGCTCCCTCAGGTCGTCGCGCAGCGATTCGCCCAAACCCTCCACAGAATCGAGCAGTTTCACAGGTGCGGGGCGACCATAGAGTGCCAGTAGCCTCAGCAGGCTTCGTGTTCCTCCATTGAGAACCCGAATACGACGATGCAATACCTGGTGAATCCCCACCGGCAATTCCACCCTTGAGAGTTCTCCACCGCCACGAATGCTCCAGCCCTCGGAATCCCGATGAATGATCCCCTCTTCCTGTAACACTTTGAGCATTTCAACGATGAAAAGGGGATTCCCTGCTGTGCGCTCCTCAAGGCGATCGAGGAAGGTCGATGGCACCGCATCAATTTGCAAAACATGCTGAATCAGCTCTGCAATCTGAGGACGGCCAAATCGCTTGAGATTCAGTTCATCCAGCGACCCCGCTTCAGAATTGTCTTCAAGAAATTCCAACAGGGGTTTGGATCGATGATCGTCATCGCGCATCGTCAATACGATCAGTAAACGACTTCCTGAATCTTCGTGACGAACTCTTTCGACGAGCCTTTGTAATAGGACGACAGTCGGATCATCAGCCCAATGCAAATTATTCAACACCAGTACGCATGGTTTATCCCGTGAACACTCTTCCATAAATCGTGCGAGTTGGTCTATGAATTGGAAACCGATGGGATCTGAGGATTGCGAGGAATCTGCTGTCGACCCTGGCAACTTCTGACAGATTCTTTGAAGGAGTGAGGCGTGCTCCTGATACGCGTCGGAATCGAGTCCTGTTGAGAGAGCCATCTGCTCGAGAATGGTTCGGAACGGTTGATACGCTTCCTGGCATGCCTCAATGCAGTGCCCCGTAAAAACGGGGATTTCTCTCAGCTTCAAGTGGTGGGAGAATTCATCCAACAGTCGGCTCTTGCCGATACCGATCTCACCAGAGACAAGAAGGACCGGTTGGCTCCGATCAATGGTCGGGATCTCCGATCCCTCTCGAAGAGCAAGCCCCGTAGCCCTCTCAACTCCGTCTCTCAGATGCTCCAGTTCAAATCTCCGACCGATCAGACGATTTGAATAGAGATATGAGATCTGGGTCTCTTCAGTTTCCACTTGCCAGTGACGACCTGCTCCAGCACTGACTGCCTGGATGATCTCTCGGGCACTGCCAAATCTTGCCTGGGGGTCCTTCTCCAACAGGCGAACGATGATCTCGATGAGCCAATCTGATTCTCCGGAAAGGTCTTTTCGAATCTCGTCACGCCAACGACCATCATTTCGTCCCACCGCTTTTCCATCCGGTGAAACAAATGGCAATCTCCCGGTCATCAACTGGTAAAGGGAGACTCCAAAGGAATAGAGGTCCGCACGACGGTCCGGGGTTCCACCGTCGATAATCTCAGGTGCGACGTAATGCAGCGTTCCCTTGATGGCGAAATCGAAGGTCCCACTGATTTTTTCTGCGAGACCAAAGTCGATCAGTTTGGCAATCGGTGGCCCCAGGCAACGATCGGTCGATCCATTGGTCGCATTATCCTGAATTACCTTCGAGGATTGATCTGTCCCCATCTGCCGTGTTCGGGTGACCAGTATGTTGTCAGGTTTGATGTCAAAGTGGACATAACCCTGAGAATGGATGTATTCGAGGGCCCGACAAATCTGAACGACAACATCGAGGAATTCGGATTCTTCAAATGAAGTGGAAGCTGCAAGGAAATCATCTCCACGGATGAATTCACTGACGATGAACCAATCATGGCTCTGCTGAACTCTTCCAAAGTCGTAGACTTTTGCAAGATTGGGATGGCGCAACCGGGTCAGGGCTTCGTATTCGACCTTGGACCATTCTTCAGAGTCTTCGAGACGATCGGAACGCAGAATCTTGAGTGCGACCTTGCGTTTCACACGCGTCAGATCTTCACACAAAAATACCGTTCCCATCGCACCGGCTCCGAGTTGACGGAGGATACGATAGCGCCCGTTGATGCATTCTCCGGCTTGCACAGAAGCCATCGCACTTCCCCGGGAACGGGGCTCTATTGCGCTTTTGAGGTGCGTCTACCGTTCCCAGATAAGGATACGACGAGGTACAAAAATCGACCGCTGCGGTCGGCGGATCCTTCACCTGAGGGGGTTATTGGGGATTTCAGGCACTTCGGAAAAAAAGCCCATCCACCGATGAGGTCAAATCAGCGGACTTGACGGAAAGGGTCTTCCTGTTGGATCTGCACCTGAAGAGTGTCGATTTGCAAAAGATACTGCTGTGCGCTGTCGAGAATTTGCACAGAAGCATTCGGGTCTTTGCGCAGGTTATTTTGTATGCGCTTCAGATCAGCCTCTGCCTTGCCAAGGACTTTCTTGGCAGCACCCTGCCAATAATTCTTGATGGAATTGTCGTCGGTAGCCCTGGATCTCTTCATGTAATCCTTGGCACGGTCGTCAATCCAGAACTTTGAACGATTGAGAATCGTGACCGCTTCCCCATCGGTCATCGGCGGAACGTGCTTGTCGAGCCCCCGATAAACGTCCGCCTGCTGACTGTTCATTTCAGAAGTCCCCCCGAAGGGCATCCCCAAAAATGACAGAATCACCAAAGTCACCACCGGAAGCCCCACCAGAGCAACGAGGCCCACGATGAGATCACCCATGTCGATATCGTCATCCTCTTCCGGGCGAACGACCTTCTGTGGTTGCCTGGAAGGTGCTGCGGCTCTGGGGGTCTGTTTCCCGGATCGTGGTGCTCTGCGTTGGGACAAGGCTACTCCTCGTCATCGGTAAACATCGGTGCCACTTTGGCCAAGTCACCGATGATCGTCTGAATGCGGGTGAAGTCGGAATTGTATCCGGAATACT
This sequence comes from Planctomycetota bacterium, assembly GCA_013911165.1. Lineage (GTDB taxonomy): Bacteria > Planctomycetota > UBA8108 > UBA1146 > UBA1146 > UBA12191. The sequence continues at coordinate 25,442 of JACETR010000026.1, read as the reverse complement.
CTGGCGGCAGTGTGCCGTCCTCAGCTCGAACTTCCGCCAGCATCTCGCGCAATTTTTGCTGCGTCGCACTGGAGAAATCCATCGCCTTCTGCCACTTTCTGGAAAACTCTTTGGATTCCCAGTCATTCCTGTTTTGAACCACTTCTCTCGCGAGAGAGTTGGAGCGCTGAATGTCCTTCTGAATCGCCCGGTACTCTTTATCGTTGGTGGATTCCTCGATCACCTTTACCGGTTCGGTCGGACGGTTGATGAAGCTGAACGCAAACATCGAAACGGTCCCCACCAGAAGAACCAGGGTCACCACCACAACAGCGGGGTGTGCCCCCTTCTTCGGTTGCGGGCGATAGGGCTGTCTCTCATCGGGGTCGCGGTCGTTGCCACCCCCGGTGCGCCCACTCTGGGGTCGCCGACGGGCTCTGTTCATTGGGATTGCTCCTCCTTGGGTATCCCGGGCTCCTCATGGACCTTGCAGCGGGACAGGCTGAAGGTCCTTCCCCGTGAACCCCGGGTAAACGGTGATGGTAGCCACTCCCCGCTCAGGGGTCAACGAGCCCGCTTCTTGGGGAAAACAGTGCAAACCACCCCTCTCCCCCAGTCTTGAGGCTGAGAGAAGTCGTTCCCGGCAGAATCAGGCGGACATCACCCGCCTTGAGAATTTCCTGCCCGCCCTCAATCCCGGTGCCCAGCGAAGCCTCTCCAGAGAGGCAGGTGAAGATAGAGCATCCCTCCCCCGGAAGTGGTAAAGGCCCGTTCCACTCGCCATGGAGTTCGGTGATCTGATAAGCAACAGGGGTCACTCGCTGGTGCCAGACATTTCGGGAGAGTTCTTTCTCTCCGCAATAATGAGGCGACTCGGTAGCCGAGGTTTTGACAGCCATATCAAGGTGCAACTCCCGAGGTTGACCATCCAGACCGAGTGTCTCTCCATCGTGAATACGAAAGGTGACATCACTCGGCTGCTGAATCTCTGCGAGTAGAACGCCCCCTCCGATGGAGTGAACGGTGCCCGGGGGAATATGAAGGAGATCCCCCTTTTGCACGGGGTACCGCTGAAGAGATCCTGATATGTCTTCTCCAGCAGTGACCGCATCTGCGAGGCGTGTCATATCCCAACCACTGGAAAATCCTGCACGAACGGTGGCCCCGGATTCGGCATCGAGAATCAACCAGGTTTCTTCCTTGCCGTTCTCCCCCAAACCCAATTTCCGGGCGAGAGAGTCATCGGGATGCACCTGAACTGAAAGATCTTCACAGGCATCAATCCATTTGAAGAGCAGCGGAAAATCACCGGCTGGCAGCTGCTGTGCAAGACTCTTCCCAAGAATCCCCTCGGGGTTCCTGAAAAGACATTCCCGAAGAGTCAGTCCCGAATGATCACCCCCGACAATCTTCGAATGGCAATGTTCTTCACCGACTGTCGAAACCAGCCAGAGTTCACCAAACTTGTCTGATGGCAGATTCTGCTCCGGGAAAAATGATTTGAGACGGGTCCCACCCCATGGCTTCTCGACTGCCACAGAGGACAGTGTCAGCATCGGCTCGACCCGGTTACTCAAGCGTTCTCCAGTGATTCCGCTTCGGAGAGCATCTCCCGGGCTTCATCCAGAGAACGTGTGGTCGCACGATCACCCCTGAGCATGGAAGCGATTTCTTTTACGCGTTCCTCTTCCGTCAACTCCTGAAGAGAGGTGCGGGTCACTCCCGATTCCACCGACTTCAAAACCCGATGCTGCCGACTGCCATGGCAAGCGACCTGAGGAAGATGGGTGACACACATCACCTGATGGCTTTCGCCGATTTCGCGAAGCTTGCGACCGATGGCAAAACCCATGCGCCCACCGACATTGCTGTCGATTTCGTCAAATACGAGAGTGCCTGTACCGGAGACAGAAGCGAGGGTCTTCTGCAGTGCAAGCATCACCCTTGAAAGCTCACCACCACTTGCCACTTGTGAAAGAGGTTGAACAGGCTCACCGGGGTTGGCACTGAAACAGATCTGAAAACGATCAAGACCCGATTCGTTCATGCCCTTCCAACTGTCCTTTTCCGACAACGGCTCGAGCAACCCTGTCAGTCTCGCCTTTTCCAGACCAAGATCCTGTAATTCAAGGGCGCAATCACCGGTCAATCGTTCGATCACCTTGAGCCGAGCCTGAGACAACTCCTGTGCACCACTCTGGAGACTCTCGATGCACCTTTCGAGACCTTCTCGCAATTGGGGCAACTCTTCCGAATCCCCTGAGATCTTCGACAACTCTTCCCGGCACTCATCGAGATACCGGATCAAATTTTCTTCGGTGCGATGAAACTTTTCTTCAAGAGTGACGATGGCATCCAAACGACGCTGCTTGCGATCGAGAGCCACCGGATCCATATCGAGATCGGACTCCAGCACCGAAACTTCACGCATCGCTTCTTCGAGCAGGGTTCGTGAATGGAGACTGGCTTCCCGCAGACTGGCAATCCCGGGATGCAAAGCCTCGAATCCCTGCAACTCCCGTTCGGTGACTCCAAGAGTGTCGAGAACTCCGCCGTCATTTTCGAGAATGCTCCCCCTGGCTTTGGAAATTGTCGCCAGCACCCGATCCCGTTCTTCCAGAAGTTCCAGCTCTTGCTCCAGAGAAGCACGCTGGCCATTCTCCAGCTGCGCCTCTTCCAGCTCCTGAATGACGTGTTCCAGAAAAAGAGCCCGGTCCCTGCGCTCCCGATGATTTTCTTCCAGGGAGTGAATGCGCTCCTCCAACTCCCGGGCTTCATGCCATGCAACCGTATGTGCCTGTCGCATCGGTACCAGACCACCGAAGCGATCGAGAAGGTCGAGCTGAATGTCTGATTTGAGCAGGGTCAATGCCTGCCCCTGACCGACGACTTCGATCAACAAAGGAGCAATACTTCTCAGCACCTTGGCAGTAGATTCACGGCCATCGATCCGGCAGCGGCTGCGACCTTCCCGGGATATCTCCCGTTCGATGATCAATTCTCCATCCTCGATGGAGATCCCCAGAAGCTCGCCCACTTTTTCGGCCAGGGACTCATTCAGCGAAAAGATTCCGCGTACGACAGCCCTATCCGCCCCACGCCGAATCATGTCGTTTCGGGTTCTTTCACCTCGCAACATTTGCATTGAAGCGAGCAACATCGATTTGCCCACTCCGGTCTCGCCGGTGAGGACATGAAGTCCCTGACCCGGATCGAATTCGATCCGTTCGATCAACCCCAGATCTTCCACTGAAAGATGAACCAACACGGCTAAAGGTCCCCCTATCCGACTCGACAGCCGGGTGACACTTTTCCATCCGGTCCCAGAAGACGAACCACTTCTCCATCCTGGACCGCAAGCAACATCCCTTTCGATTCGACTCCGCGAATCGTGGCGGGTTGCAGATTCCAGACAACGACAATCGTCTTCCCCAAAAGTTCATCTGCGGTGTAATGAGAACGGACACCGGCAACAATTTGACGCTGCTCGTCACCGCCATCAATTTTCAGCAACCACAGTCGATCCGCCTTCGGATGGGGCTCAACTTCGAGAACCTTCGCGGTCCTCAACTCGACTTTGGTGAAATCATCGAAGGTAATCGGAGTCTCTGCTTCCGCAGCATCTCCCGCTTCATTTTCCTGGTTCTCGGCCATGGTTCTCTCCCCCAATTATGGTCTGGTCACAGTTTGCGAAGACACATCTAATACCTCAGAAATGAAGTATGCAATGCAGCACTGATCCCCAGGAGGACAAAAAAAAAGACCCCGCTCCAACGAGCGGGGTCGATTCTTCTGGATTCAATGGGGGAACGCCTGTGTGTCCTAGATTTTCTCATTCAGCAGATTGGAGATCATCTCTTTCAGGGCCTCGGTATCTCCGGGCTTGAACCCCTCTGACATCTCGGCGATACGCTGCTCCGACTTGTCGCTCACAGGAGATGGTTGCTCGCCCATTCCGTGAACCTTGTCGAGAAGCCGGGCTTCTTCCGTTGGCCCCTCCACAGAGTCTTTCGGGCGTGAGACTTCCCCCGAATTGCCGCTCTCCTCAGGACCATTGGGTTCTCCTGCTGCTCCGGCGACGTCAGGCCCATCCGTGCCCTCAGGGCCATTTGGCCCACTGGGTTCGGCCGTACGATCCGGGCCTTCCACTCCGTCGAACTCCCCTGTACTGCCGACACCTTCAATTTGATCGGTGCTCATCCATCCCTGCTTTCCCTCCGAGACTGTGAGAATAACGACTGACAGGGTGTCTCGAAGCCCTGCTGGCGACGCTTCCCATAAGGAATGATCCCGGGATTGAATCCTGGTGAGAGATTCATGCGTACCTTCGTCATCGGCTGTGGCTGAAGTCTACTTGAGAACTTTTTGAAAAAAATCCCTGTAGATCTCCAAAAAGAACCCGGGGGAGCGACTGGACCACTCCTAGCAGAACTCATAAATCCTTAAAAATAATAGACTTATATAAAAAAGAAGCCTCCCCCGGACCGTCCGGAGGAGGCCGAAATTACAACCTGAAATTCTCATGTGGGACCCGCTTCTCACACGACATCTCGTCAATGAGGCTGCAACTGTATTCTCATTTTGGCTAAAAGACGGGAACTCCCAATCCGGTGAGCTCACGGACCCGGATTTCGAGGGAACTGCCCGATTCGGCCTTTTTGACCGCACCGTTACCCTTTTTCCGGTTCTGCTTCTTCTTCGAGTCCTTTGATCTGGAATCCTTCTTCAAGGACTTCTTCTTGTCGGCAGACTTCTTCTTAGCAGCTTTTTTCTGGGCTGCCTGCTTCTTACTGGCAGCCTTCTTCTTATTCGCCGTCTGCTTCTTATTGGTCGCCTTCTTTTTCGACTCTTTCTGCGACTCCTTCTCAGCGGCCCGCTTCTTGCCGGACTTGCCCGTTTCTTTCATCTCCACTTCGACCTCGAGCATCATCTTCTCGAGCATCTCTTTCAGTTCCCCCTCCATACCTGGAGGAAGATCGGCGCCTTCGATGTCGGTGTGAATCTGGATATCCACATCACCTTTGAGATCCAAATCTTCAGGAAGATAGTCCGAAATCATTTCAACGATCATCTGGGTCCTACCCAGAGAGTTTTCATAAGCGGATTCAGAAGTCTCAACTCTGGCATCGAGAAGTTCTTTCCACATATCTCCAGAATCACCTGATTCCTTGCGGATCATGATGACTTTGGCTCCCGATTTTTCTTCAACATCGAAGCCACCATGGTCATGGCCGTGATACTCCGATTCCTTTTCACCCTTGCAGCAACCGTCGTCACCACAACACTCTGAGTCGCGCTCTTTCATGTAGGGGCATTCCTTTTCTTCGCCACACTCTTCAGAACCGCAACAATCAGAATCTTCCTCACACTGACTCTTCAGGTAAGGGCACTCCTTTTCTTCGCCGCACCCTTCAGAGCCACAGGATCGGGAATGACCGGCACCGGTTTCGCCGAAGATGGCGAAATTTCCATCCGCTCCATGGAACATCATTTCGCCGTGCCCCATGCCCGGCTCGATGACAACGATTCCTCCCTGAGGTCCCCACGGCTGCATCCCGGGCATGGCTCCGGTTCGACCCATGATCACACCCCTGGGGAAGCCACCCCCGCGCATCGCTCCCATACCCTGACGGGCAGCGAGTCCACGAGGCATGACAGGTGTCATTCCCTGATTCCAGCGCGGAGTGAGATTCCGCATACGGGGGTTCATGCCGCGCATGGGCCTGCGTCCGGACATCTCCCAGCGATTCATCCCCCGATCACGACCCTGACGTTGACGGAATTGCTCTCCCCTTCTGCCGAAGCGGGATTCATCACGGAACTCCATCGAAATCATGGGCAAATCACCCTCAAAATGACGCTCGTCGAAATGCCATTCAGCGTGGTCATGTCTGTCGTGGTCATGTCTGTCGTGATCGTGTCTGTCGTGGTCGTGTCTGTCGTGGTCGTGTCGCCCACCATCTCGCTGAGACCGTATTTCGTTTGCCAATTCCAGCCTACTGATCGCATCGTGCCCATGGTCATGTCCGTGCTCATGTCCGTGCTCATGTCCGTGCTCATGATGGCCATGTCCGTCATCTCCCATGTGTCTCGATTCGGAGATAAACAGCCCACCCATCCCGGGCACTTCTTCGATCCTGATGGCAGCTCCGCCGGGACCCGCACGCATGCCGCCCCTCTCTGAGAGCATCAACTGTAGCTGGGCGATCTGCTCTTTCAGTTGTGCGATCTCGCCCTGAAGTCGACGGATCTCCTCAACCGGAGGCATTCCCCGCACTTGCCGACGATTATCCGAATCATCCCCATCGGACAATTCGAAGGAAGTCGGTGCAGAGACCTCTTCACCCGGATTTTCGGCGAGGGCCACCCCCGAGGGATGGATATGAATACAGGCGGGCAGCAACAATGCCGCCAGCAGCAACAGCAGTTTTCGGTCGTTGGCAATCTTCATGTGAGCTCTCTCAATCATTTCTTTTCCTGCCCAGCAGGAACTTTTTCAGGTTTTGGAAGCAGGATTTTCTGCCCCTGACGAATTACCTCGATAGGGCGATCCGATCGGGGCATTCGAAAGGCTGTAGCCAGTTCATTTTCATTGCGAAGTTTCAGGTCTCCATCACGGAGAAGAAGGTCCCACTGACGCAACCCTGCTGCTTCGGCGGGGCTGCCGGGACGTACGTTTTTGATCAGATATCCAGCTTCGGCGGCTTGCGGCAGATGAACCTTGAGAACCGGGTGAACCGTTTCAAGCACCAGACCTATCGGTTCGATGGTGATTTGACCCTCCCTGGTTTCGATGCTCAGGGACAACTTCCCATTTCGATATTCATTGCGACTCGATTGACCACCCAGAGTGGTGCTGCCTTGCCATCGGACGCCTCCACCAGTGGGAATATCGAACAGATCTTCCATATCAGGGAAGGGGATTCGCCCAGGAAAGCCACGGGTAAATCCCCGGTTGAACTCGCGCTCCATCTGCTTTTCGATTTCGCGAATCTCCTTGAGAATCTCGTCTTGTGCCCCTTCGACTTCGCCGGGGGCAGAGCCGATCTCCACTTTTCTGCGGCTACCGGAATCCCCACCCAATTCCAGAGTGACGATCCCACCTGGACCGGAGATGATTCTGCGGCGCCCACCGGGTTCTGAGCCACGACGACCGACTTCACGAATCACGGGGCTTTCCAGAGCTTCCAGCAGCTCTTCCGCCTTGGAGGCCACTTCTGGATCGGCATTCTTGAGGGCTTTCTCGAGGGCGGATTTCGCTGCTCCCCCCAGTTTTTTCAATTCGGCAGCGGCTTCTTCACGTTTTTCCCAATCGGAAGACCCCAACTGATCGATCCAGCGTTCCGCTTTAGCAGAAACCTGCTTCGCCGGGGCCACTTCCCCACCCTTGTCAGAATCTTCTTTTGGAGCTTCCACGGGTTTTGGCAACACCGGCTTTTGCACCACTGGCGGATCCTGGAGAGCATGAAGAGAAAGTGCCGGAACCCCGGAAAGCAGAAAAATGGTGACCACAGCCACAACTCCTCCAGGAAGGAGGTTCGTGGCGGATCTTTTCCCGCTGGGGCTCTGAGGAGGGGGACCAGGATTCCGGGCACTCAATTTTGATTCTTCGTTCATAGGGAAACGACTCACCAATCCGTAGATCGACTTTAGGGCTGATTCATTCCACTGAATCCTGAAGAGGATCCCTTCCTGCTCCCGCTGATTCACGACGGAATCATGGCAGGTTGAACATTAAATTCAGACGCAATGGTCAGGAGGAATCCCTCGCCCCAATTTCAAAATTTCTTTCACTTCGATTATTGCAAACAGTGGACCAATTCGCACGAACCAGAAGCGACTTCTCGAAATGTCATAAACCATTTAAATGGTGAATCTTAGAGAATAGGTCAGAGGTTCGGATTGAGAAGAAGCGAGGGAGCATTCGGGGATTCTGCCCCGAATGCTCCCTCGCTTACCCCAAATGGGGAAAAACCGACGGATCGGTTACAGCTCGAACTCGATGAACTCCGTAGATCCCGCTTGTAGCCGCACCTGGAAGGTCGGGGCATCGCTCAAGGGAATCTTCTGGGTGGCAGTACCGAAGTTGGTCACACGCACCGTGTACTCACCGGTCGGCAAACCCGGGAAGGTGAAGAAACCCTTGCGGTCCGTCTGCGTTCTGGAGTCGGTGCCTTTGACTCCGCCGGAAAGCAAGACTTGAACACCGGCGACAAACTCACCATTCGAATCGACCACCCGGCCTTCAATGATGCCCCCGGTTCCAATGGCGACCACCAGATCAGCAGTACCGCTGAGAACGTCATCGACCACTTCCGTGATGTATGCCCGGTGCTCGACTTTCAAATCCACCTGCGGTACGGACAAGCCGATGAATTCGAAGTAGCCGTCGGGACCCGTCATCACCTGACCCTTTCGTCCCCCACCCCTAGCCTGAATGGTGCTGGTGAGGAAATTGCGGCTGCCGCCGACGACCGTCACCTTGGCACCTGCAACGGGTTGGTTGGTGTTGGCATCGATGATCTGGCCCAGAACCCTTCCGCCCTGACCCAGACGCACTGTTTGCATATCCACCCACTGGTTGGAGTTGACTGCAACACCCTCAATCACTGCTTGGGCGAAACCCGGAGCTCCGATGATCACGTTGTAGAGACCAGGCTCAAGTCCATCAAACTGGAAGAAGCCATCTTCGGACTGGAAAGTCCTCGCAGGGACTTTGGTCAACTCACGGTCACCTTCAATGATGCGCGGAGAAACACTGAATGCTCTCAAGGGAGAGCCGTCCTCCTGCAGGACCGTTCCTCTCATGCCACCGAGAGCTTCCAACTGAATGTTGATCGGCTGGCCATTCACCGGCACCTCAAAAAGGCGAACGTCGGCGAATCCATTCTTCTCAACGGCAATGTCCACCGGGAATCGGCCCAGATTATCGAACACAAATTTTCCGGTGAGGTCCGAGTTCTTGGAAATCTTTCGCAAGCCATCACTGGTGTCGATCGCCACCACCCGTGCGCCTTCAACAGGCTCTCCGGTCAGATCGGTAACGATCCCCTCAAGGAGAGCACCCCGGGTCAGTCTCAGCTCCAGGTTGGCAGTGTTCATGCCTTCTTCAACCGCGATCTCACTCATCTCGACGGTCAGGTAACCCTCATTGGAGCAGATCAGATTGTGGTATCCGGCCGGCAGACTTCTCAGTGTGAATTGGCCTGCACCATCTGTCGTCGATTTGTTGGGAAGGGATTCAGGGTTCACATCACCCAACCACTCATCCCGAACAGCAACGACCGCACCCTCGAGCGGAACACCCGATTCGTCCATGACGATGCCGCTGATGGCACCGCCGATCTTCATCGTCAACACCAGGTTCTCAACAGATCCACCTGCGACAAGGTCAAAGGTGTCCGATTGGGAAGTCAGGTATTGGGAATGAGTTCCTTCGACAAACATGCCGGCACCCGGTGATACCTCGACCACCTCAAAACTGCCATCCGCACCACTGGTCACCGGAGGGGCTGCATTGACGACCACAGGATTCTGTTCAGAGTGCATTTTGCGGGCACTGACCGATACGCCCTGAAGAGGCCTTCCACTGGCATCGAGGCAAACTCCACGGACCACGCCGTTTCTTTGCAGGTAGAAATCCTGCCCGGTGGTCTCGGTACCCTCGGTCACACTGGCTTCCACATTGCCGGAGCGCATGTAGCCCTTGGCATCCACGTTCATGAAAGCGATGGGGCGGCGCTGCTCGGTGACTCCACGCACGTAATAAAGTCCGGAAGCATCTGTGACCGCACTCTTTTTCACATCCGCGACGTCATTGACCATGATCATCGCACCCGCGATCGGAGCAGAGGTCTCTGCATCGAAGACACCACCACTGATGGCCGCTCCTTCCGTCAACTGGATGTTGAGAGGCTCACCACCGGGACGGATTCGCAGTTGTTGATGGGTGGCGTAGTCGGTGAAGCTGATGACCAGTCGGTAATCCAACTCGTCGAGGGTGTCAAAACGGAAGTAACCGCTTTCATCCGTCTCCAGCCCATCATCGGTCAACTCGATGGGCGGACCTTCTGTCCGCGTCCCCATCGGATTGATTTTGCAACGGGCACCAGCGAGGGCATTGCCCTCCGGATCATAAACCGTGCCTTCGATGACCAGACCCTGCTCGAGAATGACGTCCACTCTCTCGGCAGCACCGGGAAGAACAGTCAGCTTTTCAAACTGGCGTGGCTGATAACCATCCGCCTGAACCACCAGGCGGAATTCGGAAGATCCACCCAACTCGTTGAACTCAAACTGACCGGAAGCATCCGTTACACGACTTGCCAGAGGAGGGAATGCACGCTCCTGAATGATCTCGATGATGTCGAGGGTTCCGGTCTGGCGGTATATCTCCACCAGCGCTTCAGAAACCGCAGCCCCACCGGGATTGGAGACAACCCCTGAAAGAATGCCGCCCAACTCAAGATTGAAATCCACATCGACACTGCCGGCAGCAATGTAGCGCTTCTCTGCAGGGGAAAATCCACTGGCGACGGTTTGCAAACGGTAGGAGATGTTTTCAAGTCCGACAATTTCGTAGCGTCCGTTGTCATCGGAAATGGCTACGATGCCATTCTCCTGCTGCATCTCTTCAAGATTCAAGAGAACCTGAAGACGCGTTTGCAGGGGAGCATCCTGCTCAACCCGCTCCTGAAAAGCGGCAACCTGTGCACCGGCAACAGGGGCCCCGGTCGGGTCAAGAATTCGACCGCTGATACTCATGCCGGAAGCCATGACCAGAACGATCTCTTCCTGGGTAACGTTCGCATCACCTACGAGGGTCGTTTCCTGACGACCACCCTGGAATCCTCTCAACTCCGCCTGAAAACGGTACATACCGGGGATCAGACCATCGAATCCAAAGCGGCCATCGTTTCCGGCAACCGTTTCATCGACTCGGGAAAGCCCCACTCCTTCACCTCCCTGATAACGGGAGACCATGACGCGAGCCTTGGGAAGGGGAGTGCCATTGGAATCACGAACGATGCCCTGGACCGAGACCAGAGTCTTCGGTCTTTCGGGAAGTTTCGGTTCGGTTCGAACCTCTTCCCTGCCCGTCTCTGTCACCTCGGAAACAACACTCGGATCCATCGTGGGGTCAGAGGGACCCATGATTTGGATGACGAGGATGCACAGACCCGCAATCAGAAGTGTGATTACTCCCGCTTTGGTTGCCGTATTCATTCTGAATCTCCTTCGCAGGACCACCCTTCCGGGGTGGTGAACTGCCATGTTTCATGACTACCGTTTATCGCAGTCATGCTGAGGATACTTATACTCGATTCACGTTTCAGATTCCGGCTCACCCGAAGATCTGAACCCTGAAATTTATTCATTTTCCTGACCCGCTCCTTCAGAAGTTTCCTTCAAGCGGTACTTCTTGATCCGGTATTGCAGGGTCTTGTAGGTAATGCCCAGCATCTTCGCCGCCGGCTCCAACTTCCCGTCCGAGCGCAGGAGAGCCTGCAGGATCAGGTCTTTCTCCAAATCCTCAAGAATCAGACCGTCATTGGGCAGAGGCAAAAGAGTATCGGTGACAACTGCAGTGGACCCGGAAGAGTTGCGCAAACCCGGAGGCAGCAGATCTGTATTCAGTTGAGAGGTCTCACTCAGAACCATCATTCGCTCCAGGCAATTTTCCAATTCGCGAACATTACCGGGCCATGAGTGGGTTTCAAAAGCTTCCATCACTTCTGCTGTCACCCCTTCGAAGTGGCGCTCATGGCGCACGCTTCCGCGGGCGAGGAAGTGATCCACCAGTAACGAAAGGTCACTCAATCGTTCACGCAATGGGGGGATTTCCAGAGCAACAACATTGAGCCTGAAGAAGAGGTCTTCACGGAACTCGTCTTGTTGGACTGCTTCTTCCAGATCACGGGCGGTCGCTGAAATGATTCTTCCACGGAAGGGAATCGTCTCGACCGAACCCACTCTTGAGAACTCCATCTCTTGGAGCGCACGCAGAAGCTTCGGTTGCAAATCAAGAGCCATCGCGCCGATTTCGTCGAGGAAGAGGCTCCCCTCTCCCACGTCTTCAAAGCGTCCGGAACGACGACCGGCTGCACCGGTAAATGCCCCCTTCTCATGACCGAACAATTCGCTTTCGATCAGGTTGGGGGGAATCGCTGCGCAATTGATGGGCACGAAAGGTTTACTGTTTCGATTACTGCATTCGTGGATCGCCCGTGCCACCAGTTCTTTACCGGTACCACTTTCTCCACGAATCAGACACACCGCGTCCGTCGCCGAGACTCGGTCGATCAATTGATACAACTGCTGCATGCGTGCATCGCGGCCGACCAGTCCACAAAAACTGTTCTGCCCGTGAATCATCTGCCGCAGGCTGGCGTTCTCATGGGCCAATTTGGATTTTTCCACCGCAGAATCGATGGTGAAAATCGTCTTCTCAAAATCGAGGGGCTTCTCCAGGAAGGAAAAGGCCCGAGCCTCTCCCGACTGGAAAGCGACTTCGCTGGAAGCGTAAGCGGTGACGAGAATCACTTCGCAAAGGGGGTCCCTGTCACGAACCTGCATCAGCAGTTCCAGACCTTCCTTGTCGGTCGGCATGCGCAGGTCGGTGACCACGGTATTAAAGGGATTCTGATCTTGAAGGCCCTGCTCAAAGAGCTTCAGGGCCGTCCCAAGGTCTCCCGCGCCGCAAACCTCGTATCCCCGCTTCTCGAGAGAGGAAACCAGAATCTCACGCTGGGGCTTTTCATCGTCGGCGACGAGAATACGTCCGGACTTGCGCATTACGCCTGCCCTTCAGCCGTGCTCACCGGCAACATGAAACGGACTTCGGTTCCCACAGCAACCTGAGATGTCAGCTCCAGCCGCCCCCCATAACGCTCGGCCACCCGACGGGCGATGGCGAGACCCAGTCCGGTTCCCCCGGGCCTGCGGGTGACGTAGGGCAACATCACTTGCTCACAGTCTTCTCGGGCGATGCCCGGGCCATTGTCCTTGAAGGAAACGACAATCCAGTGATCGTCACTGCGAGCCTGAATTGCCAGAGATCCTCCGGTGGATTGCAGCGCCTGAATGGCATTCATGGCCACATTCAAAAATGCACTTTTTCCTTCCACCGGATTCCAGAGTGTTGCCGCAAGATCCTCCTGCACGTCCAGTTCGATGGAGACACCCTGATCGGCGGCTTCCTTGTCGAGAAGTCTCTGCAGTTCCTCGAGGAGTCCTCCCACCTGACAGGGCACAGCCTCCCGGGAGTTGGGCTGCGCCAGTTGCAAGAAGTCCGAGACGAGATTGTTCAGTCGCTCAATCTCATCCTTGATGTCTTTGGTATAACCGAGAAACTCTTCCCGCTCTTTGGCATCAGCAGGGGCATAGTCAAATCCAAGGCGGCCGACAATCATCGAGATGGCACTCAAGGGATTGCGGATGTCGTGGGCGACCCCGGCAGCGAGATCTCCCATCGTCTGCAGACGCTCGCGGTGCTCCAGCCCCCGCTCCAGAGAACGGGCATTATCCAGCTGCTGAACCATTTCATTGAACTGACCATTGATGAGAGCGAATTCTGCGTCACGCTCACCGGAGAGTCGAACGCTCATGTCCCCCGCCGCAACCTTCTGCATTCCCTCCACCACTTCTGTCACCGGTTGAACGAGACGGCTGCCGAGGATCCACGCCAATGCCAATCCGATCATGAAGATGGACAGAGTGGCGAGAAGATCCCGTTCATTGGTTTCCCGGACTAACTCTGCCAACTCTTCCAGAGGAGCAGCCAGATCGATGGAAAGAGAATCCGGATCTCCACGGAACTCAGCACCGATCACTGGAAGATCCCCAAGACCAGCAGAATCCTCAGAGGCTTGCTCATTACGGTCAGAGATTTCAAAAAAGCCTGACACTTTCTGAAGCGATGAGTTTGGAGAGTGAAGATTTGCCTGACTTTCAGGGGGTGCAAAACTCACGGAAAACTCTGCCAGATAAGCTCCGTCAGGAAGTTCCACTGACGCAGGAACGTCTTTTGCCTTAAGCGCTTCTCGATAGGAAACAAGTCCTGAAGAACTGTCGTAGTATTGCAGACTTTTCCTGACTCCTTCCAGAACCCCACTGTTGAGGTCGGGCTGAAAGGCTACGAGCAGGTCGAGAAGTAACTCATTCATCTTGACGGCTTGAGGATATTCACCCTTTTGGGACGGAACTTCCGACTCCAAAGCCCTGCGAGCCAGCAACCCGGCTTTCAAGTCAGCGGAAAGTTGAATGATTCGCTCGGTATTGAAGGCCAGCACATTCTGTCCCTGGCTGGAGTTCTCAAAGAAATCGGAGCCGGCGTTCACCCCTCCGCTCGCCCACTCCGTGGGATCGCTGGTGGAGGTGGCAATCAGCATCTTCTCCGCCGCCTCATTGGCGATCTCTGCAGCCACTTCTTCCGTGCCATCGAGGATCACCTGAATGCTGTGATTGCGAATGACCGCCTGCACCGAAAGGGTGCCGGCCATCAGCAGGGCAATCAGCAGAATCAGTTTGAACCTGAAGTTCCAGAATCCCGTTTCGGAACTCATGGAGTCCATCCTCTCTCACGGCACCGCAGCCATGCGGTGAATCAGCGGGTCGCTCCTGAGATGACTGCAAATGGCGTACCTGCCACGCAGAATGGAAACGGACGGGGCCTGACCCCAAGAATTGGGCATAAACCCTTTTTATTAAATGGTTTACAAGATCTTCGCCAGATTCCCAAATCCTGCCTTACCCTCAGGATACCCCATATGGGGCCTCATTTGGGGTAATTTTGTAGTGATTTCACTCATCCGGCATCCCCGGATTTCAATTCCTGCCAGAGGCCAAAAGTGGCACCATGCGAGGGTTCCAGCACGGATTTCCGATGAATTTCACAGAATGATGAGGCCCTTCCATGATCCTGCCCCTGCTCCTGTGCCTACCCCTCATGACCACACCTACCGCCGCCTTCGAAGTTGAAGACGGCTGGAATGAGGCCACTCAGGAAGCGGTGCAATTTCTGCTGAAGGCGCAGGAAGGCATCGATGAAGAGACCGTCAGCGGCGAATGGCCCTACGAAGGGGTTTACCGGGAACGGGGGCAGATTCCGCCGGGTTACCGGGTAGGCGGTACGGCCATCGTGCTGCGGGCCCTGATTGAAACTCTCCCGGTTAAAAAAATCCGCCTCGATGCGGCTGACCCCATCAATGTCGCCCTGCGCCGGGGCCTGAATTTTCTTCTGGCAGAATCGTGTAAAGGTCCGGCGATGGGTGTCGGCTTCAACCGCGGCTACGACGTTCGTGACTGGGGGCACATCGAAGCCCTCGAAACCTTGTTGAGGCTGCAACAGATGAAAAAGATTCCGGAGAGTCTTCTCGCCGATGTTCAGACACGAACCAGAGAATTGATCGACATCCTCGTCGCCAATGAGATCCCTGGCGGAGGCTGGAACTACTCCCGGTCCCGTCGACGCAATGCCTCCAGTCCCGCCTCTCCGTTCATGACAGGACCCGCTGTGATGGCCTTGTTGCGTGCCCGGGACCTGGGCTATCCCTTTGATGGCAATGTCGTGATTCGCGCACTCAAAACCATCGAGGAAGCTCGCATCGAGAGTGGCGCCATCCAGTATTCAACCCAACCAGAACGAGCCACCGGTGAAGGGTTTGAAGCACTCGAGGGAGCTTGTGCACGGATGGCGGTCAGTGAACTCGCTCTCTATCACGCAGGAATGAATGATCTTGATCAGGTCCGCTTCGCGGTCAAAGCCTTCTTCGATCACTGGAAATGGCTGGAACGTCGACGCGCACAAACAGGCACCCACAATCCACCCTTTTATATTGCTCCCTACTATTTCTTTTATGCACACCTTCATACTGCCCGAGCCATCCGGGTCCTGCCGGAAAAAGAACAGAAGGCTGCCCGCAGCCGCCTCCTCGAATTGATGTGGCAGGTTCGTGACAAGGAAGGCACCTGGAATGATCGGGTCTTTCCCCGCAGTGCTGCTTACGGAACGGCGATGACACTGATGGCCCTCCACTCCCCCAAAATCCCGTTGCCGGCAAAAGTCGATCTCGACGAATTAAAGCAATGGGGAAACATGAAAAAAGGAGCCACGAAGGAGAAAGCTGAAGAAGTTGAGGCCGAGAAGGATAAGCCCGCAGAGAAACCCGAAGCAGAACCGGTGAGACTCTAGGAGCCCTGTTCCGTCTTCATACCGTCGAAGATTTTGCCCGGGTTGAGAATCCCCCGCGGATCGAAAACCGCCTTGATCGATCGCATCAGGTCGAGGGTGACCTGGGGAAACATGATGTCCATATACGGCTGCTGCACCACACCAATACCGTGCTCACCGGAGATGGTGCCCCCCAGTTCTCTTACTTCCGTAAACAGTTCCCGGATCGCCCGTGGGATTTCTTCCATCCATTGCTGATCGGAAAGATCACCCCGCAAAATATTGACATGGAGATTCCCATCTCCGGCATGTCCGTAACAGATCGATTCAAAGCCGTACTTACTGCCGATCCTTTTGACATGATCCAGCAACTCCGGAAGTTGGTAACGGGGAACCACCGTATCTTCTTCCTTGTAAACAGAACGCGCCTTGACCGCCTCACTGACTTTGCGTCGAAGAGACCACAGTCCTTCTTTCTGCTTCGCCGATTCGGCGAAGAGAATCTCATCCGTGGGAAATGGCTCAAGAACCTCGACGATCCTCTCGCAATCCTGCATCAACAGATCCGGATCGTGTCCGTCGACCTCGATCAACAAATGTGCCTCATGGTCGTCTGCGATCTCCAGAGTGCTATCACCCGTAAAATCTCGCGTGGCCACCAATGCATCCCGTTCCATGAATTCGAGTCCGCTGGGAGTGATCCCTGCGCGGAAGATGGCGGCCACCGCTTCACATGCTGCGCGCGCTTCCATGAAAGGGACCAACATCAGCAAGTCGTGGGTGGGGTGGGGAATTAGTTTGAGAACGATTTTTGTGACCACCCCGAGGGTTCCCTCAGAACCGACCATCAAATGCGTAAGATCATATCCGGTCGCATTCTTGAGCACGTTCGCTCCGGTCCAAATGACCTCGCCCCCGGGCAGCACCACCTCCAGATTGAGGACATAATCGCGGGTGACGCCATATTTCACCGCCTTCGGGCCACCCGAATTTTCGGCAATGTTGCCACCGATAAAGCAACTGCCCTTGCTGGCCGGGTCCGGAGGATAGAAGAGGCCTTTGTCTTTGACCGCTTCCTGTAATACCTGGGTAATCACTCCAGGCTCAACCGTGACCTGATGATTCTTTTCATCGATTTCCAGGATTCGATTCAGAAGTTCGAGGGACAAAAGCACTCCACCATGAACCGGTAGCGCTCCCCCACTCAGACCTGTCCGTGCCCCGCCAGGGGTGACTGGAATCGTGTGCTCATGGCAATAACGGAGAACCTGCGAAATCTCATCGACTGTTGCCGGTTTGACCACGACATGCGGGGGAAAGCAGAGATCTTCCGTTTCATCGCGGCCATAGCGCTCAAGATCTTCCTGCCGAGTCGAACACCGGTCGCCGAACAGATTCGAAAAGAATGAAAGATGAGTGTCCAGCTCCATGAAGGGCGCTCCCGATCTCAGCCGACCAGCTCTTCACGCAATCGACGAACAAAGAGTCCTACGTCGGTGACGATGCCGATCGCCTGGGCGGATCCGCGATCGGCCAACTTGGTCGCAACGGCGGGATGAATATCCACGCAAACCAGAGGAACTTCACCGGAGAGCATGTTCCCCACTCCGATACCGTGAAGCATCGTCGACAGGACGATAACCAGTCCCGCCCCCTTCAATTGTTCTGCGTATTGATCCTGCGCCTTGAAGAGGTCCATCTCCGTATCAGGCAACGGACCGTCATCGCGAATGGAGCCGGCGAGGATCCATGGGACCTGTTTCTCGACGAGGGCATGCATGAGACCCCCTTGCAATTCTCCCGCCTCCACTGCTGCAGCAATCGATCCGTGCGCCCGGATCCGATTGATGGCGCGCATGTGATGGGAGTGTCCGTGGGGAATCACCCGTCCATCCTCGACAGAAACCCCGAGGCTGGTTCCGAGCCATTGGGATTCGATGTCGTGAACCGCCAGGGCATTGCCACTGAGAACCGAATCGACCCAACCTTCACGCACCAGAATTTCCAACTCGCGGGAAGCTCCGGTGTGAACGATCACGGGGCCCGGAACCCATACAATCTTTTGACCCCGGTCCCTGGCCTGACGGGCCAGTTCGACCACTCTTGCCGTTTGGACCTCTGCCCGTCTTTCGGAGGAAACGTCGTTGGCCATGAAAGCAAAATCATGGTCGTCGTCTTCAGAGTCAGCATGGACAACACGAACCCCGTCGAAACCGACAAGGACCGGATCACCTTTTGAGAGATCACGAAGTTTTACACATCTGGGCTGACCATTGTCGTGGGTCAGGCAACCGTCCATGCGCTGATCCGAGACTTCTTTCCAATCGCCACTGAGCCAGACCTGCGTCCGATGATGGGTGGTGCTGTAAAAATTTTCCGGGGCGACCCCCGTAGCTGGAGCGGACTGCCACACCGGCTCCTGGACCTGATCCTGTTCAAAGCCCAAAGCCAACAGATCCGCCGCCAGAGGCGAATCAGACGCAATTCCAATGTGCAATTCACTGCCAGTGAGACGCAAAACCTCGAATTCCCCCTTGCCAACAAAGGCATTTTGAACCGCTTTCAGAAGGGTTCGCGGGTCTTCTCCAGGAACTGATCGAAGTATGTTGTCGAATTTGTCCGTCATCGTGAGACTATCCTTGCGAGTCTGATCTCCCAGTCAGCGGGCAGGCACAAATCCAGCCCTCGAATCGGCAGGATAGCACGGCCAGCGGCGGGGTGGATGGCGTCATGGAATTGAAACCTGTCCCCGGAAGCGGAATGGAGGCGAATCGATGAAATCCAACATTCTCTTCAGCCCCGCTTCCCCCGAATCAGACAGCCTGTCTGCGGATGACACCCAGCCGATGCAGACTCCCCGCTTTGACCACATCGGTCAGTTTCTGGTCGAAGAGAAGATCGGTGAAGGTGGAATGGGTGTCGTCTATCGGGCCCATGATCCCTCCTTGCAGAGAACTGTCGCTATCAAGCGGGTCCATCCACGACTGAAGGATCACCGCGACATTAGCGATAAATTCCTTGCCGAAGCCAGAGCCATCGCTGCGGTCAATCATCCGAATATTGGACAGATCCACGCCATTCATGATGAAGATGATCTTCCCTATCTGGTGATGGAGTTTCTTCCCGGCCCCAGTTTTGAGGAAGAATTAAATGAGCGTGGAAAGTTGCCCATTGAAGAAGTTCTGAAGGTTGCGATCTCAGCAACGCGTGCACTGGAAGAAGCACGAAATCAGGGAATCATTCACCGTGATATCAAACCTTCCAATCTGATTGTCGATGCACTCGGCAATATCAAATTGGTCGACTTTGGACTTGCCGGCTCCATCGAAGAGGATGCAACCGAGGGGAATGAGGTCGTTGGTACTCCCCAGTATTGCTCTCCTGAACAAGTTCAGGGACATGGCACCGATGAACGGTCCGACATCTACAGTTTGGGTGCAACTCTCTACCACCTTCTCACCGGTGAGCCTCCCTACACCCGGGACTCAAGAATGGATCTGTTGATCGCCCATGTGAATGCTCCAGTGCCCGACATCGTCGAGGCTCTGCCCACAGTCGATCCAGAGTTTGCTGAACTGATTCAGTCGATGCTCAACAAAGCTCCTGATCAGCGACCGCAGAACCACTCGGAAGTTTTAGCCAAACTTCAGGCGATCACTCAGAGGATCGATCCTGAACAGGCCCCTCCCCGATCGACGAGACTTCTCGCCTCTGCAGTGGTGGTTCTCATACTTGCGGTCATCGGCGGGTCAATTCTGCCGGGCTCCCTGCTGACTCCCTACCGCCAGCAGTTGGCGAAGGTGGAGGCTTCCTTTGGAGACCTGTTGACAGAGAAGGGCGCCGTGGACCAGCTCACCTTTGAGTTCAATAATGTCGAAACGGAGCGTTTCTTCCGCCCCGTCTCCGCTTCCGGTAACTCGGGTGCAAGAAATCAGATCAGACCCAATATTCGCGAGGGCCAGCTTCGTTGGGCCAATGATCCTGAGGTCGTTCGCTTCCCTTACATGTCCAGACTCGATCGCTGGGAAGTCTCCGGATTGCGTATGCTCGGGAGTCCGGATCTGGAATTACAGGTCGCTGCAGATCCGGATCAGCCTGGCAATCGCTGGCGTATTGGACTCGCCGTTGGAAAGTCCGCTGATCCAACCATCGAAGTTCTCCAGCATGGATCACCGGTACCCATCGAAATCGAACAACTTTTACGCAAAGGTTTTCTTCGGGAAGGAATCGACCATCAGTTGATTCTGGAACGCCTGGAGTCCAATGATCCGGACCGGGATCGGTTTCGATTTCAGGTCCAATCCCAGAATAGCGCAGACCCTATCCTGCAAATGACAATCCAGATTCCAGTAACAGCCATTCCTTCAGGTGCTCCAGGGTTGAGGCTCGAAGGAGATCTCACCGGCTGGAATACCAAAGTGGACAGGGTGGTCATCGAGGGTGACCTGAACAGAAAACGCATCCTTCGCGATTGGCGGCTGGTAGGCACGCCATGAAAACCCGCATTCATGTCATTGCACCTGACAAGAACTCCCTGCGTCATGACATCCCCAATGACAAGGCAATGAAAGATGGAATCCTGATTGGCAGGGATGAGTCCGTCGACATCACGCTGGATGACCCTGCAGCCAGTCGTGTCCATGCCCGTTTGAAATTGACGGAAGCGGGCTGGAAAATTACCGACCTCGACTCTTCCAATGGAACTTATGTCTCTGGTGACCCTGTCCGAGAACAACTGTTGCACCCGGGCCAGCACATCGGAATCGGAGACACCGAAATCGTTGTGGAAACCCTCGTACATACCGTCGAAGAATCTGCCAATCAAACCCAGATCCTCGACTCAAGATCTGCCGAGCCCGATTCCTTCTCCGAAAAACAGATGCGGCGCATCCTCAAAACGCTGGATCAGGCCGCCCCCCTGCTTGGACAGGGTTTCTCCGACGCCAACAGTCTCGACGAAGGCCTGCGTAAACTGGTCTCCGGACTCGAGGCGGACCGGGGTGCGATCCTGATTCAAGAGGAAGATCAATGGTTATGTCGAACCGCGTGGTCGCGGATTGGGGTACCCCTTCAGGGATTCGTTCTCAGCCAAACGATTCTCAGTGAACTTTTACGCAGTCGCAGGGCAGTACTTTCAAAAGACACCAGTAGTGACCCCCGCTTCGAAGACCGCCGCAGTGTGACAGGCGATGAAATTCGCAGCGTGATCGCGGCTCCCATCTTTATTGAGAAATCCCTGCGTGGAATTCTCTATCTCGACCGGATCGATGGTGAATCTCATCCCCTGGGCGAAGCCGAACTCTGGGCGAGTGGAACTGCTGCAGCCACGATGGGTGCAGGCCTTTCGCTCAACGCCGAACTCGACGAACTGCATCAGGAAAAAGTGGATCTGGTTCAGTCTGTTCTGGATACACACCCCATCATCGGTTCCTCCCCTCCCGTCGAAGAAGTGCGAAAGTTCATTCAAAAGGTCGCACCCACATCCGGAACAGTCCTCATCATGGGCGAGACGGGAACCGGCAAGGAGTTGGTTGCCCGAGGGCTTCACTTTCAGGGAAACCGTGCGGCTGCTCCCTTCGTCACCATCAACTGCGCAGCCATCCCGACCCATCTGGTCGAGAGTGAACTGTTCGGTCATGAGAAGGGTGCATTCACAGGGGCTGACAGTCGCAAAATCGGCAAATTTGAAGCCGCTGATGGAGGGACGGTCTTTCTCGATGAAATCGGAGAACTCCCTGAATCAGCACAGTCAAAAATGTTACGCCTGTTGGAAACACGGTGCCTTGAAAGAGTCGGCAGCAACACATCCATCGAAGTCGATATTCGATTGATCGCCGCCACTCACCGGGATCTCCAGGGTGAAGTGAACAACGGCAACTTTCGTGAAGACCTGTACTTCCGACTTGCCGTCCTCGAAGTACGTGTACCGCCTCTGCGGGACCGGAGCGGAGATGTGGCGCTCCTTGCCAACCACTTCCTTGATCAGTTCTCCGACAAACAGAGGCCACGAAAAACTCTTTCAGATGAAGCTCTCTCCTTGCTGGAAAGTCATTCTTTTCCCGGAAACGTCCGTGAACTGCGCAACCTGCTCGAGAGTGCAGCGATTCTTTCAGATGGAGCTCAAATCGCGGGTGCTGACTTGCGACTGTCCCCCGATAAAAGTCAAAGCACCCCATCAACCGGGACCTGGAAACCAGTTCCTCTCAAGGACCTGGAACGTGAACACATTCTACGGGTTCTTGAATACGCCGGTGGGAACAAGAAGAAAGCCGCACAGATTCTGGGAATCGAAAGATCAACTCTGTACTCTCGACTGAAAAACATGACGGACTGAGAAGGAACCCTTCCCGATTCCCCATCGTCTGATCAAAATCTGTTATTGTCGAAGCTGAAGACCCTCACCGTGTAGGACCTGTAGCTGCAGAAATTTGCAGGCTAGGAAAGGAGATCCCATGAATTCTCTCGGGTATTGCCTTTCCATTCTTCTGTTCATGCCATTCCCCGAAAAAGCGGGTGACATCCTGCCGCAGGGAACCCTTCCCGCCGCAAGTGTCCTGCAGGGGTGGTCTGTGATCACCGGACTCCCTCTCGCTCACGAGCATCCGGCTATCGGCAATTCCCCTGTCCGTGTACCGAACCCACTTCGGATCGCTTCGGAAAACCGCCGCCTGCTGGAAACCGTGCTCAATCAATCGGGCCTGTACGTCAAACCGGTGGGAGACATTCGCCAACCCAGAGCCTATTGGGTCACCCATCAGCCACTCGCCGAACCTCCGCGACCGAAACCGGTCATGAGAGTGGTTCACCTGCAACATCTGGAACCGGAGGAGGGGATTCGCATCCTGCGGGCTGAAGCGGATCGAAAAGAGAAGAACCTGGATCTCCTCGATCGCTACAGCAATTTTGTCGCCTCACCGAGAACCCGCAGCATCGTCATGACCTGCGCCTCCAATGAGCGTCTGCGGCATTACCTGAAAATTCTGGAGAGCTCTGATCAGCGCCCACCCGCCAACGATGAAGGACCTGCGCTGAAGGTCTGGAAAGCCCGGTATCTGCGGGCTGCCATTCTCGAACAGTTGCTGAGCGACCGCTGGGATGATCGGGGTGGTCAGCCGATTCGGGTGGTCGTGAATGAACCGACGAATTCATTGTTGATCCGCATTCCCCGGCACCTCTGGCCCGAAGCGGAAAAATTGCTTCAGGAACTGGACCAGCGGGGAAATTTTTGACCCCCTCCCACCTGTGCCTGCAAACCTCGCCGACTTCCCCCGCCACTCGAGTTCCGGTAATACCCAAGGTTCCGCCAGGAGCACTCCTCCCTGAGTGTTCGATTTCACAACACACTCCACCCCAGATCGGCTGAAAGGCGACTCTGGAAACGTTACCGGAATCTCCGTAACCCCTTTCCTCAAATAAAGTTGGAGAACTTCCCCAGTTGCCATGGACGGGCATTTGATTTGCTTAAAATGAAGGGGAACGGCTCAGGCTTCTCCAAGTGGGATCGTCTCTCGCTGAAGAGGACAAGTCTGACGGCCCAAGTGGCGACGAACAGCCCAGGAAGAGCTGTTTTCGCCGATTCAGGAAAAAAGTCCCGAAATTACCCAAGGCCGACCCTCCCCCGGCCGATGAAGAGAGAGGAAATGCCATGAACCCCATGTTGAGAGGGTGCACAGCAATGCCTCAGAAAAGTCCCGCGGTCTCCCCTGTTGAGACCCGTTTGTTTCAGTTGCCGATCCTGTCACAGGAGCGTAGCCCCCTTGGTCTGCTGCTTCTGATGCTGGTCCTCCTTGTGGGGGGGCCCGGTCTCGGTGGAATTGCTCTGGGCCAGGACGGCGACGACGCCGCTCCGGTCGATGAAGCCGCCACCCCTGCCAGCGATGATGGGGATGAAGCGGAGGTTTACCGTATGGAGGAAGGATCGTTCCCGGTCCTCAGCCTGTTGCGGTTTATCCAGCGCACCACCGGCAAGTTCGTCAACTACCCGTCTGCAGCCAATGACGTCGCCTTCGCCGAAGACACCACCGTGGATGTCATCGGAGATGTGGATCCCCTGACCTACCCGGTCATCAAGGCGATCCTCGAAACCAATGGTTACGAGCTTTGGGAGAGCGAGTTGGAAGATGGGACCACCGTCATCAACGTTCGCTCCTCTTCACCCCGTGGTGGGCAATCTGCTCCCGTGGATCCGGTCAGCCCGATCTACGTGGCGGATGATGAAGAAGCCATCAAGGCACCCGGAGAAGAACTGGCGACCCTGGTTCTGCAGCTGAAGTTCACCACCGCACAGGTGGTGCGAACCGCCCTGCAGGAACTTCTCGGAATCGCCGGTGCCGGAAACGCCTCAGGAAGCGTCAAGATCGTCACCGTTCCGGAAAACGAAACGATGCTGATCCGCGCCAAGATGCGTGTTCTTGAACACATTCAGCGCGTCGTCAAATACATCGACGTCGAAGTCACCGGACCCGATCAGTCCCTGTCGATTCGTGAGCTTTACTACGCGGACGCACAGAGCATCGTTTCCATCGTGACGGAAGCCCTCAGTGAATTCAGTCCGACCGGAACGACCGGTCGGAGAACCACCCCCACATCAGGGCAGGGCGCCAACCGTGGTCAGGCTTCAAACCGAGGCTTCTCCTCGGGCAGTCTCGCCGGTGAGTCCACCCGCCTGATCCCCGATGACCGTACCCAGAAGATCATCATCCAGTCCACGGACCCGGATGAGCTCGATCTGGTGCACCAGCTGATCGACGAACTCGATACCAAGGTTCGCAATCGCAGAAACACCATCTGGATTTACAAGGTCAACTACCTCAAGGCGGAAGAGCTGGCCGACAACATTCGTCCCTTGGTCGATGACAACGCCCAGGGTGGAAGAACGACCAGTCGGACCACCACCCGGAACCGTACCGGAGCCGGAAACACCGGCGGAGTTCAATCTCAGCAGCAGTTCACCAGCACCCAGATCATCCCCCACGAAGAAACCAACTCGCTGATCATCGAGGCAGAGCCGGAGAAGTACGAAGAGATCGAAAGCATCCTCAAACAGATCGACCAGCGCCGTCGTCAGGTTTTCCTCGAAGTCGCTCTGGTTCAGGTCAAGGATTCCTCGAGCCTCAACTACACTCTCGAATTCCTTGCCGGAAATCTGGACGACCAGAATCTCGCCGGCATCCTGCTCAGTTCCTTTGGTGCGAGCACTGTCACTCCGGCCCTCGATCCCAGCGGTATTATCACCGGATTGACCCGGACCCCGGGAGTTCCCACGGGACTCGGCGGCATCATTCAGCAGGAC
>JACETR010000025.1 GCA_013911165.1 Planctomycetota bacterium | reverse complement strand
GGTGAGCACCGAAACGGTGACACCGATGGGGTTCGGACCCCTGCCGCAATCGGTGACCACCTCGTACTGGTAGGTTCCGTCAGCCACGCCACGATCGACGTAAGTGGCGTCGGCAGCACCCAGGGTGGCCACGGAGACACCGTCACGAAGAACCTCTTGAGAGGAGGCATTCGGGTTCGGGGTCCAGTTGAGGGTCACGTCACCATTGGTGCAGTCGGCGGCACCGGTGACGTTGGTCGCCGGAACGCAGTCATTGATGGTGTACTCAAGGGTTCCCACACCGGCAGCGTTGAAGGTACCAAGGCGGATCAGGTACTCCTGACCAGCAGTGGCAGCGAAGATGGTCTCCGCAAGGAACACGTTGCAGGCGGGGTTGTTGGTCGGGTTGGCACCCACATTGACGTCGTCACTGCAAGCCACGACCAGAGTCGGGTCATCGAGCAGTGCGGCATCGTAGGTGTAGACGGCCAACATGGTGTCGGCACCGGCAATCACGGTGTTCGGGCTGCAGGTGCTGACCAGCAGATCCCCGTCCACGGATGCGGTGTAACGAAGGAAGATGTCGTTGTTGATCTGGGTGATTCCGGTTCCGGGGTCACAAACAGCCAGATCGATCGGCACACCGGTCGTAGTGGTGTAAGGCGTTGCGATCTCCTGCTGGAAAGTTCCAACAGCAGCAACGGAAGCACCAGCAGGCCAGTTGTTGGCCGGAGCAGTCTGCAGGGTGCAACCGGCAGAGTTGATCAGAGAACCGGTACCACCTGCTCCAGACCAGGAGGTGATCAGAACGTCGAGGTCCTGGTACTCCGGCTGGGGAAGGGTCAGGAAGGCAAGATCAGTGGAGGGCAAGGTAGCTTCGACATTGCCATCGATCTCGATGATCCAGGAAGCGGCTCCTCCGGCATCATCCCAGGTCAAGTTCCAGGTGGTATCTCCCACGTTCTGGGAGCACTGGAGGTTGGCGACTCCACCGGCTGATCCACAGGTACCGGCAACAGCAACGGAGTAACCGATATCCATGATGTAACGGTCGTTGGGGAAACCAATTCCGGCAAGGGGGCTCGGTGAAGTGAGTCCACAAGCACCAGCAACGATGTAACTGGTTCCGATTTCACCGGTTGCAGTAGCGTCGGTGAGTCCCATGTACCAGGAGTCTCCACCGTTGGCATTTCCATCGGGGGTGAAGATTTCCACAGCCAGGTTTGCACTCGGGCCATAGGAAGTCATGCACTGAAGAGTGTTGGAGTTGGCACCCAATCCATCAGGATCGATGACACCGGTTCCGAGAATGAAGTTGTAGAGGTTGTCAGCAAGTTCAGGAACCTGGAACTCTTCTTCATAAACCATCAGCATCCCGGCGTTTCCGGGATCAGGTGTTTGTCCAACGTTGGTACCAGCGAGATATGTGAAGTTCTCGGGGCCACCACCATTGAGGTCGATGATCAGGCGGATACGAACCGGCTGGGTTCCACCTGCGAGCGCAGGGGTCGAAACGTTGACAGCAGTGGTCACGCACTCGACGGTGATCTCGTCACTGACGCCGTAGCCGTTGACCAGATCGAAGGAACGCAGGTAGGAGTTGTCTGCCTGAATACCACCTGCACCACAGTGGACACCACCACCGAGCGGAAGAACCGTCGGGATCGGAATCATGGAGCCAACCACTGTTGACGGGCAGGGCTCGGCAATGAAAACGGTGCAGCAGATCTGAGTACTGGCAACACCAGCGACCACACCCTCAAGACAAATGGCGGTCAGGCCCGGAGGGAATCCGGTCAGGATGTCGGTTGCCGCTCCGGCAGTTCCGTCGAACTGACCAGTAAGGGTTCCGTTGAGGTAGTAGTTGACAGTGTCGTACTGGTCCTGGTTATCCCAGGTCAGAGTCGCAGTGTCGGTCGGTTCATCGTAAGCGCAAACCAGGTTTGTCGGCGCGATGGTACCGAGGGCAAAGGTGACGTCCATGTCTGTCGTTCCGACAGAAGCGGCATCCCAACCGCCAACGCGGACGAAGTAGGTCACTCCGGCGAACACACCAGCACCCACAAGATTGGAACCGAAGGCAGCGCAGGCAGCGCCCGTGGCATCCACTCCATCACCATTACAGGCGATTTCGATCAGACCAGTACAACCGGCAGATGCATCGTAAACGATGATGTCGGTGTCGAGGGCACCGGCATTGACACAGGTGCTCAGGTCGAGCAGGCCATTTTGGGGAGCGGTCCAGCTGAACCAGACATCTGCCTCAGTCGTTCCCAAACCGGTGCCGGGGCAGGTTGCGCCACCAGCGGGAATCGCAGGGTTGCTGGTTGCAGTGGTGTTGTCGATCGTCACCGTCACCGTACCCGGTGCGGTCAAGTTGATCTGCTGAGCATTGGCACATTCATCCGCTCCCTGTGCGCCGACGACGCCACAGGAGAGAATCATGAATGCAACCACCAAAAACGGTAGGTGTCTCATAGGTGAAAACCCTTCCTGGTTAATGAATCCCTTTACCGGAATTCGGATATCCATTGCGAAAGTTAAAATTCCTCGCAGGAATAAAAACAAATCAAAAAGTCATGACAGAAGCACATGCCCTGATGAACACCTGATAATCGGAGGGACTCCGATCCTTCAGACCACCTGAAAGCACCGCAAGTTGTCACAAAGTTACATTTAGCCCATTAACTTCAAATTTACCGGACATTCAGCACGGGTCAAGCACCCGCTCCGGGCTCAAAAAAGCCTAATTCAGTCTTGGGGAGTGTTTCAGGGACAATTTACCGATTCGTCGCAGGTCAGGAGCGCCGCTTCCGTGGGATCCTCTCCACAGGACCCTTCCGGCTCGGGCAGGCCTGGAGATCCCGGAACAAAGAGGTGGGAGAGCAGATAGATGGCATCCGCCAGATTGACCCCTTCGTCGTCATTGCAATCCGCAGCATCCCGACAATCGACCATGGCCGACCCTGGAACAAAAAGTGACTCGAGAAGGAAGATGCCATCGGCAAGGTTGACCGAATCGTCACCGTTGATGTCGCCCCGGCGAAAGGGTGAAGCGATGAAGGAGCCCCTGAATGAGGCGATGAGATGAGCGTCCGGGTACCCCAGATCTGAAAGTGGAATTGGAAGATCATTGCCACAGAACGGAGCTGAGAATCGGGTGGGATCGGACTCCCCGGAGTCGTTGGTTCCCAGAATCAGCAGATGGCCATTTGCAGTGCCGTCAGGAAGATGAAATTCTACCGCCACATTCATGCCACAAGGGAGTTCCACAGGGTTGTCCAGAGTCAGGCACATGTGGGACATTTCGAATGCCGGTATTTCGAAGGTTTGTTCATGAATCAAATCCAGCAATGAAGGATCGTTGATCCCGGACCCGGTCTGATCTTCATAAATCCGCAGGACGAGAGGTTGTGTCGTAAAACCGGTTCCCGGATTGGAGTTTTCAATGCCGATGCGGATCGCCTCGAGGACCATGCCATTACTGAGTAGAAAGGGGCTTTCACACGGGGAAAGAAGTCGCCATAGCGATTGGGCCTGATGACCGGTCGCATCTCCACAAAAGGGTGTTCCCTGAGTGAAGATTTCTGTATCCACACTATGACTGATCTCAACAGATGCGGGATCACAACCCGGTGCCAACAGGTCGCAACTGACAGATGGGGTCCAACTGCTGCCTGAAAATCCTTGCGCCTCAATGCGTATCAGGGAAGGAAGATTGGTTGTCACGCCTGCCCAACTTCCCGGGTTCGCAGGCACGGTGT
The DNA here is from genome assembly GCA_013911165.1 of Planctomycetota bacterium. Classification (GTDB taxonomy): domain Bacteria; phylum Planctomycetota; class UBA8108; order UBA1146; family UBA1146; genus UBA12191. The sequence continues at coordinate 31,140 of JACETR010000025.1, read as the reverse complement.
CGACCAATATTCCATTCACACGAATTTCAACGTTATCTACAGAAGTGCCCGGATCCCATGAAGCAAGGAGAGTTCCGTCGCTCAAGGAGGAGCAGGAAAACCCGCTCAGTGCAGGAATCAGGGTTGGGCAATCATCGTGTCCCTCGACCACTGAAATGGTGTTACTCGAGTTGTCGACCACCCAATAGGAAGAGATTCCGAATGGATCTGCATTCGGTGCTGAAGCGGGTCTCGAACTCTCGACGCCATTGATAAAGAAACCGTGATTACTCAAATCGACCGGTGCCAGTGCAATGGAACTTTGAGTGGATACGGAAGAGAGGGTGGTGACGCGTCCAGCAAGATCATGCCCATGGGGAATGCTGAGCCGGTTGCAGTCTGCTCGAAACGCCAAGCCGTTTCCGAGCCCGTTACCATCGGGATGGTTCACTGAATTTCCGAGATAGGATCCATCGTTGATGGAGAGCAGGTCATAACGATCCGCTGTGATATCTGCTGCCCAGATACCGTCCGCTCCATCCCAGCTCAATCCTCCAATGAATCCTCCGCCCTGAATATCTGCGATGCCGACGAGCAGGGGATCTGTTCCGTCCGGATTGGAGCGCCAGATTTCATTGGGTCCTGGTGGATTGATCACACCCCAGTAAAGCCATGTTCCATCGGTCGTCACACCTGTCACGGAGATCCCTGCGGGAGGATTCAGTATTGGCCCAATAGGGGAAAGGGTCAGGGCGTCGTAGACCCAGCTCTCTGCGCTGAAGAGTTCGGCGACGACCACGATGGGTTGAGCCCAGGGATTGTTGTCCGGCATGAAGCAGATGCCATAGGCACTGGTCCCGGAAAGGGGGAAGGGCCCTGCCAGAAGATCCGAAGGATTCATCGGTGCCGTTGAAGTGGCAGAGTTCCGGTCCTGTTCAAGCAATCCACGCGGAATCCCCTGGGCCATCACATCTGAGGCGATGAACTCAATGATCAGTATCAGAACCAGGACTGGAATCCGGGAGTGGATCCCCTTGCCCAAAATCCGGGCAGAAGTCATTCGTGGCATCTTCATCTTCCCCATCAAGGACAGTGATATAGGTTGCTCCTGTATGAACAGAAGCGGGATTTGGCCGCCCTTTGTCATATTTGTGATCACAAGACTAGCGGGGGGGGGAGTGGCAAGCGAGGGGTGAGGGACGCTTCTGGCAGTACTGTCACGAATGACAGGTCTGACATTTGGGAATGTCGAACCTCAACGAGATTCCCGGGGGTCGTGGCCATTGGCCACGGATTGGGAATTGCAGGTGGAGACTAAATTGAAAAACAAAAAAAGGGCCCCTCTGCGATTGCAGAGAGGCCCTTCACGAAACCTTCCCGAACAAGGAAAGGCTTCAGAACTTCCGGCCAAGCCTAGGGGCAGGGCGGGAAGGAAGCACAGTCGAGCGGATCAGTGTCGGTCTGATCGATTCCGCAGCTGGTCGGTGTCGGAGCGGGTCCGCCACTGAACAGGGCTGCGAGAGCGTAGATCGCGTCCGCAATGTTGATACCGCCGTCGTCGTTGGCGTCGCAGGAATCCAGACAGGTTCCAGCAGGGCCACCACTGAAGAGGGCTGCCAGCAGGAAGATGGAGTCTGCGATGTTGAATCCGCCGTCAGCGTTGCAGTCACCACGGACAAACTCAGGAAGGGTCGGTCCGCCACCACCACCACCGAGGGCAGCAATGATATCGGCAGCCAACAGAACCTGATCGCCACCGTAACCACCAAACTCCCAGGACTGGACGAGCACGTTACCGATCGGTGAGCCCGCAAGATCCTGGTTTTGGCTGTACGCTCCGGTGATGTAGGCACCGTTACCCTCTTGCCAGATGGCGCCGACATTCGGTCCACCTGCTTCAGGTCCAACAGTCAACTGGTCGGTCCAGTCGTTTCCTGCAGCGTCCTGGTTGTAAGGGACGTTCTGGATTCCACTGAAGTCCACACCGAGAAGTGTGTCCAGACCACTGACACTGAGGAAGGTGTCGTCACCATCCAGAGCGGAGATAATGCCGTCATAACCTTCGAAGGCTCCAACGGTGGGAGCGAAGCCCCACATGTCGCCACCCTCGAAGTAAACGCCGATGCCGGCTTCGACCCAAAGGGCCAGAGCATCGGAATCTGCGGTCGTCAGGGGACCATCCTCGGGGAAGGTACCACTGCAGACCCAGACGCGCTCGTAGGTGCCAATGACGTTACCCAGCTGGGAAGCCGGGAAGTCCACCACGGTCAGGAAGCTGAGGCCGTTGGCGGTCAGGGCAGCCTCAAGAGCTGCAGAACTGTTGATTTGTCCGAGATCAGTTTCCGTCTTGAAGATGATGTCGGTCTCTCCGCCACTGGCGCAGGAGACGTTGACAAAGACCGAAGCGGAAACGGCACTGCCGGAAGCGCAGTTACCCGTCACGGTGTACTCGTAGGTACCGTTGCTGAGTGCAGTGGAATCGGTGTAGGAAGTGGTTCCTGCAGCGAGGCCAGCGGCCAGAACAACACCGTCACGAAGAACGTCGTAGGTATCGAATCCACCGTCGTCCCAAGTCAGGTTTGAGGTGCTGGTGGCACAGTCGTAGATAGCAATGAAGTTGCCGATGGCCGTGGCACCACAGCTGACGTTGATGTCGAGGAAACCAGCACCCAGGGTACCGTTCCAACCACCGACCTGAATGTAGTAGCTTTCGCCGGAGATCACGGGAATCTCAGCGGAAGACATGAAGGCAGCGCCACCCGCAACGTTGGTGCAGTTGTCGTCACCGGAAGCGAGGCAGGTTGCACCCGCAGTCGGGCAACCAGCGAGACCATCGTAGACGATCAGAACAGTATCGTCGCTGGATCCACCACCATCGCAGGTTTGGATCACAGCAGTACCATCGAGAGTTGCGGTGTAGAGGAACCAAACATCGTTGGTCATGTTGGCATCGCAGTCCACAGGACCAGCAGTGGTAGAGACAGTGTTGTCCCAGGCAAAGTTACCTTCACTCACCAGCTCAGCGTTGTCACAGGTGTCGTTGGCAGCACCCGGACATGGAGTGGTGTTGACGCAATCCGGATCGAAGCAGTCCGTGAGGCCATCGAGATCGTTGTCGATACCGTCGGCACAGGAGACATCGTCTCCCTCGAAGCAGAGAGGTGCAGTGGCACAGTCCGGATCGGCACAGTCGGCGAGGGTGTCACCGTCATTGTCGATGCCGTCGTCGCAGATTTCAGTACCGCAAACAGGGTCTCCACCGCAGTCTGCATCCAGGCAGTCAATGTCGCCGTCAAGGTCGTCATCGACACCGTTGTCACAAATCTCGCCACCGGAAGCACAGGTCAGGGTGAGCTCGTAAAGGCCCTGAGAAGCACCGAAGCCATGGACGACAATGATGTACTCAACACCTGCCACCGAATCCCAGAGGACGGTGGAAAGGAGGCCGGAAGAGCCTCCGGTGCAGTTGTCGTCGTTACCACCCACACAAATCGGAGTGAGGCAGTCGCCCTCGTAGACACTGATCTTGGTGTCGTACTGTGCGGTGCCGCTGCAAGTGGTGGCAATCGTCGTGAAGCCGGTACCAGTGTGGGTGTAGTAAACCGCACCACCGGTTCCGTTAGTGGTGATACAAGTGGGGAGCGTAGAAGGTGTGGCCAGATTGGTGAATCCGGTCACGATATCGCCACACGCAATCGGGGTAGCCGTATCACACTCGTTATTATCCGGAGCGAGGCAACCGGGGACTCCGACCGGGCAATCGACAGTGTCGACGCAGTCGATCAGGCCGTCACCGTCGTTGTCGAGGCCGTCATCACAGATTTCAAGTCCACAGGGGCCAATACCACCGCAGTCGGCATCTGCACAGTCAATGGCTCCGTCGCCGTCGTTGTCGATACCGTCACCACAGGTGGCAGCATCACCTTCGAAGCAGAAGGGGTCACCGATGCAGTCGGTATCGAAACAGTCGATGACACCGTCACCGTCGTTGTCGATGCCGTCATCGCAGATCTCGATTCCGCAAGGAGGAATTCCGGCGCAATCGATGTCCAGGCAGTCGATGGTGCCGTCACCGTCGTTGTCGAGGCCATCGCCACAGGTGGCAGCGTCACCCTCGAAGCAGTTCGGAGCTCCAACGCAGTCCGGGTCAAAGCAATCGATCAGGCCATCGACGTCGTTGTCGACGCCGTCGTCACAAATCTCTGCTGCGGGGAAGAAGATGTTGAGCGTTCCGTCTCCTTGAGCACCATTCCAGCCGCCGACCTGAACGTAGTAGTTGTCACCGGCGATCACGGGAATCTGAACCTGAGACATGAAACCGGCTCCACCGGCGACGTTTTCGCACTCGTCGTCACCGGAAGCGAGGCATGGCGCACCGGCAGTCGGGCAACCGGCAAGACCGTCATAGACAATCAGAACAGTGTCGTCATTGGTACCACCACCGAGACAAGTCTCGATCACGGCATTGCCGGAGGCGGTGGGGGTGTAAAGGAACCACACGTCAGTGGCCATATTTGCGTCGCAGTCAATGGGGCCTTCGATCAGTGACCCGGTGTTGTCCCAGGGGAAGGAGCCCTCGCCGACAGCTTCAGCAGTCAGGCACTCATCATTGAGAGGCTGCGCCCCTGCATTACCCAACGGAATCAGGGCCGAAATAGCCAGGATTGCCGCAAAAAATATGAAACGCTTCATCTTTTGACTCCCTTTCAGAGGGGTTCCAAAATACCTTCAACTCAGAATCCTGAAAAAACCGCTGCGTGGTATACGGCCGTTTTCCAGAATGATTTTCAAAAAGACGAATGTCCGAACGTCGGTGTCACCCGCTATTCAGCATTCAAATTTCAACCAAAATGTGTCTAACCAAGCCCGAGCAAATCCCGTGTCTTTCAGATTGGCCTCAATAGCGGGTTGCCCAATGAAATACAGGATCCTGGAAGATCCTGCACAATCAGGGCCGGGCCAATGCAGAACACAGATTTTCACGCTCCGCGGGATTCAGCATTCCCGTTAATGACCGGGAGTGAGTCGAACCCTAATATCGGAACCCCCCGATTGTACACATGATTTTCGGGCCTTGAGAGGGGGGAGTTGCAAAAAAACCGACTTAGACAGTCCTGAATGGGTTGTTCAGGGCAAGAAAAGAAGGGCTGCTGACACTTTGTAAAGCACGGACCTGTCGAAATGACCCCGATTGAGGCAACTCCGTCTATGATTCCGACACTTCCATGAGGCATTGGGGAGTGGATTGGCCCACAGCAGGGAAGGTCGGCATTGATTGCCGAAGTCGCAGTCAATCCCTGGTTTCGAAAAGCGATTCTTCTTTCTCTGCACCGTCACTGCGCAGAGTTTCAGTGGGCGGGTTCCCTCGATTTTGACCCTGTACAGCCTTACCTTGTTGACCGAACAGGTGACAGGGAGAAGTGCAAGTCCTCCGGACGATCAGGGGACTGCTCCCATCTGTCTAATCGGAATTCCACCTCGGGCCGATTTCCCGGAGTTGGTGTGAGAAAGGCTGAAGATCATGGATCGCTCATTTCTGAAAACCCTGGGACTTCCCGAAAATCACTCGGGTGTCTTTTCTGATCAGTGGCTCGAGGGTGCTGGCGGGTCTTTGACCAGCCATTCACCGATCGACGGTTCTGCTCTCGGATCGGTGACTTGCGGGTCACTGGAAGATTACGAAGCTGTTATCAATTCGACGCATCAGGCTTTTCTCGAGTGGCGCAACTGGCCGGCACCCCAGCGAGGTGAAGTGGTTCGGAGAATTGGTGAGGCGCTGAGAGACTACAAACAGCCTTTGGGCGAGTTGGTCACTGCCGAGATGGGAAAGATCCTTCCGGAGGGACTCGGTGAAGTTCAGGAGATGATCGACATCGCCGATTTCTCGGTGGGTTTGTCGAGGCAGTTGTACGGATTGTCTATGCACTCCGAGAGACCCGGTCACCGCATGTATGAACAGTGGCATCCTTTGGGAGTGGTCGGCTGCATCACCGCATTCAACTTTCCTGTTGCCGTCTGGTCATGGAACGCCCTTGTCGCAGCAGTGTGTGGGGATGCGGTCATTTGGAAACCCTCTCCGGCGACCGCTTTGTGTGCTGTGGCAACCCATCGCATCGCCCAGGCAGTCCTCGATGACATGAAGGCTCCGCCGATTTTTGGTCTGATCGTCGGGGACGCTGATCCCGTCGGTGAGGCGATGATTGCCGATCGCCGATTGCCGCTGATCAGTGCTACCGGTTCTTGCCGAATGGGGCGCAGGGTTGCCGAAGTAGTGGGACAGCGTCTGGGTCGCAGCCTTTTGGAGCTGGGTGGAAACAACGGCATCATCGTGACCGAGAACGCAGATCTCGATCTGGTCACCCGGGCAGTTCTCTTTGGAGCCTGTGGAACCTCTGGTCAGCGTTGCACGACCACTCGACGTCTCTTCATGCATGAGAGCATCGCCGATGAACTCGAATCGAGACTGCTGGAGGCATACCAACAGGTCACTATCGGCAACCCGCTGGATGAAGGGGTGCTGATGGGGCCCCTGATCAATGAGCAGGCAGTGGGCGGAATGCTCGATGCCCTCGAGCAGGCGAAAGCCCAGGGCGGTGAGGTGATTCTGGGTGGAGATCGTCATCAGGGTGATGCACCGGCAGGGGGGCATTACGTTCAGCCGACCCTCGTCCGCGCGAAGCATGATATGCCCATCGTTCACGAAGAAACTTTTGCACCTGTTCTTTACCTGATGCGTTATTCGGATCTTGACGAAGTCATCGGTTGGCACAATGAAGTACCGCAGGGTCTTTCCAGTGCCATCTTTACCCGGGATGTTCAGGAATCTGAGCGATTCCTCTCTGCAGCGGGGTCTGACTGCGGTATTGCCAACGTCAATATCGGCACCAGCGGTGCAGAGATCGGTGGAGCATTCGGAGGAGAGAAGGATACCGGTGGTGGTCGCGAATCGGGATCCGACTCGTGGAAGGCTTACATGCGTCGCCAAACTTGCACTATCAACTATTCGAAAGAGTTGCCTCTGGCTCAGGGGATCCAGTTTGGCTCCTGATTCCTGAGACGAACCGGATAACCTGTGACTTCAGGGGGGAGAAGAAGATCGATGTTTGATCGCGGTGGTTTGAAGCTGGGAACCGTTGATGGCATCACCATCCGCATCCATTGGATCTTTCTCCTTTGGGGACTTTTTGAATGGATGGCTCTCTCCCGAAGTGCACCGGGAACAGATGCTTCCGCGGGGGAATCTCTCGCTTCAGGCAGTACCGTGATTTACTACCTGGTTTTTCTGTTCGCCTCGGTATTCCTGCATGAAATGGGACATTGCCGTGCGGCGAGAAGGGTTGGCGGGAATGCCAGCGAAGTTTTGCTGTGGCCCCTGGGTGGGCTGGCAACCGTGGATATCCCTGACAGACCTGCGAATCATTTGGCAGTGGCGATCGGTGGTCCGGTCGTCAATCTGGTTCTGTGGCTGATTCTTTTGCCATTGGCCATCTTTGCAGGAGATGGTGTGGGTTCCTTTTTCTTGCGCATGCCCGTTTCTGATCCCCTTTCCATCGCTGCGGCAGTCAACCTGGACCTGCTGATTTTCAACCTGCTTCCCGCTTTCCCCCTCGATGGCGGCAGGATTCTTCACTCCATCGTCTGGTCACGTCAGGGTGAATGGAGAGCTCACAAAATCATGATCACTTCAGGCAGGGTCGTCTCTCTGGTACTCCTGCTGATCTGGCTGACCGTGGATGGTGCGAGTGGTTTTTTGCTGGCGATGGCTCTCATGATCTTTGCCCAGAGTTATGTGATGTCCCGGGCGGATCGTGAAGATGAGAGTGAATGGTGGCAGGGGTCTTCCGAGCCAAAGCAAAGTTGGTGGGAGCAGCAAAAGCAGCGATTCCGGGAGCAACAGGATGAGAAACAGGCTCTCGAAGAATCACGGAAGAGATCCCGGGTAGATGAGCTGCTTGGGAAAGTGTCCCGGGAGGGAATCGAATCCCTGACCCCTGAAGAAAGAAAGTTTCTGGAGCAAGTCAGTCGCGAGTTCGACCAGCGGGACTGACCCGGGGCAACTCGGCATCCTGATGTTGCAGCCACTTTTGCACCTCTTCCGGATCGTGATGAAGATCTTCCAGCAAAGCGAGAATGGCTGTCCAATTGCCATCAAATCTCAGTTCACCCTGTGACCTGGCCAGTGCGAGCCACGATTCGGCAGCAACCTTGCCTGCAAGTCGACCCCTTCTTGGAGGCTCGGCACCTTCACCTCGTAGCCAACGCCATGCCGCTTCGGGAGATTGGGGAAGGTGCGGCAGGGAGATCTGATTCCACATGGGAAGGTCTGAAGCGATCGGTTGTTGATCTCTGCGGATTTCAAACCAGAGAGCCTGCGGCTGAACCTGATAGCGGCTGGCAAGAGGGTGTGAGAGTCCCTGAGGCAAGAAGACCAGAGGGCGCTGAAGGGTGTTCAGTTCTCGCAGGGTCTTCAAAACAATTTCCTTCTTCGTATCAGCAGGAAGACCGAGTCTGACAGGAAGTATTTCTCCCCGAGGATCGAGCAGCGTGACGTCGGGGCGAATCTTTTCGAGCCACTGAATTGCTTCCAGAGCAATCCCCTGATCTCTGCCCCCCGTCAGCACCAATGACTCAGAAGGAACGGTTTGCAGAACAGAGATTCCCCATTGCCGTACCAATTCGGAAGAAGGTTTCCATAAGGGAGGGGTTACCAGAAAAGGAATCGTGGCGGAGATCAAGATCGAGCTCAGGGAAACGAGCAGCTTTTTCGATGGTTGGAAACGTGCCAGTGATCGGTGTGCCAGTGTCAGGGTCCAGCTACAAAAAACCGCCGCTGGAAGTGCACTGAAAAGCGAAAAAGGATCCAGGTCAGCGACATCGGTTGTATTGACACCGGGAAGTACTGCTGGAGCGATGAAGGCTCCGCTGGTGATGATCACAAGTAACAGTGCAACGTCTCCGGGTCGACGGAGGAGGGCCCAGATCAATCCGGGAAGGGTGAATGCCGTAGCGACCAGACCCCATTCCCGTGTGGACTGGACCAGTACCTCTATGGAAGGGGTTGAGATTTGCTGAAGGGACACGAGCCAGGCTTCAGAAAAAGAGGTCCATGTATTCGAGAAAGGGGGATCACCACCCTGCAGGGCATGGCCCAACAGCAAGGATGAAAAGAGACCGGTCATCAGGCCCAAGAGGATTGCGATCCAGCCTCGTGAGCGAACTCCCCGAATGCCCCGGTCGAAGAGCATGGTTGCGAGTGAATAGATCAAGACTGGCAACATGGCGGGGCCCAGTGCAACAGCAGTCCCAATGGTGAGACCGACAAAAAACACTCCTCGTCCCGCCTCCGCCCTGACCTGATCAGTCGTGGCCAGAAGAATGGCACCGCTGAGAAACATCAGTGGCAATTCTCCACCCTCGATGACGAGACTGCAAAGGCCGGGGGAGAGTCCGATGATCAAGGCAGTGGGAATCACTGTCGACCGGGAGGCGTCGAGTTGGCGCATCCAGCAAACGAGAACCGCGAACGCCAAACAGACTTCAGTGATCTCCAGAAATTTTGCGGAGAATGCGACAGGGAAGAGCAGAGTCAGAAAGCTCAGTAACCCCGATTGAATTGAAGCCGCGACAGATGGTGAAGAATGGGAAGTCCAGTAAGAGGCAATCAATTCAGCGGTGGGTGTGGTCTCTGGTCCAAGAGGAACCAAAAGCCAGTAAAAACTGGCTAAAAGGAAAAAGATCAAACCTCCACGAGCGACGGCGATACGACCCGCCGGCAAGGCGGTTTGACGCCAGGTGGAACCCTCGATGAGAGTCAATCTTTCCTGATCCGCATAACTCATAGGTATACTTCTGCAGCCATGCACAGCATGAAGATGAAACTGATGGCGATATTGAACTCGAGAAGAGCATTCTCAATCCGCTTCAACTGTCGATACTCCGATCTGATGCGAAGGTGTCCGATACACAGCAGGGTCGCGGTCAGAAAAGTGGCGACAAGCACAGGCAGAGATCGATCCAGTTCAAGGTAAAGCAGTCCCATCAGGATGATCATTACCAAATGGAACGAACGTGAAATGACCAGGGATTTTGCGATTCCGAATCGTGCAGGAATACTGTTGAGTGACTGTTCTTTGTCCACTTCCACATCCTGGCATGAATACACAATGTCGAATCCAGCACTCCAGAAAAGTACCGCGGTTCCAAGGAGCCAGGGCAAGGGGTCTGCGAGGTCTCCGGTCAAAACCAGCCACGCACCCACAGGTGCCAATCCCAGTCCGATTCCGAGAACTGCATGGCAAAGCCATGTCAGTCTCTTGGTGTAGGAATATCCGAGGACGACGAGCAGGACGATGGGTGAGAGGAGTAATGCCTGGTCACCGATCCAAGCACAGGTTGCCACGAAACCGAAGATGGAAATCACGGTTGCGGTCAATACCTGGCCCGCGGTAAGACGGCCCGCTGGAATAGAGCGATTCTCGGTTCTCGGGTTTTTCCCATCGATATCGCGATCAGCCCAGCGATTGAAAGACATGGCAGAGGTTCTTGCGAACGCAATCGCCAATACGACCTGAAGAAAAGGCGTCCAACCGGAAGCAGGAAGGTTGGAATCCTGAAGCGAAACCGCAAGAAATGCGGCCCCGATGGCAAACGGCAAGGCAAACAGGGTATGGCTGATTTTGATCATCTCACCAAACTCGAAGAGTTGGTTGAGAAATCCTGCAGTCGCCTTGCTGTCGGGATTCATCGTTCGCTGCCCCAGCGGTGGAAGAGTTCATTGTCCACGCCAAGATGATCAAGAATCCGACTGACGACATAGTCGACCTGTTCGATCACGCTGTCTCCAGGGTGTTGATAGAAGGTCAGTACCGGGGGCACGATGGTTGCTCCAGCCTGGGTCAGGGTCAGCATGTTTTGCAGATGAATCTGGTTCAGCGGCGCCTCTCGCGGACAGATGACCAGGGGTCTGCCTTCTTTGAGCATGACTTCAGCAGCACGCTTGATCAAATTGTCGGAGATACCATGAGCGACACTTGCCACTGTGGTCATGGCACAGGGGACGATCGCCATGCCATCGATGGGGGCGGTACCACTGGCAAAGGGGGCGTAAAAGTTCTTTTCGCCCCATTCCGTGAGATTCTCATGTTCCATATCTGCAAAAAGGGTTCGTGTCCCTGCTGGAATATTCATTTCATCATGTGTAACCAGTTTGCCTGTTTTGGAGGCAACGAGGTGCACAGCATTTCCTGATTCGAGAAGAAAACGCACCAGACGTTCAGCGATAATCGATCCACTCGCACCACTGACTCCGATAACGAACTCGCGACGTTTTGCCTGCGGCTGGTTTTCACTGTTGCTCATGATGTTTGATTCCTGTTCACGCTTTGGGAAGAAGTGGAGTCGGATTCAAGGTCTGCTGATTCGTGGCATTGATCATGGAGTAAGCCGCCCGATTCGATCCATGCCCGGACCGCCTCAATACGATTTGACTGGTGGATTTCGAGATCCCTGCGAATCGTCTCAAGATCCCCGCGAATCCAGAACTTGCGGGTTTGTGGAGTCACTACCGTTTCAGATACAGATCCAATGAGCACTCCTGTGTACCGCAGAATGTTTGCAAGTGATTGAGCAGCTCGTTGTTCGACAAGATCGAGGAAGACAGTGCTGCGGTCCATTGACCAACAAAGATCTTCCTGACCGAGGAGAAACAGTTTTGGTTGAGGGTTCCGAATAGGGGCCTCGGATATTTTTTCGAGGAGATCCCCTGCGGGTGTCCCCGGCAACATCACTTCAGCGAGACTCCTCATTACCCGGTCGCGCTGTTGAGTGTAGTTTTCAACTTCAGGGTCGTCATCTTCAGCAGAAAGGCTCATGTCGATGGCGCGAATGGAAGACAGTGGAATCCAGCGAGAATCGGTAGGGGTGACCAGTTCGATTCGATCATCCTCAAGTCGAGTGCGAATCGTGCGCCGGATTTTGAGACGTGTGGATTCGAGCGAACCCGTAAACTTGCGAGCTTGAAAACCGAGCCCGGAGACGGCCTCCATGATTTTGTTCGCCTCATCGTTCTCACCACCACGAAGCAACCAGCCTCCGCAGTGCTTGAGTCGGTAGGTCTCGTCAAAGAGAATCCTGCCCAGTGCCGGTGCAAAAGTTTTTGCCAGCAATCCGGCGTCTGTTTCGACACCCGGAGGGGCTACGACATGGTGCTGTCCCTGTTTGTCTGATTCGTTGCTTTGGGGATTCATCCCTTGACCGCCTCATGGACCGCCACGTTTCCAGGAAACAGGGGTTTCCAGCGAACCGCATGGAATGGTGTCATCCGGATGATTTCTTCAAAGCGATCACCATCCGGCCAATCCTTGACCGATTCATCCAAATAACTGTAGGCCTTGACGCGGGAGCCCGAGAGTAGATTCCCCAATGCAGGAAGAATCGTACCCTGATACCAATCAGAAAATGGTCTCAATAGACGGTTCGTCATCGGTGTGAACTCGAGAATCATCAAGCGGCCACCGGGTTTCAGAACCCTTGAAAGTTCGCTGAGGCCTGCCGGCAAATCGGAAACATTACGCATGCCAAAGCCGACCATCGCACTGTCAAAAGTATTGTCCCTGAATGGCAGTTTCAGTGTGTCTGCCTGGACGAGGCGTGGGCCTCTGGCTGATCCTGACTTGTTTCTCCTTTTTCGATCCCCATTGAGAAGCATCTGCATCGAAAAATCACTGCCGATGACTTCAATCTCTGGTTCTGCCTTGATTGCTGCCATTGAAAGGTCACCTGTACCACAACAGGCATCGAGTACTTTGTGACCGGGTTTCAATCTCAGGGATTGAACCGCTTTGTATCGCCACCAGATGTCGATGTTGAAGGACAGGATTCGATTCAGAAGGTCATACCTCGGGGCGATCTCGTCGAAGAGACCTTGAATCTTTTCTCCAGGTTTGTCGAGAAAGGGATGAGAGTTATCCGTAGCAAGGTCGGCGGAAGCTGGGTTCGGAGCGTCGGAAGTTGAGGGAGCAGAGGAGGAGTCAGAAGTGTTCATCGAAGCGGCTCTTCCTTCTCTGGTCGTCCACTAAAAAAATCTCGGATTCACTTTTCCGAAGCGATTGAATCTCATGGTGTTGCAAGATCACAACTGACCATCTTGTGACTGAAGTCCCCTTCAGGCAAGCGGATGAGAGCTTGAGGAGCATGGTTGATGGCCGTTTTGGGTGTTAGATTGCTCTCTCTGCCGGCATACGTTCCCGAGTGAATCGTCATTTGGGGAGATGGATGTTCGGCTTGGCAGCAATCGGGAGGTGTCATGGTCCCCAAAGTTCAAATCGTCAGTGATGGAGATTCCATCGAGAGCCGGTTTGCCCCTCTTTCTGGGCTGTCGAAAGTGGCCTCACTCAAGTTTCTTTCGGCGATTTTTCTCTCGGTATTTTTCCTCACTGCAACGGATCTGTATGCGGTTTCAGATGAAGGTGAATTGAAATGGAACCGCCCTGGGCAAGCACTGGACCAATCGCTGGAAAAATTGTTTCCTGTGATCGTCTTGCTCGCTCTGGAATCAGATGAGGAAACTACGGACAAGCTGGCCAATGTTCTTGAGGACTCCTCGGTGAAGAAATTATTGTCCGAGGTGGTACTTCTCCGCGATAAATGGATCAAGACCGATAAGGGTTGGCAATGGACGAAGTTGCCAGCGAATCTGGACTCTGGGCAACGCAAATCCGAGACCGCCTCACGCCAGTTACTGGAGCGATTGATCGGTGCCTCAGGAGGAAAAAGTGTGGTGGCGATTTTTGATCCGTATCTGCAAAAGGGAACAGTGCTCACACCGTCAAAATTGAGGGCGTCCAATATTCGCAAGGCGATTCGCGCGACGACGAAGTTTTGTGATGGATTTCGCCGTTCCAGGGAACTTGCAGGCAAGCTCCTGGACAAAGCACAAATGCAGGTCCAAGACATGCAAAATGCTTCAGCCTTGAGAACTCTGGCCGGTCTTGAGCGATTCAGATTTCCAGACAACGAACCCCTGCTGAAGAGAAGGTCCAAGTTGATGGAATTACTGGAGGAGCGTTGGAAAAAAGCCCGTTTCGAAGCGCGAGAAATGGAAAGATCCAATCGATTGGCCGCTGCCGCCGCCCGACTTGAGGAGATTCTCAAGGAGTTCCCCTATCCCGAGTGGGAAAAAGAAATCCGCGAAGATATCGGCAGGGTCTGGCGTCGTATACAGGGACCCGGTGGAGGAACGCCAAACCGATGAACCACTCTCAAAATGACCCTGATTCTCCGACAGAGGAGGTGGATCCCGGCGCCTCGAAAATCAACAGTGCTGAAGCATGTTGGAATCATTTCGAAGAGCAGGAGTCCAAGGTGTCGGACGCCCTCTCTTCATGCCGGGAATCTGCTATGGAGGCTTCCCGTTGGTGGGCACAAACACTTGGCGGGACTGGTCGGATCATCGGCTTGGGAGCCGGAACCAGTGGCCGCCTGATCCAATTGGAAATGGCTGAGTGGGGTCCCACTTTTTCTGTAGCAGAGGAGCGTCGTCGGGCGTTGATTGCGGGTGGGGTGGAAGCATTGACGCGTGCAGTAGAAGGTGCAGAGGATGATGGCCTGGCAGGTCGTTCTGCCATTCAGGACTGTGAAGTGGGTGAGTCCGATCTGGTCCTGGGAATCTCTGCCTCCGGAGCCGCTGCCTACGTCAGGGAAGGCTTGGAGGAAGCGGAGCAAAGAGGCGCACGGGTGATGCTGATGACGAGCAATCCGCAAAGTGACTGGTTTCCTGTCAAACGGGGGTTGCGGCTGTTTCTCGAGACCGGTTCGGAGACAGTGGCGGGATCCACTCGTCTGGGCGCAGCCACTGCAACGCATCGTCTTCTTCACAGGATTTCGACGATGGGAGCATTGCGACTTGGCTGGATCTATCGCGGCAGAATGATCCGCATGCAGGTCACCAATGAGAAACTCGGTCGACGGGCACAGGCGATCGTGTCTGACCTGACAAACCTGTCAAAAGATCGTGCTATTGAACTTATCTCAAGGGCTGAAAACGACTTGCGACTTGCAATCGTGACCGGGTGGCTCTCCAGCAATCTAAATTTTGCCCGAGAGGTCTTAAATGCTGCAAATGGCCATTTAGGGGTCATTGAAGAACATTTGGAGTCGATCAAAGGGTCATCCCGGTCCCCTGAAGAACTTGCAGCCCTGTTGGGGAAGCCCTAATTTTCACACCTTGGGCAGATCAAGCCGCTGGCCCTGTCCACAGAAGATGAAGATGAGGTTTTGATTATGAATACCCAGACCCCCGACCATTCCTCCATGGAGAAGTCCGAGAATACCCAGCCGGAAAACCCGCTGCGTCAAAATGTCATCGATCCCCTGATGGAGAATGCCCGTTCGATTTCCGGGCGTGCGGCAAGTGAGTTTTCCCAGGGAGCGGAGTTGATTCGTGCAAAGGTGATCCAGTCCGCAGAGGACCTGAAAAAAGCAACCTTTGCTGATCATGTCTGCAACCCGCCAAAGATGCTCTAATCCACTGAACGGGTGAATCAGGAGCGGGTCAGTCGGAACAACCTGCGACAGTTCTCAGTCGTTCCTTCGAGCAGCTCCCTCAGCCCCTGTCCCCTGACTTTCCCCAGAGTCTCTGCGGTATGCAGAGCAAAAACGGGTTCGTTTCTTTTCCCCCGTACCTGTTGAGGTGCCAAAAAGGGACTGTCTGTTTCCAAGAGCAATCGATCCGCTGGCACGATCTTCGCTGCTTCCCTGAGGTCTTCCGCTTTGGGATAAGTCACATTTCCTGCAAAACTGATGTACCAGCCCAACTCCAGAGCACGTCGGGCTTCCTCTACCGTGCCTCCGAAACAGTGAAAGACTCCGATCACGTCGCTGCCAGCCTGTTCGATGACATCGAGAGTGTCTGACCAGGCTTCGCGGCAATGAATCACCACCGGAAGATTGAGCTTGCGAGCCAACTTTAATTGGTCACGAAACGCGCGGTCCTGAACTTCAGGAGAGACGTCTTTCCAGTAGTAGTCGAGGCCGATTTCCCCGATGGCAACGACGTGCTCCCTGTTCTCCTCAAAGAGGGATTCGATTCCGGAAAGGGTTTCCAGATATTCCTCTTCTTCGAGCTGGGAGTGGGTCGGATGCAGGCCGATCGCGGCGTGGCAGAATCCGGGGTATTCCCTGGCGAGTTGAATGACCTTGTGACTGGTTTCAAGGTCGATCCCAATGTTGATGATTCCAACAAACCCCGAATCTTTCGCTTTCGAGATCACTTCCTGGCGATCCTCATCAAAACGGTCAAAGTACAAATGAGCGTGGCTGTCGATCGCGGGAATCTTCAACGGTCCTCTTCTCTGCCAGAGTCGAAACTGGAGTCTGGGGCACTGGAGTTGATCACTCTTCCATCGATCCAGCATGCCTGCACGGAACCCTGAAGAGCCGCTTCAAGGGGTGATTCATTGGCATCGCTGTGGCTTGGAATGGACACCGCTACCAGATCGGCAGGGTCTCCCGGTTGTAAACGACCACTTCCCAAGAATGAGCGATGGCCGTTTCGGGCCAGCCAGGATCGGGGGTGAATCGTCACCATACGCCACAAGTCCACTGCTGAGATTTGTGGCGCGGCTGTTCGTGCGCTTCTCATTTCTTCCAGCATGGAGAGATGGCCTGCAGAAAGGCGACCGTCAGTTCCGAGCAACACTTCCACACCCATTTCGATGGCCTCTGGTGCGGGATGGGCAGGGCGACGGAAGTAGTCGTGGGAAGATGGACACCAGACCAGTGCCAGATTGTTCGCTGCGATTTGCCGGAACTCATCTTCAGAGCAGTGATTACCGTGGATGATCAGTCCGGAAGAAGAGAGAGCGCCTTTGGCATCGAGATCGGTGATCCAACTGTTGCCCAGGTTCCAATCAACGGGATCCGCGCCAAACTTCTTGAGGAACTCTGCTCCGGGACCGGTCCCTTCCGTCAACAATTCCTGTTCCCACTCCGCTTCTGCGACATGGGTTGCCCAGAGGAGTTTTTTCTCCTCGCAACATTTCATGAGCTCTGTCATTACGTCGGGGTGCACCGTGTAGGGCGAATGGGGGGAGAGTGCACGAAGTTCCCTGGAGGGATCAGAAGTTTCACCCACGAAATCGTCGATGATTGCCGCGGGGGTTTGATCTGTAGAAAACTCTGCTTGCAGTGAAATCACTTCCCTGAAGAGAACCCTTTTGAGGTCGGAATCCCGGAATGCTTCACAGGAGTGCCCACGGGGATCGATATCAAAGACTGCAGTAGTACCGTTGCTCAGGGACTCTTCGATTCCCGTGACGGCTGCTTCGACCAATCCCCTGTCACCGAGTTCTCTGCGCGCTTCGACGACCCCTTTCAGCCAATCCTCAAAACTGCCGGGAATCGTGTCGGAATCCCGTTCCAGGCTCAGGTCGAGATGGACATGGGAGTTCACCAGCCCGCTGCTCAGGATCACCGCCCCCAGATCGAGGTCGCTTTCTCCGGGAGGAAGGATCTCTGCGATGCTTCCATTCTCGATCACCAATCTTCCCGGAGAGGGATTCTCTCCACCGGTGAACAGGTAATCAGCTGCGATTCGCATCGGTTCTGTGGCCCTCTTCATGAATCCAGAGTGGGAGTCTGCTACAATGTCATGCAGTCCAGTCGTCAGAATCGACTTCACGGGAATCTCCTCGACTGAACAACTGTTCTCAGTCTGGGGGATCAAAGTCGCCGCGACCAGCCTTCAGGAGTGTATGTTGACAGATCATTGCCGGATTTCGACCGCAAAGGGTTCTCGAACTCCGTCCCTCAAAGTTGGTGGGCGAAGTTCGGGAGTCGGTTTGATTCTGTGGATATCGTTGATTCTCTGTGTCGGTTGTTCCGGTTCTTCCCCAAAAAGGGATGCAGAAAACTCGCAGGGATCTGTGATTCCACTGCAGCCCCGGACCACCAAGGTCATCAGCCTCAGGGGAGAGACTCTGGAGGATGTGGCCCATCGTACCGGTTTTGCGATCTCGGTTCTGGAAGGGCTCAATCCTTCACTGGTTGATGTCAGGTTGTCCAAGGGTGTTGAAGTACGCTGCCCTGTGGGCCAGCCTGGAATTCGCAGGGTCGAGCAACGGCCTTCGAAAGGGGCGAGAGATTGAATGAGGAAAGCGCGGCGAGGGCTTCGGGCAGGGTCAGGTCAGAAGAACTGGAAAAAAGCCTGCTTGCACCCTACGCCATGTTCAGCAGTGACAGCAGGGGGCGTCAGCATCCTGAGGAAGCAGACGAGTACCGGACGATTTATCAGCACGACAGGGATCGCGTCATTCACTGCACGGCTTTTCGTCGACTTGAGTACAAGACTCAGGTCTTTGCCAATCACCAGGGGGATCATTACCGAACACGTCTGACCCATACCCTCGAGGTCGCTCAGGTTTCGAGAGCCGTCGCCCGTCGACTCGGCCTCAATGAAGATCTGGTCGAGACGATTGCTCTCGTTCACGATGTCGGCCACCCGCCCTTTGGACATGCGGGTGAACGCGAACTTGCCCAGTTGATGTCGAATCATGGGGGCTTCAATCACAATCGACATGCCCTGAGGGTTGTCGATCTTCTCGAATCCAGATATCCCGCTTTCCCGGGGCTCAATCTCTCCTGGGAAGTGCGTGAATCCATCGTCAAGCACTACGGACGTTTTGATGAACCTGAGCTGGATCAATTCCTGCCTGGCAAGCCTCCCACATTGGAAGCGCAGTTGGCGGATATCGGAGATTCTCTCGCTTACGACAGTCACGACCTGGATGACGGCTTGCGATCAGGAGTGCTGGATCTCAGAGAGTTGTCAGAGATCGATCTGTTTCGTCGGGCGATGGAGAGGGTCAATGCCCTGCACGGTTCTGGTATCTCTAGTCGTGCATTGATCGCTCGCTGTGTCTCGGCGGTGATTTCCCAGCAGGTCAATGATCTGGTCCTGACCAGTCGTGAACGTCTGCAAAAGAATGTTGTCGGGGATGTTGAATCGGTTCGCCAACACGACGGGAACCTGATCGGTTTCTCCACGGCAATGTCTGCGGACAAGGCCCAACTTCAGGGATTTCTTCAGGAGAAACTCTATCGCGATCCTTTTTGCGTGCGCATGTCTCAGAAGGGTCGTCGAATGGTAGCGGCACTTTTTGAAGAGTTTGTGCGTGAACCGGCCCAGTTGCCTCCGGAGCATTTGGCCCGCTGTGCAGAGCTGGGTCGTGAACGTGCGGTCTGTGACTACATTGCCGGAATGACCGATCGTTATTGTGCCAAAGAGTATGAACGCCTGTTCCTTCCGAACAGCAGTGACCCCGGGAGAATCTCCTGATGAAATATTGGGCGGTAGTGGTTGCGGCGGGGGATGGAACGCGTCTGGGCAGAAAGATGAGAAAGGCGGCTGTGGAACTTAGCGGCAAGTCGCTGGTTTCCCATTCTGTCTCTGCAGTGTGTCAGCATCCCGACTGTTTGGGCGGCGTATTGGTGGTGCACCCTGAAGACCAGCAGGTTGCCGGGGAGTGGTTGAGGAATGGCCTCGACAGGGAACTCCCCTTTCAGGTTGTTGCTGGAGGAGCCACCAGGCGGGAGAGCGTCCAGAACGGTGTGGCCACTTTGGCGGAGATGGCTCGGCCGGACGATCTGGTGGCGATTCATGACGGAGCCCGTCCACTCCTGCACCCACAGGATCTTCAGCGTGTCCTGGAAATGGCTCACGAGAATGGAGCGGCTCTCCTCGCGGAAGCGGTCACGGACACCCTTCACCGTGGAGATGATCAGGCTTCCTGGGACGGTTTCGTCGACAGGGATCACCTGTGGCGCGCACAGACTCCACAGATCTTTCGATATTCAGGGTTGTCGGAGGCGCTCCGGAATAATGCAGGGGGCAAGACGGACGAGGTCGAGTGCGTGGTCGCAGCCGGGCAATCGGTCCAGTTTGTTCAGGCGGGGCACCTGAACCTCAAAATTACCACCCCGGCAGATCTTCATCTGGCTCAATTGCTTCTGGATTCCCGTCCCTCCTGAGTACTGACTTGGGTCATTTTGGGGGCCTGAAGGCGGTATGAATCATTTCCGGTCTTCTCTTCTCCTTGACCTCGGGGTCCATTTTGCTCAGACTCCTCATTGTTGCGATTGCGCAGCCTGAGATTTTCGAGTTTCGAAACATCCTGTCCCGATGCGGGTGGCTGCGTTTTCATCCACGTCGTTCAAAAACAGCGGGGGGCTCCTGAGGGATCTCCCGGCATTTGCGGGGAAGGGGAATGACCCCATGTTGAATCTTCTCAAAAGGACTCCTGCCATTCTTGGAGTTCTGATTGCTTCTGCCTGCGGAGTGCTGGTCTCTTCCACTCCCGTGTATGCGCAGACTTCCATCGGCGGAGACGTCAAGCCCAAGCGTGCCCTGCGCCTGACCATCAGCGGAGATCTCTCCCTGAGTTTCGTCGATCGCAGTTCCAGCTTTGCAGATGCGGCACTCGGTGACGGTGCCGGCGGTGCCGCTGCTCCTCTTGCCAGTTCGTGGGACCCTGCCGTCCGCGATGGATTTTTCTTCGATCCGATCTTCCACCTCGACCTTGAGGCCGAAGTCTCGGAAGGCGTCGATGCGAGCATTCGTATGGGAACTCCCTTCGATGCCCAGGAAAATCTTCGTAATGGCCGTCCTCCTCTGGGAATCCAGGAAGCCAAGATCAGTTGGGAAGGGGCGATGTACCCTGACCTTGACCTCGATCTGGGTGTCGTTCGCTACACTCTGGACCTCGCCGGTAACGGAAATCCGATGTTCCTCAGTCTCGGAAACTCCGAGAGTGCATTCGACAATCCCGGTGCAGGAGTTCTCGACTCCGGCATGCCCCAGTCCAGTTCTGCGGGCCGGGTCGATGCTCTGAACCCAGCCGGAGCAGTGGGCTACTACGATCTGGGAGAGAACTCTGTCGACATTCTCATGTTCGACCTCTCCTCCCTGAACGACGAATCCCTGTTTGGTTTCGTTTACAACATGCCGCTGAATACCGGTGACTACGAAGGCAGCATGTCCTTCACCTGGATCAATGCCAAGAATGACGGTGGATCTGATCTTTTCACCCTGGGTGGTGGTGCCCATGTTTCGGGTGCAGACGGCCTCAAGTTCTACGGTGAGATGTACATCCAGAATGGTGATTACGGATCGGGAACCGGATCGGGAACCATCGATCAGGACGCCCATGCTTTCCTTGCCGGGGTTCGCTACGATCTTCCGGATATGGATGAAGAAGCTGCTCCGTGGATCGACGTCTCCTTCTGGGACTACTCCGGTGACAGTGATTCCACCGACAACTCGAATGGGAACTTCGTTTCCTACGAGTTCAACAACGATACGATCGTTCTTGAAGACTCTTACTACGGTCTCGACGTGGATACCAACTACCGTGCGATCAAGATCAAGGGTGGCATGAACCTTTCTCCCGAGTGGTCGATCCAGGGCACCTTTGCCTACGCAACCCTGAACTCAAATGCCGGTGGAAATGCCTCGAACCCCTCCAACAACAGCAAAAAGCTGGGTGACGAGTTCGACGTCCGTGCCACTTACCGTGCAACCGACTTCCTGACCTTCCACCTCAACGCCGGAACCTTGCAGAATGCCAAGGCTCTCGGTGTCGGTTCCGGAATTGAAGTCTTCTCGTTGACTTCGGAAGTTCGCTTCTAGACGATTTCGTCAGCGATTCAGCGGACTCCGTCTATGATAAAGAACAAGTCAGCCCCCCGGGGAATCCCCGGGGGGCTGACTTTTTTTACGAACGGTGCTCGATCGAATCGCCTCATCTCACTCGGGGAGCCCTGTTGGACAACTCGCACGCCGATGATTCAGGGTCTACAATCTGCTTCAACGAAGCGGAGTTCATCCAAAGATCTTCAAATGGAGAATCATGACAGAGATCGATCCATCCTCGTCCGCACAACCTGCAGGCTTGAGCCAACGATACGGCATCGGCACCGACAGGCATCGATTGGAACCCGGAGAGGGTCTGATCCTTGCAGGGGTTCAGATTCCCTGCGAGTTGCGGGCTGTCGCACACTCGGATGGAGATGCCGTCCTTCATGCGGTGGCAGATGCCATCCTCGGTGCGGCGGGTGGCACTGATATCGGCGATCTGTTTGCAGACGACGATCCACAGTGGAAGGATCTCGATTCCTCCATCATCGTGGCGCGGGCATGCCAATGGTCTGCTGTAAAGGGTTGGAAACCGGTTCAGGTGGATGTCGTCATTCATCTCGAGCGACCCAAACTGGCGGACCATCGGGACGCGATGAAAGCATCCCTGGCTCGACAGCTTTCGATCCCGGTGGATTGTGTCGGGCTCAAGGCGAAGACCGGTGAAAGTCTGGGGCCAGTCGGAGAAGGCCGGGCCATCGACACGATGGCCGTTGTTCAATTGCAAAGAGCGGAAGAAAAATGACCCTCAAATTGTGGAACACCATGGCGAACGCATTGGAAGAGTTTCAGCCGATTAATGCGGGTGAGGCTCGCATGTACAACTGCGGGCCAACGGTATACAGCGATCCGCATATCGGCAACTTTCGTTCTTTTCTGATGGCTGACCTTCTGCGACGGGCACTCGATCAGCGCGGATTCAAAACGGTCCAGATCATGAATATCACCGACGTCGGACACCTGACCACCGACGATGTGGCGGACGCTTCCGGTGAGGACAAGCTCGAAAAGAAGGCCAGGGAAGAAGGGCTCGATCCCTTTGAGATCGCCCGTACCTACGAAGACGTCTTCCACGAAAATGCGGAGCAGTTGCATCTGCGCAAGGCACATGAATATCCGCGTGCGACGGATCACATTCCCGAGATGATCGAAATGATCGGACAGCTGATCGAAAGAGGCCATGCCTACGAAGTGGATGGGGTCGGAGTTTATTTCCGGGTGCACTCCTTTGACCAATACGGCTGCCTTTCAGGAAACACTCTGGATAATCTCGATTCCGGTTCACGAATTGCTGTCGATGAAAGAAAGGAATCTCCCCATGATTTCGCTCTTTGGAAAATCGACGAAAAGCACCTGATGCAGTGGGACAGTCCCTGGGGCAGGGGGTTTCCCGGATGGCACATTGAATGCTCTGCGATGAGCCACAAATACTTGGGTGGAACCTTTGATCTCCACACCGGTGGTGAGGACAACATCTTTCCGCACCATGAATGCGAGATCGCACAATCTGTGGGATCAGGAGTGGGGGAGTTCGCAAAAGTTTGGGTCCATGCCCGACACCTGCTCGTCGATGGTGAAAAGATGTCGAAGAGCAAAGGCAACTTTTTCACCATCAATGACCTCTTTGAGAAGGGGTATCAGGGTTTTGAAATTCGCTACAGCCTGATCAACAGCCATTACCGTCAACCGATGAACTTTACCTTGCAGGGACTCGAAGGGGATTCGAAGGCGATTCAGCGCATTCGGACTCTCAGGGAGAAACTGGAGGAGAAGGCGACCGACTCCGGCGATGTTTCCGAAAGCTTGCAGCAAAAGTTGACGTCTGCGCAGGATTCTTTTGATGCCTGTATTGATGATGATCTCAATGTTTCCGGAGCTCTCGGAGTTCTTCATGAAACCGTGAGGGCTTTGGGTCGGGAAGAACCGGTGGGGGCGGATGCGGCCTCTGCTCTCGAATTTTTGCGTCACTGCGACGAGATTCTGGGGGTCATCTTTGTCGGGGAATCTTCCGGGGGGGATGATTTATCGGAAGAACAGCGGGGTTGGATCGATGAACGGGAGCAGGCCCGCAAAGACAAGGATTGGGCTCTGGCCGATCAATTACGCGACCGATTGTTGGAGTCGGGTATCCAGATTGAGGATGGAGCCGGCGGAACCACCTGGTCGAGGGTTCGCTGAAAACAGCGGAATTGGGAACGATCTTGCGGAGAGACTTGCAGGAAGCGTGACAGATCGCTATCGTTCTCGTCGCGTGACTTTTGGGCTAGCGTAGCTCAGCGGTAGAGCTCCCGCCTTGTAAGCGGGTGGTCGTGGGTTCGACTCCCACCGCTAGCTTTCATAAACTACCCCTCTTGAAGGGGTTAGGGCCCTGGGGCCCGCCGTTTGCGGTTTTCCGGCGGAAAATCGCAGGACTTTACCGCACCGAAGCGTGACCGGAGGGTCGCTGCACAGGCGGCTGTACTTGGGTGGATGTACCCGGGTGGCAGTTCTGGAGTGGTGGCGGCCCTGGCTCAAGTGTCCTGAAATGGGCCTGAAGCACGGTTTTGAGCAAGTTTGAGCGGTTTTGACAGGAACAGGAAAACAGAGAGTTTGGGGGGTGTGCCCGAGTGGTTAAAGGGACTTGGCTGTAAACCAAGTGCGTAAGCTACGTTGGTTCGAATCCAACCGCCCCCACTCTCTCTGTTCTCTTTTCCTCCAAAAACCCGGATTTGCTTGAAAGAACCGTCTGAAAGTCGTCTCATTGCAAACTTCGCTTCGCAGCAAATCTCCGCTGATTCGTCTTCGGGGATCGTGTCGGGTGTCGACAACTGCGTACACGATGCGTGTTTGTGAAGTGTGAATTGTTTGACGCGGTGTTGATGAAGCACGGTGTTGAACGATGTTGACGAGTGATGTTGCATTGCCGAATCGCCGGCGTGCCGCGTCTCGATCTCTGCTCATGATCATGGATCTGGATGGAGGTCGCCGGCGTTTGCATGAAGGTTGGCGAAGCAGTTGAAGTGTGAAATTCAGTGCGGGTGTAGCTTAGTGGTAAAGCCCCAGCCTTCCAAGCTGGTCATGTGGGTTCGATTCCCATCACCCGCTCCAAGTAATCAGGCGGGAGCGACCACAGGTTGCGACTGCGACGAGAAGAAATCAGGGCTGCTGTAGCTCAGCTGGTAGAGCACGTCCTTGGTAAGGACGAGGTCACGGGTTCAAGTCCCGTCAGCAGCTCCAGACAATCGAGCCCGCACATGGGTGCGGGGGTGAACTTAAAAGGAATACGCCGTAGCCGGGTCACGAGTGTGGCTGGGTGGGGCGGGTAAAGAGACCCTGGTGACCGTATCGCGGTCTGATAGGGCGAGGAGATTGGATCATGGCGAAGGAAGTCTTCGTACGCGACAAGCCTCACTGCAACATTGGAACTATTGGTCACGTCGACCACGGAAAAACGACTTTGACTGCCGCGATCACGAACGTGCTCGCCGAGGCTGGCATGTCCGAGAAGAAGGCGTTCGACCAGATCGACAATGCCCCCGAGGAGAGGGAGCGTGGTATTACCATCGCGACCGCTCACGTGGAGTACCAGACCGAAGGTCGTCACTACGCTCACGTGGACTGCCCGGGCCACGCGGACTACGTCAAGAACATGATCACCGGTGCCGCCCAGATGGACGGCGCAATCCTGGTGGTTTCTGCTGCTGACGGTCCGATGCCCCAGACCCGCGAGCACATTCTTCTGGCTCGCCAGGTTGGCGTTCCGAAGATCGTGGTCTTCATGAACAAGGCCGACATGGTCGATGACGAAGAGCTTATCGAGCTCGTCGAGATGGAGATCCGCGAGTTGCTGAGCAGCTACGAGTTCCCCGGTGATGACATTCCGATCATCAAGGGTTCTGCTCTCAAGGCCCTCGAAGCACCTGGCAGCGATGCCGCGGCTCCGATCCTTGAGTTGATGAAGAACGTTGACGAGTACATCGATATCCCGGAGCGCGACTCCGAGAAGGATTTCCTCATGCCCGTGGAGGACGTGTTCTCCATCGAGGGACGTGGAACCGTGGTGACCGGCCGTATCGAGCAGGGCATCGTCAAGACCGGCGACGAGATCGAAATCGTCGGAATCAAAGAGACCCAGACCACCACTTGCACCGGAGTTGAGATGTTCCAGAAGACTCTCGATGAGGGTCAGGCCGGTGACAACGTTGGTGCTCTTCTTCGTGGAACCAAGAAGGACGAAGTGACCCGTGGTCAGGTGCTGGCCAAGCCCGGCAGCATCACTCCGCACACCAAGTTCGAGGCAGAGGTCTACATCCTCTCCAAGGACGAGGGTGGACGTCACTCTCCGTTCTTCAACGGTTACCGTCCCCAGTTCTACTTCCGGACCACTGACGTGACCGGAAACACTGAGGTGGTGGGCGCAGACATGTGCATGCCTGGTGACAATGCCAAGATCAACGTGACCTTGATTCAGCCCATCGCCATGGACGAGGGTCTCCGCTTCGCAATCCGCGAGGGCGGCAAGACCGTCGGTGCAGGCGTGGTGAGTAAAGTCATCGAGTAAGTCCGGCTTTGCCGGTGAGTTTGACCGGGAACGCCGTGGTGCCTTTTGGGTACCACGGCGTTCCTGCTCCCCAAATCGCTCCAGCCGGAGTGAATCGGGAGCGAAGCGGATCTGCACGACAAGAGGGCAGTAGCTCCAATTGGTAGAGCAGCGGATTCCAAATCCGCGGGTTGGGGGTTCGAGTCCCTCCTGCCCTGCCAACCTTTGTTGCAGAGATGCAGAGTGTGATCGAGTTTTGAAAAGCCTGCCAGGCAGGTCCTCAGTCCACCCCGGTGGCCTGCGAATCTTGCCGCGTCGTTGAACCGATCGCTTCGGCGATCCAGAGAGAGGGTCAGAGTCGATGAGTTTTCGTCTCTACAAGGAGGGACAGGGCAAATGGGCACGGGGTGCTCTTGCCGTGATTCTTTTTGGCGTAGGTCTCTTCGCCGCCGTCTCCACCGCAGACTGGCTGGAAGGCAACGGTTATGGAGATGGGGATCTGTTCACGATTCCCGGGATCGAGTTCGGCATTCAGGCGCGGGCGATCTACACCATTCTCGTGCTATTGCCGTTTTTGCTGGCGGGCATCTGGTACTACAACAAACCCAGCCTCAGTGACTTCCTGATCGAGACGGAAGCGGAGCTGGAAAACAAGGTGACCTGGCCCACTCGCGATGAGACCACACGCAACTCGCTGGTCGTGTGTGTGACCGCGGTCATTATTTTGGGCTGGATCATGATGGCAGACGGATTGCTTCGCACTGTTCAGGGAGTGGTCTACGGATGATCGACGATTTCACCGACCACGAAGAGACGATGCCCGAGGGTGAAGAGACGGTTGCCACCGGTGATGCCGGTGAGACCGAATCCGAATCGGTGCAAGATGATCTTGCTGCTGGCGGTGCTGACGATGCGATCGAAGATTCGGCTGATTCAGCAGAATCCCACGCAGAGGTTGAAGTGGAAGACTCCACTCCCGCTGCGATGATGTCCGGCATTATCAAGCCGGAGGAATCAGACGACGACGAGATGGCCCATGAGTGGTACGTCGTCAAGGTGGCCAATGGTCGGGAGGATACCCTCTCGCGCAAGGTTGAGAGAAAACTGGCCCTGAGCGGTCTCGACAAGTACGTGCGGAACATTGCCGTTCCGAAACAGAAAGTGATCGAGATCAAAGAGGGCAAGAAGCGGGTTCGGGAACAGAAGCTCTATCAGGGGTACTTCTTCATGGAGTGTCAGTTGGTGGACGAGATCTGGTACCTCCTGCGTGAAGTTCAGGGAGTGGGATCCTTTGTGGGTGGAAAAGCCGCCGACAAGCCGATGCCGATGACCCCTGAAGAAGTCAGAAAATTGAGAGACATGATGGAGCAGCGCGAAAGTGAAGCCGCTCCTGAACTGAAAATTGACGTCAAGAAAAATGATTCCGTCAAGGTCAAGGATGGTCCGTTCGAAAACTTCGAAGGTGTCGTCGAGGAGGTTCAGCCGAAGACCGGCAAGCTCCGTGTGATGGTCACGATTTTCGGACAGGACACTCCGGTCGACCTGGAATACTGGCAAGTAGAGAAAACCTGATCTCGATTTTATCGAGATCCCAGCGGGAGGGCGGGGTGAATGTCATGCCCCGTTCGTTGACCGCAGGATAGGCAGAGATCATGGCAAAAGAAGTCACAGGACTGATCAAATTGCAGGTCCCTGGCGGGCAGGCTACGCCGGCGCCGCCGGTGGGTCCGGCACTGGGTCAGCATGGTGTGAACATTGGTGAGTTTGTTCAGCGTTTCAATGCTGAAACGGCCAGTCAGCAGGGGCTTGTCATTCCTGTTGTCATTACGGTCTACAACGACCGCACCTTTGATCTGACCTTCAAGTCTCCCCCCGCAGCCGTTCTGATCAAAAAGGCCGTTGGCCTCGAAAAGGCAGCCAATGACCCCGGTCATGAAGTGGTTGCCAAGATCACCAACGATCAGATTCGCGAGATTGCGGAGACCAAAAAGAACGACCTCAATGCTGCTTCTCTGGAAGCGGCCATGCTCATGATTGCAGGAACTGCACGGAGCATGGGAATAGAGGTGGAGGACTAATGCCCAAATCCAGCAAGAGACACACTGGCAACAGGTCCAAGGTGGATCGCCATCAGGAGAAGCCTCTCGCCGAGGCCGTCAAGACGGTGATGGGTTTCCAGAAAGCCAAGTTCGACGAAACCGTCGAAGTCGCTGTTCGCCTGGGCATCGATCCACGACAGGGCACTCAAAACATTCGCGGTGCCTTCTCCCTTCCCCACGGAATCGGCAAGACGGTTCGAGTGATCGCCTTCGTCGATGGCCCTGCTGCTGAAGAAGCGAAAGCCGCAGGAGCCGCAGAAGTGGGAGGCGAGGAACTCGCTGCCAAAATCGAGGGGGGCTGGTTCGATTTCGATGTCGCCATCGCTCACCCGTCGATGATGCGATTCGTCGGAAAATTGGGAAAGGTCCTTGGTCCCCAAGGCAAGATGCCGACCCCCAAATCCGGAACCGTGACGACGGACGTCTTGACCGCAGTTCAGGAGTTCGTGGCAGGTAAGATCGAATTCCGTAATGACGCCGGTGGCATTGTTCATGCTCCGGTCGGTCGTTGCAGTTTCGAAGAGAATCAGTTGGTGGAAAACGTTCAGGCGTTCGTTTCCCACATCGAGAAGTTGCGCCCGACATCGATCAAGGGTGTCTACATGAAGAAAGTCTTTATCAAGTCAACGATGTCGCCCGCTGTGGCGATTCAGTTGGCGCAGTAGGAGCCGCGAAGCTGGAAAGGGAGGCCCCATGGCCCGCAGGATGAAGGTGATGATGACACAGCAGTTGTCCAATCGCCTCGATGATTCCGGAGACGTGCTCCTGGTGGATTTCTCGGGATTGAATTCTTCCGAGGATTTCGGTGCGCGAATCAAACTCCGTGAAGCGGGGCTCAACATCAATGTCGTCAAGAACTCACTCCTCAAGAGAGTGATGGACGAGAGTGGTCGCGAGTTCCCTGCTGAGACCTATTCCGGTCCCGTTGCCTTGATCAACGGAGACTCGGATGCGATTACCGCAAGCAAGACGATTGCGGACATGCGCAAGGAATTGGGCAAGAAGTTGCCCATCAAGGGAGGAGTCCTCGAGGGCTCCGTTCTCGGACCCGAAGAAGCCGAGAAGTTGACGAAGATGCCAAGCGTTCAGGAAACGCAGGCAGCGGTCGTTTCCGCGATTGCCGGACCGCTGACTGGCCTGGTCGCCATTACTCAGAATCTGCTCACCGGGTTGCCCGGTGTTGTTCAGGCGATCGCTGACAAACAACGAGAAGAAGGGGAGTAGCTGACATGTCGGATGAAGCTGCAACCGAAGAAAAGGCACCGCCGAGCGAAAAGGTCGGAGCCATCATGGAGAGCATCAAGGGCCTCAGTGTCATGGAGCTCGTCGAGTTGAAGGACGTCCTTGAGGACGAGTTTGGCGTCAGCGCCGCCGCCATGCCCATGGGCATGCCGATGATGGCTGCTGGTGGAGACGGTGGCGGAGGCGCTGCCGAGGAGAAGACCGATTTCGACGTCGTCCTGACCGGCGACGGTGGCAAAAAGGTCCCTGTGATCAAGGCCGTCCGCGGCATCACTGGTCTGGGACTGAAGGAAGCCAAAGAGTTGGTCGAGTCCGCACCCAAGGCCGTCAAGGAAGGCGTTCCGAAGGAAGAGGCCGAGAAACTCAAGGCCGAACTCGAAGAAGCCGGTGCTTCGGTCGAACTTAAGTAGTGATCGCCAGTTCCAGGATTGCAAAGTTCTGAACACGTCGCCCATGAAGTAATCCTTCATGGGATACCGGCGTTTATGGGTTATTGGGCAATACTGGAAGTGTGTTAGCTGGGGAGCGTCCATGCGAGGGATGCCTCCCCGGGATTCGAAAGCCAGTGGTAGGCCCCGGGGGGAGTCCGGGTCTGGAAGGCTATCGAAAAGTCCCGGACAGCCGTCAACGGGTTGTCCTAGCAGTCCATCTCGCTCGGAAACCTCTGGTTTCCGTCATGAAGGTTTGCTGATCGAGGATGCATGGGTCGCATCCCCGGTCTCAGGGACTCGTGCGACTGACTTCACAAAGTATCTGTGATGGAAGCACGCACGAAGGAAGCAGGTATCCATGTCGCCTGAAGAAGCGATGGCCGTGGAGCACGGACCGAGACCAGCCAAGGTCTTTGGCAGTGGTCTGAGGGCTGTGCAAATTCCGAATCTGATGGAGTTGCAGATCAATGCATACTCCCAGTTTCTGCAAAGGGATGTTCACTGGGCGGACCGGGACAACATTGGTCTCGAGTCGATCCTCCGTGAGATCTTCCCCATCAACAGTTACGACGAGTCGATCACCCTGACTTATCTGGGTTACGATCTCGGCAGCCCCCGTTATTCGGTCGATGAGTGCCGACAGCTCAAGCTGACCTACGGGGCCCCCTTCAAAATTCGCCTCCGCCTTGAGAAAGAGGGGGAGTCGCTGGAGGAAGAGGTCTACCTCGGTGAGATCCCGCTGATGATCGGTGGCGGTGAGTTCATCGTCAACGGTTCCGAGCGTGTGATCGTCAGTCAGTTGCATCGTTCTCCCGGTGTGGACTTCAGTGAAGAACTGCACACCGGAGACGTCAAGCTGCACTCATGCCGGATCATTCCCGAGCGCGGATCCTGGGTCGAGTTCAACGTCACCAAAAAAGGTGCTCTCTCGGTTCGGATCGACCAGAGCGGCAAGTTTCCTGCATCGATGCTTCTGCGTGCCATGGACGAGGACTTTGGTTCCTCCACGGCCCTGCTGTCCCAGTTCTATGAGCTGGAAACGGTCAAGGCGAAGACGGTCAAGGACATCGAAAAGCTGATCGGAACAGAAGTCGACGGCGTGCGTACCGGCCGAGTGAGCGCTGAGGATATCCTCGATGCTGAAACCGGCGAGGTGCTGCTCCACACCGGAGACGTCTTTAC